>NZ_JBIVCD010000060.1:16198-18397 GCF_044746425.1 Pseudomonas sp. NPDC086112 | reverse complement strand
AGCACTTCAACTTGCTTCTTCTCGTGCTCACTGCTCACGCTACCGGCGGAAACCGGTTGGGCGCGGCGCTGGTTCTTTGCCAGCAAGACGAAATGATCGCGAATTGTGGAGTGCGAAACATCGGTGACAGGGTTGCCATCAGCAGGCAACTTCTGGAAGTAGGTGCGCCACTCTTCTGGCACAGCGTTAGGGTCGTGCAGGTAGAGCTCGTAGAGCTCTTCCACATAGGCAGCGTTACTACCGGATAGGTAGGCGCTGTTCCACATGCGCTGCATCACGCTTTCTTGCATGCTTGGTCACCCTCGGTTAGGGGAACACCACCGGCGTCGACACCGAGCAAACTTGCAGAAGTCCGAATGCAGCGACTAAAACAAGCCACTTAGGATCACGCTGATAGTCCGGGTACCAGCCCGGATGCCCCTGCTTGTCTCATTTCTTCAAAATAAGAGCGGCAGCCTTTTAAGCTGCTGCTCAGGTTAAAACTACGGCGCCGGTTGAAGCCTGCGCCGTAGCATCTACGGGTACAGCGGTCCTACGGGTACAGCAGCTGAATCACACGCCGCTTTGCAGCAACATGTTACGGATGTGACCGATGGCCTTAGTCGGGTTCAGGCCTTTCGGACAAACGTTGACGCAGTTCATGATGCCCCGGCAGCGGAATACGCTGAACGGGTCATCCAGCGAAGCCAGACGCTCGGATGTCTTGTTGTCGCGGCTGTCTGCCAGGAAGCGATAGGCTTGCAGCAGAGCAGCCGGACCCAGGAACTTGTCCGGGTTCCACCAGAAGGACGGGCACGAAGTCGAGCAGCAAGCGCACAGGATGCACTCGTACAGACCGTCGAGCTTTTCACGCTCTTCAGGGGACTGCAGACGCTCGATGGCCGGAGCCGGCGTGTCGTTCTGCAGGTATGGCTTAACCTTTTCATATTGCTTGTAGAAGATGCTCATATCGACGACCAGGTCACGGATAACCGGCAAACCTGGCAGCGGACGAACGATCAGCTTGTTACGTTTAACGACGGCAGACAGCGGCGTGATGCATGCCAGACCGTTTTTGCCGTTGATGTTCATGCCGTCGGAACCGCAAACACCTTCACGGCAAGAGCGACGATAGGAGAAACCTTCGTCCTGCTCTTTGATCAGGGCCAGCACGTCCAGCACCATCAGGTCTTTACCACCGGTATCAACCTGGAATTCCTGCATGAACGGCGCAGCGTCCTGATCAGGGTTGTAACGATAAACACTGACTTGCAACATGGCGGCCACCCTTAATAAGTCCGAATCTTAGGTTCAAAAGTCGGAACAGTCTTCGGCGAGAAGTTCACAGCACGCTTGGTAACGCGCTTGTCACCCGGGAAGTACAGGGTGTGGCACAGCCAGTTTTCATCGTCACGGTCTTCGAAGTCTTCACGGGCGTGAGCACCGCGGGACTCTTTGCGCACTTCTGCAGCGATAGCAGTGGCTTCGGCCACTTCCAGCAGGTTCTGCAGTTCCAGCGCTTCGATACGCGCCGTGTTGAACGCCTGGCTCTTGTCGTTGATCTTGACGTTGGCGATGCGCACGCGCAGATCAGCCAGCTGAGCAATACCCTTCTGCATGTATTCGCCGGTACGGAACACACCGAAGTAGTTCTGCATGCAGCTTTGCAGTTCGCGACGCAGGGTTGCCACGTCTTCACCTTCGGTACGCTCGTTCAGAGCGGACAGACGTGCCAGGGCAGCGTTGATGTCGGCGTCGGTGGCGTCATCGTATTCGATACCGTCGCTCAGCGCTTTTTCCAGGTGCAGGCCGGCAGCGCGGCCGAATACCACCAGGTCAAGCAGCGAGTTGCCGCCCAGACGGTTGGCGCCGTGAACCGATACGCACGCCACTTCACCCACTGCGAACAGGCCAGGGATGATTTCGTCGACGCCTTCGTCGTTCTGGGTGATTGCCTGACCGTGAATGTTGGTCGGAACGCCGCCCATCATATAGTGGCAGGTCGGAACGACCGGAACCGGAGCAACAACAGGGTCAACGTGTGCGAAAGTCTTGGACAGTTCGCAGATGCCTGGCAGACGGCTGTGCAGCACTTCCTCGCCCAAGTGGTCGAGTTTGAGCATTACGTGGTCGCCATTCGGACCGCAACCGTTGCCGGCGATGATCTCTTTATCCATCGAACGTGCAACAACGTCACGACCGGCAAGGTCTTTGGCGTTC
>NZ_JBIVCD010000060.1:13712-16188 GCF_044746425.1 Pseudomonas sp. NPDC086112 | reverse complement strand
CTAGATGACACGCTCGGCGTGATTGTCGATCAGGTAACCACCTTCACCACGGCAACCTTCGGTAACCAGTACACCGGCGCCGGCGATGCCGGTCGGGTGGAACTGCCACATTTCGATGTCTTGTACCGGTACGCCGGCACGCAGCGCCATACCAACGCCGTCACCGGTATTGATCAGGGCGTTGGTGGTCGAAGCGTAGATACGACCTGCACCGCCGGTGGCCAGTACGGTAGCCTTGGCGCGGATGTAGGTGGTTTCGCCGGTTTCGATGCAGATGGCAATCACGCCGACGAATGCGCCGTCCTGGTTCTTCACCAGATCAACAGCGTAGTACTCGTTAAGGAACGTGGTGCCGGCTTTCAGGTTGCCCTGATAAAGGGTGTGCAGCAGCGCGTGACCGGTACGGTCGGACGCGGCACAGGTACGGGCGGCCTGGCCACCTTTACCGTAATCCTTCGACTGACCGCCGAATGGACGCTGGTAGATGCGGCCCTGTTCGGTACGGGAGAACGGCAGACCCATGTGGTCCAGTTCGAAAACTGCAGCCGGGCCTTCCTGACACATGTATTCGATAGCGTCCTGGTCACCGATGTAATCGGAACCCTTGACGGTATCGTACATGTGCCAGCGCCAATCATCGTTCGGATCAGCGGACGCGATGGCGCAGGTGATGCCACCCTGGGCCGATACGGTGTGCGAACGGGTCGGGAAAACCTTGGTGATCACGGCAGTCTTGTGACCGCCTTGTGCCAGTTGCAGCGCTGCGCGCATGCCGGCACCGCCGCCACCAATAATGATGGCGTCGAAAGAAATCGTTGGAATGTTAGCCATGGATCCGATACCCCAGAGAATCTGCACACCCCAGACGATGTAAGCGTACATAGCTACGCCGCATACTGCCTGGAAAAGGAAACGTACTGCAGTCGCGGACTTGCCCAGCGCCATCGGCGTCAGGTAGTCAGTCGCGATAGTCCACATGCCGACCCAGGCGTGAGCGCCCAGGGCTACAAGGGCCAGCAGACTGAAGATACGCATCCAGTTGCTTGCGAACAGTTCGTGCCATTGGGTGTAGCCAATGCCAGGATTCGCAACGAGGTATCCGATCAGGAAGATGAAATAAGCCGCGAGAACGACCGCAGACACACGCTGTGCCATCCAGTCATAGAGGCCCGAACGCGACAGGTTCGTAACGCTGGTTACCATATCCAAACTCCCGCCAGAACGATCAACACCGCAGATACGGCGATAATGATTTGCGAGCCCAGTTTGCCGCCTTCCAGCGTCTCACCGATGCCCATATCCATAATCAAATGGCGCACACCGGCTACCAGGTGATACAGAAGAGCGGACAGGAGGCCCCATGCTACGAACTTGGCCAGCGGGCTGGTCAAGCATGCCTTCACCTCGGCAAAACCTTCCTCGGAACCCAGAGACTTGCCCAATGCATAAAGCATGAAGCCAAGCCCCAGGAAGAGGATGATGCCGGAAACACGGTGAAGAAACGACGTAACGCCGGTGATGGGGAGTTTGATGGTCCTTAGGTCTAGGTTTACAGGTCGTTGGCTTTTCACGGCTTTTTTTCACACTGAAGAGCCCCTAACAATCAGGGCAAAGTTGTTGGGGAGTGCACTGGTCAGGTAACCACCACCCAGGGATGCGACCCCCAATAAAGCAGGCCCAAAAGCCCCTGGCGGTCGGTGGCCGAGTATAGACAGTTAGGCTACTAATGACAACGCGTACACCTTCCCCTAATAGCTGATTGCACAAGTGAGATAAAAGGCGTAAATGGCAGTCAATTTCGAGGAAAAAGTCCGGTTAAAGCCTTCTGGAGCAAGACTTTAGGCAAATTGACATTCGAATTTATCTCACTATAGTGGTGCGGGCCCTGCGTGGGGGGTCTGTCTGATGATTTCAAGCATAAATAGGAGGCCACATGGCTGACAAAAAAGCGCAGTTGATCATCGAGGGCGCAGCCCCCGTCGAGCTGCCCATTTTAACCGGCACCGTTGGTCCCGATGTTATCGACGTTCGGGGCCTGACGGCCACGGGCCGTTTCACCTTTGACCCTGGTTTCATGTCGACTGCCTCCTGCGAGTCGAAGATCACCTATATCGACGGCGACAACGGCATTCTGCTGCACCGCGGCTACCCGATCGAACAGCTGGCTGAAAAGTCGGACTACCTGGAAACCTGCTATCTGCTGCTCAATGGCGAATTGCCGACCGCAGAACAAAAGGCCCAGTTCGTCGGCACCGTGAAGAACCACACCATGGTTCACGAGCAATTGAAGACCTTCTTCAACGGCTTCCGTCGCGACGCCCACCCGATGGCCGTCATGTGCGGCGTAGTGGGTGCCCTCTCGGCCTTCTACCACGACTCCCTCGACATCAATAACCCGCAGCATCGCGACATCTCCGCGATCCGCCTGGTTGCCAAGATGCCGACCCTGGCCGCAATGGTGTGCAAGTACTCCATG
>NZ_JBIVCD010000060.1:0-13702 GCF_044746425.1 Pseudomonas sp. NPDC086112 | reverse complement strand
CCTGTCGTACGCGGAAAAACTTCCTGCACATGATGTTCAACACCCCGTGCGAGATCAAACCGATCAGCCCGGTACTCGCCAAGGCCATGGACCGGATCTTCATCCTCCATGCCGACCACGAGCAGAACGCATCGACTTCTACCGTACGTCTGGCCGGCTCGTCGGGTGCCAACCCGTTCGCCTGTATCGCCGCCGGTATCGCTGCACTGTGGGGCCCTGCCCACGGCGGTGCGAACGAAGCCGTTCTGACCATGCTTGACGAGATTGGCGATGTTTCGAACATCGACAAGTACATCGCCAAGGCCAAGGACAAGAACGATCCGTTCAAACTGATGGGCTTCGGTCACCGGGTTTACAAAAACCGCGACCCTCGTGCCACCGTCATGAAGCAGACCTGCGACGAAGTACTGAAAGAACTGGGCATCACCAACGATCCGCAACTCGAACTGGCTATGCGCCTGGAAGAGATCGCCCTGACCGATCCGTACTTCATCGAACGCTCGCTGTACCCGAACGTCGACTTCTACTCGGGGATCATCCTCAAGGCGATCGGCATTCCAACCAGCATGTTCACCGTGATCTTCGCTCTGGCGCGGACTGTCGGCTGGATTTCCCACTGGAAAGAAATGCTCTCCAGCCCGTACAAGATTGGCCGTCCGCGTCAGCTGTACACTGGCTATGAGTCGCGTGATATCACCCGGCTTGAAGACCGCAAATAAGACCTGTCTTGCGATAACGTCTTAAGTTGCACCGGAAACGGCCTCTATAAATAGAGGCCGTTTTTGTTTGTGCCTGACGTTGAGTCACGCGGCAGCCTGAGGGCCGACCGGGCTCTGTGGTTGTGTACATATCCGTTTCTTCGGTTGCGCCGGCTGGCGGTTCCGCTCTTACAGCGGGTCACTTTGGAAAAGCGCCAAAGTAACCAAAACGCTCTTGCCCCTTTCGTTCGGTGCCTCGCCCAGGCTCGGCATGCCCTCGCTCCGGTCCTGCTCCGTGGGCCCGCCGCGATCGGCCATCCATGGCCGGGCGCGGCTAACCCGGCATCCATGCCGGGTTGCCCACTGCGCAGAACCTCCACTCGGCCTCTCGAGGGGCGGTGCATCAAGATCAAAAGCTGCAGGCGAGCTAACGCTCGGCCTATAGAGTGGTGAAAAGAAGAGCGGATGGCTCTGATTTTGGATGTGCTCTGATTTTTTGTGGGAGCGGGCTTGCTCGCGAAGCTGTTGATCTTGCTGTTGCTTTGGCTTTTGATCTTGATCTTGATCTTGATCTCGCCCCTTTCCCAGAGGCCGAACGCAGGCGTTGCGTAGGGGGCACCGCGGCAAGGATGCCGCGGTAGCCGCCCCCGGCCATGAATGGCCGATGGCGGCGGGCCCACGGAGCAGGACCGGAGCGAGGGCATGCCGAGCCTAAGCGAGGCACCGAATGGAGGGGCAAGAGCGCTTTGGTTACTTTCGCGCTTTTCGAAAGTGACTCGCTGTAAAAGCGAAACCGCCAGCGGCCGTGACCGCAGAAACGGATATGTACACAATCAAATAGCCTGGTCGACTATCAGGCAGCCTTCGCGGGCAAGCCTCGCTCCTACAAGGGCGGGCGATAACCGCCAGCCGACGCTACCGCAGAAACGGATATATACACGATCAAAGAGCAGGCCACCTCCGCGGAAAAATCATACAGAGTCCGATAACCGCCCAATAAAAAATGCCCCGATCTCTCGACCGGGGCATTCGTTTTAACGCAGCTTATATATAGAAGCCTCAGTGCGAAACCGCCCCGCTCGCCCCCAATCCAGTCTGCGAACGAACAAACTGCGGGAAGAACAGCGCACGTTCGTTCACACCCTCAGCCGACTTGTCAGTGACCGAGAAGAACCAGATCCCGACAAACGCAATGGCCATGGAGAACAGCGCCGGGTATTCATACGGGAAGATCGCCTTCTCGTGACCCAGGATCTGCACCCAGATGGTTGGCCCCAACACCATCAAGCCAACTGCACTGACCAGACCCAGCCAGCCGCCGATCATCGCACCGCGAGTCGTCAGCTTCTTCCAGTACATGGAAAGCAGCAGTACCGGGAAGTTACAGCTCGCCGCGATGGAGAACGCCAGGCCCACCATGAACGCGATGTTCTGCTTCTCGAACAGAATACCCAAGCCGATCGCCAGCACCGCCAGAGCGATGGTGGTGATTTTCGAGACGCGGATCTCGTCCTTCTCGTTGGCCTTGCCCTTCTTGATCACACTGGCGTACAGATCATGGGACACCGCCGAAGCACCGGCCAGGGTCAGACCAGCCACCACCGCCAGGATGGTTGCGAACGCCACCGCCGAGATGAAGCCCAGGAAGATACTGCCACCCACCGCGTTGGCCAAATGCACCGCCGCCATGTTGTTGCCGCCCATCAGTGCGCCAGCCGCATCTTTAAAGGCCGGGTTAGTGCTGACCAGCAAGATCGCGCCGAAGCCGATGATGAAGGTCAGGATGTAGAAGTAGCCAATGAAGCCGGTTGCATACAGCACGCTTTTACGCGCTTCTTTAGCGTCGCTCACGGTGAAGAAGCGCATCAGGATGTGCGGCAGGCCAGCGGTACCGAACATCAGCGCCAGACCGAGGGAGAACGCCGAGACCGGATCCTTCACCAGGCCGCCCGGGCTCATGATCGCTTCACCTTTAGGGTGAACCTTGATCGCCTCGGAGAACAGCGCGTTGAAGTCGAAGTTGACGTGCTTCATCACCATCAGCGCCATGAACGAGGCACCGGACAGCAACAGCACCGCCTTGATGATCTGCACCCAAGTGGTCGCCAGCATGCCGCCGAACAGCACGTACAGGCACATCAGGATACCGACCAGGATCACCGCAACGTGATAGTCGAGACCGAACAGCAGCTGAATCAGTTTGCCAGCACCCACCATTTGCGCAATCAGGTAGAAAGCCACCACCACCAGCGAACCGCAAGCCGACAGCGAGCGGATCTGGGTCTGCCCAAGGCGGTAGGACGCCACGTCGGCAAAGGTGTACTTGCCCAGGTTGCGCAGGCGCTCGGCGATCAGGAACAGAATGATCGGCCAGCCCACCAGGAAGCCGATCGAGTAGATCAGGCCATCGTAGCCAGAGGTAAACACCAGGGCGGAAATACCCAGGAAGGATGCCGCGGACATGTAGTCACCGGCAATCGCCAAGCCGTTCTGGAAACCGGTGATCTTGCCGCCCGCCGCATAGTAGTCGGCGGCCGAGTTGTTTTTCTTGGAAGCCCAGTAAGTGATACACAGGGTTGCACCCACGAATGCCACGAACATCAGGATCGCGGAAATGTTGAGTGGTTGTTTCTGTACCGCACCCGTCAGGGCTTCAGCCGCCCAGACGCCAGGTGCAAAGGCTGCGATGCTCAATAGAGCCATTAGACGCCGGATCATTGCTGAGCCTCCTTGAGAATCGCATTGTTCAAGTCGTCGAATTCGCCATTGGCGCGTCGCACGTAAATGCCCGTCAGGATAAAGGCCGAAACGATCAGCCCGACACCGATCGGAATGCCCCAGGTAATTGAGGACTCGGGGCTGATTTTTGCGCCCAGGATATGCGGTCCGTAAGCAATCAAAAGAATGAATCCGGAGTACAGCCCAAGCATGATCGCTGACAGAATCCAGGCGAATCGTTCTCTCTTGCTGACCAGCTCCTTGAAGCGCGGGCTGTTCTGAATCGAGAGGTAAATGCTGTCGTTCATTGTTTTTATCCTCGCAGCACAGATTTAGTTGGAACGGTATCCACTCTATGCGGCTGCCGGACAGGTTCCAGACGACCTTAGTATTAGAACGACATGACAGAGTCGCCATTTCTCATGCATGCGTTAAACACATAAAAAAGCAAAAGGCCCCTTGGCATAAATGCCAAGGGGCCTCGAGAGGTACTGACTAGACGCGTCAGGTCAAATCACTTGGTCCAGTCGGCAACGCGATCCGGGTGTTTAGCCACCCAATCCTTCGCTGCTGCTTCAGGCTTGGCGCCGTCCTGAATCGCCAACATGACTTCGCCGATTTCGTCTTTCGATGCCCATTGGAAGTTCTTCAGGAACTTCGCAACTTCCGGCGCCTTGGTTGCCAGCTCTTTGCTACCGATGCTGTTCACGGTTTCAGCCGCGCCATAAACGCCTTTCGGGTCGTCCAGGAAGCGCAGTTTCCACTTGGCGAACATCCAGTGCGGCACCCAACCGGTGACGGCAATGGATTCGTTTTTCTTCTCGGCACGGGTCAGCTCGGCTATCATGCCGGCGCCGGAACTGGCCTTGAGGGTATAGCCGTCCAGGCCATAGTCCTTGATCGCCTGCTCGGACTTGAGCATCACGCCTGAACCGGCATCGATACCGACGATACGATTTTTGAAGCTGTCGTCGGTTTTCAGATCGGCTATAGACTTGGCCTTGACGTACTCCGGCACGATCAGGCCGATTTTTGCATCCTTGAAGTTCGGGCCGTAATCGACGACCTGATCCTTGTTCTTGGTCCAGTATTCACCGTGAGTCACGGGCAGCCACGCCGACAGCATGGCGTCGAGCTTGCCAGTGGCCACACCCTGCCACATGATCCCGGTGGCAACCGCTTGCAGCTTCACGTCATAACCGAGTTTCTGTCTGATCACTTCCGCGGCCACGTTGGTCGTGGCGACGCTGTCCGACCAGCCGTCTACATAACCGATCGTCACTGCCTTGCCTTCAGCACTGGCCATCGTAGAACTGATCGCCAGCACCAAAGCGGCACCTGCGCCCAAGAGTCGTCGCATCTTCATCGTTACTTCCCCGAAAGTGCTGCGCTCGACGGATGCCGAGCCGCTCAACGTATTGTTATGGTGCACAGCGCCCCCATCACGCCTCACCGCAAACTCGTTCAAACATCAGCGGAGTACTGACGATTGGATGATCAACCTGACGCCCACTGCGACCTGCTCTGCCAGCGACCTCAAGGCATCGAGAAACGACATCAGAAGGCCATTAATTGCAACCGTCGCAAATCCATCCGCCACCCCGCCTGAACTTTGCATGTCAAAATTATGCGGGCCACCAAGCGCGGGACAAATGCAGGTAACATGCGCGGCTTTGTTCCCAGACGGCCTGACCATGCCCGCGACATCCCGCTTTCCTCTTTTTGCTTATTTATTTGCCTGCCTGCTGGGGCTTTTTGCCCTTGGTGGCTTCTGGTATGGACTCGGCAAACCGGTGATCCTGCCGGACGTGGCCAGCGCAACACACAAGCTGCAATGCGCCTCCTACACCCCGTTCGACAAAGACCAGTCGCCGTTCGATGTGCCGTTCAAACTGCGCCCCGAGCGCATGGACGCCGACCTCGCACTGCTGGCAACCCGTTTCGAATGCATCCGTACTTATTCCATGACCGGCCTGGAGGCCCTGCCCGACCTCGCACGCAAGCACGGCTTGAAGCTGATGATCGGCGCCTGGGTCAACAGCAACCCGGTGGACACCGCCAAGGAGGTCGACCTGCTGATCGCCTCGGCCAATGCCAACGCCGATGTAGTGACCTCGGTGATCGTAGGTAATGAAACCCTGCTGCGCAAGGAAGTCACCGGCGCACAGTTGGCAACGCTGATTAACAAGGTCAAAAGTCAGGTCAAACAACCGGTGACCTACGCCGACGTCTGGGAGTTCTGGCTCAAGCATCCCGAAATCGCTCCGGCGGTGGACTTCCTGACCATTCATTTGCTGCCGTACTGGGAAGACGATCCATCAAACATCGACGCTGCATTGCAGCATGTGGCCGAAGTGCGTCAGGTGTTCGGCAACAAATTTGCGCCCAAAGACGTGATAATTGGCGAAACCGGCTGGCCGAGCGAAGGCCGTCAGCGCGAAACCGCGTTGCCGAGCCGAGTCAACGAAGCCAGGTTCATTCGTAGCTTTGTGATCATGGCCGAACAGCAAGGCTGGCATTACAACCTGATCGAGGCATTCGACCAGCCCTGGAAACGCGCCAGCGAAGGTGCGGTCGGGGGTTACTGGGGATTGTTCGACGCCGATCGTCAGGATAAGGGCGTGCTGGCCGGGCCGGTCTCGAACGTGCCGTACTGGTCGCAATGGCTGGCGCTGGGTGGCTTGATCTTCATCGGCACACTGATCCTCGGCGGTCGCGTTCGCAGCACCCGCGCGGCGTTGGTGCTGCCACTGCTCGGCGCGTTGGCGGCCTGTTCGATGGGTGCCTGGGGCGATCTGGCTCGGGTCACCACACGGTTTGCCAGTGAATGGCTGTGGGTCGCTTTGCTGACGGGGTTGAATCTGTTGGTGCTGGCCCATGCCGCGCTGGCCTTGAGCGCTCGTACCGGCTGGCGTGAACGCGCCTTCAATGCACTGGAGCGTCGCGCTGGCTGGTGGCTGGCAGCGGCAGGTTTTGCCGCGGCGGTGATGATGCTGGAGCTGGTGTTCGATCCGCGTTATCGCAGCTTCCCGAGTGTTGCGTTCATCCTGCCGGCGCTGGTGTACCTGTGCCGTCCGGTCAGTGTGCCGCGCCGGGAAATTGCCCTGCTGACCTTCATCATCGGCGCCGGCATTGCGCCGCAACTGTATCAAGAAGGTTTGCAGAACCAGCAGGCCTGGGGTTGGGCGCTGGTGAGTGTGTTGATGGTGGCGGCGTTGTGGCGCAGCTTGCGGGTTCGCAAGGGCTGATCTTCAGCGTGCTTGCGGGCCTCTTCGCGGGCAAGCCTCGCTCCTACAGATTTATTTCGACCGTGATAATTGCGAACGACTCTAAACTGTAGGAGCGAGGCTTGCCCGCGAAGGCTGCCCATCAGGCGCTACGAGAAGCCCGAACCAGACGCAATGCAGCAATCACCACCGCAAACACCGCCAACGTGGTGTTGTACAACGCCAGCGCCGGAAACCCGAACACCAGCGCCAGCACCGCCAGCCACCACCCCGCTCGCCCTGGTAGAACAAAACCAATCACGGCGGCAGCCAATGCTACCCAGCCCAGAACCTTGAAATGAATCATCAAACCGAGATTCGAACGAATCTGGCATTCCCAACGACTGGCCTCATCCACGCAGATGCCGACCCATTGCGCATCCTCCATAAAGCCATAACGCGCGCCATAACTGGCGGCCAGCCATAACGGCAGAAGAACGAGCAACAGGATCACAGGCAGACGGCGGGACATGCAACACTCCAATAAACGAAATCGGCGGCCAGCTTAATCCCCCGCCCGCGGTAAGCAAGTGACATCAACAGATAACTGTTCATCAAATAGCTGCAAAGTGTATCGTCCAGCTACCGTTGCTCCGAAATCAGGCCTGATTGGTGCCCGTCATGGCACTTTGGCGCAAATCCTGTGGTCATAGCCTGCGAACTTCATCCGGCACCTTCCTCTAAGGGATCTAGTCATGCTCCGTTCCTTGCGCTGCGCCGCCCTGTTTGGCGGCTTGATTTTAAGTGCGTCCGCACTGGCGGCCGACATTGATGCCGCCAGTTACGGCTACCCCCTGACCAACCCGTTCGAGGCGACTATCGCCACGACACCGCCGGAGTTACGCCCGGAGTTGCCGCTGGACGACGATATCAATCAGGAGGATCGCAGCGTCACATTGCGCCCGGAGCGTGAATTCAGCCTGCCGGACAACTTCTGGCCGGTGAAGAAACTCACCTACCGCATCGCCACGCAAGATCAAGCGGCACCGTTGATCTTCCTGATCTCCGGCACGGGTGCACGCTATGACAGCACCCTCAACGAGTACCTGAAAAAGCTCTACTACAAGGCCGGCTATCACGTGGTGCAGCTGTCGTCGCCCACCAGCTTCGACTTCATGACCGCCGCCTCGCGCTTCGCCACCCCTGGCGTGACGAAGGAAGATGCCGAAGACATGTACCGGGTGATGCAGGCCGTGCGGGCGCAGAACCCGAAGCTGCCGGTCACCGATTATTTCCTGACCGGTTACAGCCTTGGCGCACTGGATGCGGCATTTGTCGCGCACCTGGATGAAACCCGTCGCAGCTTCAATTTCAAGAAAGTCTTGCTGCTCAACCCACCGGTCAACCTTTACACCTCGGTCACCAACCTGGACAAGCTCGTACAGACAGAGGTTAAGGGCATCAACAACAGCACCACCTTCTATGAACTGGTACTGGACAAACTGACCCGCTACTTCCAGCAGAAGGGCTACATCGACCTCAACGATGCCCTGCTCTACGACTTCCAGCAGTCCAAGCAGCACTTGAGCAACGAACAGATGGCCATGCTGATTGGCACTTCGTTCCGTTTCTCGGCAGCGGACATCGCCTTCACCTCGGACCTGATCAATCGTCGCGGCCTGATCACGCCACCGAAATACCCGATCACCGAAGGCACCACCCTCACGCCGTTCCTCAAACGCGCGCTGCAATGCGACTTCGACTGCTACCTGACCGAACAGGTCATTCCGATGTGGCGCGCCCGCACCGATGGCGGCAGCCTGCTGCAACTGATCGATCAAGTCAGCCTGTATGCACTCAAGGATTACCTGCACGACAGCCCGAAAATCGCCGTCATGCACAACGCCGACGACGTAATCCTCGGCCCTGGCGACCTGGGGTTTCTGCGCCGCACCTTCGGCGACCGTTTGACTGTTTATCCATTGGGCGGCCATTGCGGCAACCTCAACTATCGCGTCAACAGCGACGCCATGCTGGAGTTTTTCCGTGGCTAAATACCCCCTGCTGATCGCAGCGTTACTCTGTGCAGGCGTCGCCAACGCCGACAACAGCAAAGCCAATGCACCTGTGGTGGTCGATAGTGACGGCTTCAAGGAACCGCTGAGCAAACTCAAATTCAACCCGGGGCTGGATCAGCGCGAGTTCGAACGTTCGACGCTCAACGCGCTGAACGTCTACGACCCGCTGGAAGAATGGAACCGTCGCGTCTACCACTTCAACTACCGTTTCGACCAATGGGTGTTCCTGCCCGTGGTCAACGGCTATCGCTACGTCACCCCAAGTTTCCTGCGCACCGGCGTCAGCAACTTCTTCAACAACGTCGGCGATGTGCCAAACCTGGTGAACAGTTTGCTGCAATTCAAAGGTCAGCGTTCGATGGAAACCACCGCGCGCCTGCTGCTCAACACCACCATCGGTGTCGCCGGACTGTGGGACCCGGCCACCGCCATGGGGCTGCCGCGCCAGAGCGAAGACTTCGGTCAGACACTGGGCTTCTACGGCGTACCGGGCGGCGCCTACTTCGTGCTGCCGATCCTCGGCCCGTCAAACCTGCGTGACACCGCAGGCCTGGTAGTGGATTACACCGGCGAATCGGCGATCAACTTCCTGAACGTGGCCGAAGTCAGCTCCAACCATCCGGAAGTCTGGGCACTTCGCGTCATCGACAAGCGCTATCAGAACAGCTTCCGCTATGGTCAGCTGAATACGCCGTTCGAGTATGAAAAAGTGCGTTACGTGTACACCGAGTCGCGCAAGCTGCAGGTCGCCGAGTAATTGCATCGGCAACACCACAAAACAAATGTGGGAGCGGGCTTGCTCGCGAAGGCGGTATAACAGTCAACATTGATGCTGAATGTTATTACCTCTTCGCGAGCAAGCCCGCTCCCACACTTGATCGTATTGCCAGGCTTCAACCTTTGACTGCTTTCCAGGTCTTGCTCACCGCCATCACTCCCACCAACACCGCCGCACCCGCCACAATCCCGGCCACCGCATTCAGCAACGTCGGCACGATAAACCCGGCCCCACCAGCACTCGCGCTGACACTCTCGATCCAGTGATGAACCACCGGCACGCCGTGGGTCAGAATTCCGCCGCCGACCAAGAACATCGCCGCGGTGCCGATCACCGACAGGCTTTTCATCATGTACGGCGCTGCACGCAGAATCCCGCCGCCGATGCTTTTGGCCATTTGCCCGGGCTTCTGGGTCAGCCACAGACCGAGGTCATCGAGCTTGACGATGCCGGCCACCAAGCCGTAGACACCGATGGTCATGACGATGGCGATGCCCGATAGCACGATCACTTGCTGGGTCAGCGAAGCGCCAGCCACGGTGCCCAGGGTGATGGCGATGATTTCCGCCGAGAGAATGAAGTCGGTACGGATCGCACCCTTGATCTTGTCCTTTTCGAACGCCACCAGATCGACCGCCGGGTTGGCCACAGCCTCGACCAATTCTGCGTGTTCAGCCTGATCTTCAGCTTTGCTGTGCAGGAACTTGTGGGCGAGTTTCTCGAAGCCTTCAAAGCACAGGTAAGCGCCACCGACCATCAATAACGGCGTGACCAGCCACGGAATGAACGCACTGATGGCCAAGGCCGACGGCACCAGGATCAGTTTGTTGAGGAACGAACCCTTGGCCACGGCCCACACCACCGGGATTTCCCGCTCGGCACGCACGCCGGAAACCTGCTGGGCATTGAGCGCCAGATCGTCACCAAGCACGCCGGCGGTCTTCTTCGCGGCCATTTTGGTCATCAACGCCACATCGTCCAGTACGGTGGCGATGTCGTCGATCAGCACCAGCAAACTGCTTCCTGCCATGAATCAGGTTTCCTTCTTGAATGAATGGTGCGCAGCATAGCGCGACCCGAGGCCAGACGGGGCATTCTTGAGCGCCGCGCGAGGCCGGTGCTACCATGCGCAACCGCCAGAACAGGCAAGGAACTCCTTGGTTTATGAGCACCATCCGCGAGCGCAACAAAGAACTGATCCTGCGTGCCGCCAGTGAAGAATTTGCCGACAAGGGCTTCGCTGCGACCAAAACCAGTGACATCGCGGCCAAGGCCGGGCTACCCAAGCCTAACGTCTACTACTACTTCAAATCCAAGGAAAATCTCTACCGCGAGGTCCTGGAAAGCATCATCGAGCCAATCCTGCAGGCCTCGACGCCGTTCAACGCCGACGGCGTGCCCAGCGAAGTACTGAGCGGCTACATTCGCTCGAAAATCCGCATCTCCCGTGACCTGCCCTTTGCCTCAAAAGTGTTCGCCAGCGAAATCATGCATGGCGCCCCGCACCTGAGCCCCGACCTGGTCGAGCAGCTCAACGGCCAGGCCAGGCACAACATCGACTGCATCCAGACCTGGATCGACCGCGGCCAGATCGCCCCGATCGACCCCAACCACCTGATGTTCAGCATCTGGGCCGCGACCCAGACCTATGCCGACTTTGATTGGCAGATCTCTGCGGTTACCGGTAAAGCCAAGCTGGATGAGGCCGACTATGAAGCGGCGGCGCAGACGATTATCCGGTTGGTGCTCAAGGGGTGTGAGCTGGATCGGTAAACCGTGGTGCGGCCTTCGCGAGCAAGCCCGCTCCCACATTGGATCTACTGCGTACACAAAATCTGTGAACAACCGAGATCAACTGTGGGAGCGGGCTTGCTCGCGAATGGGGCAACTCGGTCCCACATCAAACCCAGATAGCATCCCACAACGGATAGTCGCCAAGCTTTTCAATCAGCCCCGCCCGCAATGGGTTCGCGACAACATATCGAGCGAGCTTCACCAAATCCTCCTCTCGCCGCAATGCATGATCATGAAAACTCTGTTGCCAAAGGCTGCCTACCCTGCCAGCCGCCGCATTGATCGATCGAGTACTCAACGATTTGGTCTGACACATCAGTTGTCCCAGCGATCCTCTTTGTAGCTGGATTAACCAGTGAAAATGGTCAGGCATGACCACAAAAGCCAAGGAGTCGGCAAAACCCTGATCCTGTGCTTGCTTGAATTGATGTACGACCATCCTGCCCAAGGTGTAATCCTTGAAAACAGGCTCCCGCCCAAGGGTATTGGCCGTCAGTAGGTAGATGCGGTTTTGCTCTGCATAACGACCAATGCGCAGGCGATGTGATGCTGACAGTTCAGGCATTCCTTTGCCCCTTCATGGATGAAATCATGAAAAGGCTAGATCAGCGAATACCGGATAGTGGGGCATACTTTTAGCTGGATGTGTCTGGAACATCGCCTTCGCGAGCAAGCCCGCTCCCACCGTTGATCGCGGTGTTCACACAATTTGTGTCCACCGACGATCAGTGTGGGAGCGGGTTTGCTCGTGAAAGCGGTAGATCAGTCACCCAATAATCAAGCCGTCACCCCCGCATCCGCCCTCAACCCCTGCGCCTCGATCGCCCTGATCGCACACTGCTCATCAACATCAGACAAATCGCCACTGATGCCCACCGCCCCCAACACACTCCCTTCCTGATCCCGAATCAACACGCCGCCCGGTACCGGGACGACGCTGCCCTGCCCCAGGCTATTCAGCGCGGCGAAGAAGGCCGGGCGTTGTTGGGCGTCCTGGGCCAGCAGGCGTGAGCCTTTGCCCAGGGCGATCGCGCCCCAGGCTTTGCCGATGGCGATCTGTGGGCGCAGCAAGCTGGCGCCGTCTTCGCGTTGCAGCGTTATCAAGTGCCCGCCGGCGTCCAGCACGGCAACGGTCAAGGGCGCGGCAGAGATTGCACGGCCTGCGGAGATGGCCTGGTTGGCCAGGTTGACTGCGACGTTCAAGGTTAAAGCGCTCATGGTGCCGTCCTCATTTTGTTATTGGGAAAGCCGTTGGATTGCTTTTTTGTTGCGCAATCCGATGCAACAAATAGAACACAATGAATTATTTTTTTGTATACAATAATTCTCGAAAAGCTCCACATGCGACGAAAAGCCACAGTCCTTCGGGCTTCCGACGAATGAAACAGCTGCTTGAGAAAATGGATTGACCTGCGCCGTCCGCCATGAATACACTCTGCGCAAAGCCACTTGTATACAATTACAAAACGTAAGAGGCACAAAACCATGAGCAAAATGAGAGCAATCGAAGCCGCCGTTCTGGTGATGCGCCGTGAAGGGGTTGATACCGCTTTTGGCATCCCGGGCGCCGCGATCAACCCGCTGTACTCCGCCTTGCAGAAGGTCGGTGGCATCGATCACGTCCTCGCTCGCCACGTTGAAGGCGCCTCGCACATGGCCGAGGGCTACACCCGCACCAAGGCCGGCAACATCGGCGTGTGCATCGGCACCTCCGGCCCGGCCGGTACCGACATGGTCACCGGGCTCTACAGCGCCTCGGCCGACTCGATCCCGATCCTGTGCATCACCGGCCAGGCACCGCGGGCCCGGATGCACAAGGAAGACTTCCAGGCCGTCGATATCACCAGCATAGTCAAGCCGGTCACCAAGTGGTCGACCACCGTCATGGAGCCTGGCCAGGTGCCTTACGCGTTCCAGAAAGCCTTCTATGAAATGCGCTCCGGCCGCCCTGGCCCAGTGCTGATCGACCTGCCGTTCGACGTGCAGATGGCTGAAATCGAATTCGACATCGACGCCTATGAACCGCTGCCGCTGGCCAAGCCGACCGCTAATCGCGTACAGATCGAGAAGGCTCTGACCATGCTCGATCAGGCTGAACGTCCATTGCTGGTGGCCGGTGGTGGCATCATCAATGCCGACGCCAGCGAGTTGCTGGTGGAGTTCGCTGAGCTGACCGGCATTCCAGTGATCCCGACCCTGATGGGCTGGGGCACCATCCCGGACGATCACCCGCTGATGGTTGGCATGGTCGGTCTGCAAACCTCACACCGTTACGGCAACGCCACAATGCTGAAGTCCGACGTGGTGCTGGGCGTCGGTAACCGTTGGGCTAACCGTCACACCGGTTCGGTCGACGTTTACACCGAAGGCCGCAAGTTCATTGATGTCGAGATCGAACCGACCCAGATCGGCCTCGTGTTCACGGGGGAC
>NZ_JBIVCD010000059.1:0-25453 GCF_044746425.1 Pseudomonas sp. NPDC086112 | reverse complement strand
AGTCCTTGAACAACATCTTCACCATTCGCGACGTGCTGGAAAAGTACCACCCGGAAGTCGTGCGTTACCTGCTGGTGTCGAGCCACTACCGCAGCGCGATCAACTATTCGGAAGACAACCTCAAGGACGCCAAAGGCGCACTCGAGCGTTTCTACCATGCGTTGAAAGGCTTGCCGAACGTGGCACCGGCTGGTGGCGAAGCCTTTGTCGAGCGCTTCACTCAGGTGATGAACGACGACTTCGGTACCCCGGAAGCCTGTGCGGTGTTGTTCGAGATGGTCCGCGAGATCAACCGTCTGCGCGAGAGCGATCTCGATGCAGCGGCCGGTCTGGCGGCTCGTTTGAAAGAATTGGCGAGCGTGCTGGGTGTGTTGCAGCTTGAAGCCGATGACTTCCTGCAGGCCGGTGCCGAAGGGCGGGTCGATGCGGCTGAGGTTGATGCGCTGATTGCCGCGCGTCTGGCGGCTCGTGCCAACAAGGACTGGGCCGAATCCGACCGCATCCGCGACCAGCTCACCGCCATGGGCGTGGTGCTGGAAGACGGCAAGGGCGGGACGACCTGGCGATTGGCTGACTGATTGCTGCGTTTGCTACAAAACAAAACCCGCCTTGTGCGGGTTTTTGTTTGTGGGTTGAGCGTAAGTAGGTGGTGTCTGGGCTGACGTCTTCGCGGGCAAGCCTCGCTCCTACAGGGATCGTCACGATATTGGCGAACGGCGCGGTCCCTGTAGGAGCGAGGCTTGCCCGCGAATGTTCTCAAGCCGAACGCGTCACTCAACCTGGCGCAATCGCTTGTAAAGGGTATTGCGGCTAACCCCCAACCGCCGCGCCAGGTGCGAAATGTTCCCCCCAGCCGCCTGCAACTGCCGATTCAATGCCTCGGCATCATTCAAATCAACCGCTACAGGCTCCGGCGAATCCACCGGCTCCATCTCCAGATCGACAAAAAAATCATCCGGCAAATGCTCTGGCCGCACGGGTTGCTCTTCGGCCATGGCCAGCGCCACCTGCATCACGCTGCTGACCTGGCGCAAATTGCCCGGCCACGGATGGCGGCCGAATAGTGCGAGTACTTCGGGGCTCAACCCGGCCCACTGCGACGGTTCACGGTGTTGCTCCCACAGGCGCTTGAACAGCGCCTGCTTGTCGCTGCGCTCTCTCAAGGGCGGCAACTCCAGGGTCAAGCCACCGATGCGGTAATACAAATCCTCACGAAACCGCCCCAGCTGAACCTGCTCACGCAACGAGCGGTTGGTCGCTGAAATGATCCGAATGTCCACCGGGAACAGCTCACTGCTGCCTACCGGTTGCACGCAACGCTCCTGCAACACCCGCAGCAGTCGCGCCTGGGTTGGCAGCGGCATGTCGCCGATTTCATCGAGGAACAAGGTGCCTTTGTCGGCCTTGCGGATCAGCCCGATGCTGCCTTTCTGATTGGCGCCGGTGAACGCACCTTTCTCATAGCCAAACAGCTCGGATTCCACCAGTTCGGCGGGGATCGCCGCACAGTTGACGGCAATGAACGGTTGTTTGCTGCGCGAGCTGGCGTGGTGCAGGGCTTTGACGAAGACTTCCTTGCCGACCCCGGTTTCCCCGTGGATCAACAACGGAATGTCCTTTTCCAGCAAGCGCTCGGCCTGGCGCACGGCTTTTTCCACGCGGCTGTCGCCAAAATGCAGGGTGTTGAGGCTGATGGCGGCGGGTGCTGATGTCGTGAGTTCAGCGCTCTTTAATTCAGAAAACAATCGAGCCTGAATCGGCGCCTGTTTCGGCCGCTTCAACAGGCACTGGAAACGGTTGCGCCCCGAGGCTTGCAGGGCAAACGGCAGGCCGTCCGGCTGGTTCAGCAGTTCCAGTAAAGAGACTTTGAACAGGCTTTCGACGCTGACCCGCGACAGACTGATGCCCAGCAGATTATCGGCCCGGCGATTGGCCGACAGCACCTGACCGGTTTCGTCGAAGATCAGCAACCCGGCCCATTGGCTGTCGAGGTTGTTCAGCCCAGTGTTGAAGGTCAGCTGGAAATGCTGGCCGTGGAACAGGTTGAGAATCAGCCGATTCTCCACGGTCTGGCTCATCATCTTGACCATGCCCAGGGTGTGGGACGGCGGCAGGTAGCTGTCGCTGGACACATCCAGCACCGCGATCACCTTGCGCTCGGCATCGAAAATCGGTGCGGCGGAACCGGTCATGAAGCGGTTGGCCTTGAGAAAATGTTCATCGTGTTCGATGTGTACCGCCTGCTCGCAGGCCAACGCAGTGCCGATCGCATTGGTCCCGCTGCAACGTTCCATCCAGCTGGCGCCGGCGCTGAAACCGCGAGCCAGGCTCGGCTCAATGAAACGCTGGGTACCCCAGGACGTCAGCACCTGGCCCTGATTGTCGGCGAGCATGATCAGGCAGTTGGAGTTGCTGAGGATGTTCTCGTAATACGGCAGGACTTCCTGATGGGTGGTCTGCACCAGTGAATGCTGGCTCTCCAGCAACTGGGCGATGCCATCGGCGGGTAGCTGATCGAACGCCGGCGCGCTCTGATGATCGAGCCCGAACGCGCGGCAGCGGGACCAGGAGTCCTGGATGATGGCGTCGTGGGAGAGCGGCGGGGCAGGTGCGGCCATGGCGGTCGATCTCTGAGCATTATTATTTTTGTTATGAGTAACGCGATTCATGTAGCAGCTGGCGAAGCCTGCGTTCGGCGACGCAGTCGTCGTAAAACCTGTTTGCATGGTCATCCTGATACACCGCGATGCCTGATTTCACGACGACTGCGTCGCCGAACGCAGGCTTCGCCAGCTGCTACACAGGGCGTGCGCAATTCAGAATTTCCCGCAGTAGAGCATCCGTAGAGTGTTGTTCACTATTGTTCATTGTCAATCTTTTAACTGTTCAATTGTTCAGTCGCGGTTGTTCATTTCTGTTCAGCTACGAACGCGGTTTTTCCTCCATTTGAAGGATTTCCAAGCCAGATCAACCGCTTGGGATTTCTGGCACGAATGTCGCTGTAGTGCTCCGGTCGCTTGACTCCAATAATAAAAAAGGCCGAGCCATGTCACTCATCCTGGAGCACGTCAGCCGTACCGTCGAGGGTCAAACCTGGATCGACGATGCGTGCCTTAACTTCGAACCCGGATCGTTCAACGTTTTGCTCGGTCGCACGCTGTCCGGCAAAACCAGTCTCATGCGCCTGATGGCAGGTCTGGACAAGCCCGACAGCGGTCGCATCCTGATGAACGGCGTCGACGTCACCCAGCGCCCGGTGCGCTTGCGCAACGTGTCGATGGTCTATCAGCAGTTCATCAATTACCCGACCATGACGGTGTTCGAGAACATCGCCTCGCCGCTGCGTCAGTCCGGCGTTTCCAACGAGCTGATCCAGAGCAAAGTGCTGGAAACCGCGAAGATGCTGCGCATCGAGAAATTCCTCCAGCGTTATCCTCTGGAGCTCTCCGGCGGCCAGCAACAGCGCACGGCCATGGCCCGGGCGCTGGTCAAGGATGCCGAGCTGATTCTGTTCGACGAGCCGCTGGTCAACCTCGACTACAAGCTGCGCGAAGAGCTGCGCCAGGAGATGCGCGAGCTGTTCAAGGCCCGGCACACCATCGCGATTTACGCCACCACCGAACCCAACGAAGCCCTGGCGCTGGGCGGTACCACCACGATTCTTCACGAAGGTCGGGTGATTCAGAGCGGCAAGTCCTCCGAGGTGTATCACCAGCCGCAAACCGTGCTGGCGGCGGAATTGTTCTCCGAACCGCCGATCAACCTGATGCCGGGGCGCATTGCCGGCAACGAAGTCAGTTTCGCCAACTTCGTGCACTTCCCGTTGAACGTCGATCTGAGGCCGGTGGGCGAGGGCGAGTTCCGTTTTGGTGTGCGCCCTAGCCACATTTCGCTGGTGCCGAGCAATGACGATGACCTGGAACTGGCGGTGACCGTCGAGGTGGCCGAGATCAGCGGTTCGGAAACCTTCCTGCACGTGCGCAACGAGTATTTCCTGCTGGTGCTGCACTTGCCGGGTGTTCACGAATACGACGTCGACGCGCCGATTCGCATCTATATCCCGACCCATAAACTGTTTGTGTTCGATATGCAGGGGCGGCTGGTTCAGGCGCCCGGTCGGCGCATTGCGAGGGTTGCCTGATGGCCGAAATCCGTTTGCAGAACCTTGCCCACAGCTACACCTCGACGCCGACTGGCCCTGAGGATTACGCAATCCGCGAGATGGACCACGTTTGGGAGCAGGGCGGTGCTTATGCGCTGCTCGGGCCTTCGGGGTGTGGCAAGTCGACTTTGCTCAACATCATTTCCGGGTTACTCAGCCCGTCCCAGGGCCAGGTGCTGTTCGACAGTAAAGTGGTCAACGAACTGACCCCGGAAAAGCGCAACATCGCCCAGGTTTTCCAGTTTCCGGTGGTCTACGACACCATGACGGTGTTCGATAACCTGGCCTTTCCATTGCGCAATCAGGGCATGGCAGAAGCGAAAATTCACACCAAGGTGCAGGAAATCGCTGAAGTCCTCGACCTCCAGGCATTGCTGTACAAAAAGGCGCGCAACCTTACCGCCGATGAAAAACAGAAAGTCTCCATGGGCCGTGGGCTGGTGCGCGATGACGTGTCGGCGATCCTCTTCGATGAACCGCTGACAGTGATCGACCCGCACCTGAAGTGGAAACTGCGACGCAAGCTCAAGCAGATCCACGAGCAGTTCAACATCACCATGGTCTACGTCACCCACGATCAGCTCGAAGCTTCGACCTTCGCTGACAAGATCGCGGTGATGTATGGCGGCCAAATCGTGCAGTTCGGTACGCCACGGGAATTGTTCGAGCGGCCGAGCCACACCTTTGTCGGCTATTTCATCGGTAGCCCGGGGATGAACCTGATCGAGGTCCAGCCACAAGCCGGCGGTGTCGGTTTTGCCGGGACCCACTTGCCGTTGTCCGACGCGATGCAGAAACGAATCGCCGAGTCCGAATGGAAAACCCTGAAGGTCGGCATTCGCCCGGAGTTCGTTCATGTGTGGGACGAACCCTGTGATGACGCGATGCAGGCCCAGGTCATACACGTCGAAGACCTGGGCACCTACAAGATCATGACCCTGAACCTCGACGGCGCTCCGCTGAAAGTACGCCTGGCCGAAGACAAACCAGTGCCTGAAGGCACGGCATACATCAGTTTTCCGGCGCAATGGCTGATGGTCTATGCCGATGATTACCTGTTGGAGGTGCGGCCATGAACAAGGTGCAGAACAACAAGGCCTGGTGGCTGGTGTTGCCGGTGTTTTTGCTGGTGGCGTTCAGTGCGGTGATCCCGATGATGACCGTGGTCAACTACTCGGTGCAGGATATCTTCGACCAGTCCAGCCGCTACTTCGTCGGCGCCGACTGGTACAAGCAAGTGCTGCTCGACCCTCGGTTGCATGACTCGCTGCTGCGCCAGTTCATCTACTCCGGTTGCGTGTTGCTGATCGAAATTCCGTTGGGCATCGCCATCGCCCTGACCATGCCGACCAAGGGCCGCTGGTCGTCGGTTGTGCTGATTATTCTGGCGATTCCGCTGCTGATCCCGTGGAACGTGGTCGGCACCATCTGGCAGATTTTCGGCCGGGCCGACATCGGTTTGCTCGGTTCGAGCCTCAATGCCATGGGTATCAGCTACAACTATGCGTCCAATACCATGGACGCCTGGGTCACGGTGTTGGTGATGGACGTGTGGCACTGGACATCGCTGGTGGCGCTGTTGTGTTTCTCCGGTTTACGGGCGATTCCGGACGTGTATTACCAGGCTGCGCGGATTGATCGAGCGTCGGCCTGGGCGGTTTTCCGACACATCCAGTTGCCCAAGCTCAAGAGCGTGCTGCTGATCGCGGTGATGCTGCGGTTCATGGACAGCTTCATGATCTACACCGAGCCGTTCGTACTGACGGGGGGCGGTCCGGGGAATGCCACGACCTTCTTGAGTCAGACGCTGACCCAAATGGCCGTAGGGCAATTCGACCTCGGCCCGGCGGCAGCTTTCTCACTGGTGTACTTCCTGATCATTCTGTTGGTGTCGTGGCTGTTCTACACCGCCATGACTCACTCTGACGCCAATCGGTGAGGCCTGCCATGAGCAAGAGAAAGCTTTTCCCGTTGCTGATCTATATCCTGTTCCTGCTGGTGCCGATCTACTGGCTGCTGAACATGTCCTTCAAGAGCAACACCGAAATCCTCGGCGGTCTGACGCTGTTTCCCCAGGATTTCACCTTCGCCAACTACAAGGTGATCTTCACTGACCCGAGCTGGTACACCGGTTATCTCAACTCGCTGTACTACGTGAGCCTGAACACGGTGATTTCCCTGAGCGTGGCGCTGCCAGCGGCGTATGCGTTTTCACGCTATCGTTTCCTCGGTGACAAGCACCTGTTTTTCTGGCTGCTGACCAACCGCATGGCGCCACCGGCAGTTTTCCTGCTGCCATTCTTCCAGTTGTATTCCTCGATCGGGCTGTTCGACACCCACATCGCGGTTGCGCTAGCTCACTGCCTGTTCAACGTGCCGTTGGCGGTGTGGATTCTTGAAGGCTTCATGTCCGGCGTTCCCAAGGAAATTGACGAAACCGCCTACATCGACGGCTACAGTTTCCCCAAGTTCTTCGTGAAGATCTTCGTCCCGCTGATCGGCTCCGGGATCGGCGTCACGGCGTTTTTCTGCTTCATGTTTTCCTGGGTCGAGCTGTTGCTGGCGCGAACCCTGACCTCAGTGAACGCCAAACCCATCGCGGCGGTGATGACCCGCACGGTCTCGGCGTCCGGCATCGACTGGGGCGTGCTGGCGGCAGCGGGGGTGTTGACTATCCTGCCGGGCATGTTGGTGATCTGGTTTGTTCGCAACCACGTGGCCAAGGGCTTTGCCCTGGGCCGGGTATGAGGAACTGATGATGGAATGGATGAGTTGGACTGGCCCCACGGCGGCGTTCTTCAGCGTCATTGCCTTGATCCTGACGGGCATGACGACCTGGGAATTGCGTTCGCCGAGTATCCCTCGGCGTGGTTTTTTGCCGATTGCCACCACCCGTGGCGATCGGCTGTTTATCGGTCTTCTCGGCAGCGCCTACCTGCATTTGCTGGTAATCGGCGTCACCGACTGGAGCATCTGGGTAGCGTTCGCGTTGTCCCTGGTGTGGCTGTTGGCTGTGATGCGTTGGGGCTAGTCGAAATCGATCGGCATGCATGTCCCGAAACCTAAACAGGAGGTCTCTATGTTCGACAAAAACAATAAGCTGCGACATAGCGTTTCATTGGCAGCCATGCTGGCACTCAGCGGGTTGAGCGCTGCGGCCTGGGCCGATGCCTATGAAGACGCTGCCAAGAAATGGATTGGCAGCGAGTTCAAACCGTCCACCCTGACCGAAGCCCAGCAATTCGAAGAGCTGAAGTGGTTCATCAAGGCGTCCGAGCCGTTTCGCGGGATGAGCATCAAGGTGGTTTCGGAAACCATCGCGACCCACGAATATGAATCCAAAACGCTGGCCAAGGCCTTTACCGAGATCACCGGGATCAAGCTGACCCACGACTTGCTGCAAGAAGGCGACGTGGTGGAAAAACTGCAGACCCAGATGCAATCGGACAAGAACATCTATGACGGTTGGGTCAACGACTCGGACCTGATCGGTACGCACTTTCGCTACGGCAAGACCGAATCGATTACCGACCTGATGGCCAACGAAGGCAAGGCCTACACCTCGCCAACGCTGGACATCAAAGACTTCATCGGTATCTCGTTCACCACCGCGCCGGATGGCAAGGTCTATCAACTGCCCGACCAGCAGTTCGCCAACCTCTACTGGTTTCGCGCCGACTGGTTCGAGCGGGCGGATCTGAAAGCGAAATTCAAAGAAAAATACGGTTATGAGCTGGGCGTACCGGTGAACTGGTCGGCCTATGAAGACATTGCCAAATTCTTCAGCGAAGACGTCAAGGAAATTGACGGCAAACGCGTCTACGGCCACATGGACTACGGCAAGAAAGACCCGTCCCTCGGCTGGCGCTTCACCGATGCCTGGTTCTCCATGGCGGGTGCTGGCGATAAAGGCATACCCAACGGTTTGCCGGTGGACGAGTGGGGTATCCGCGTCGAGGATTGTCATCCGGTCGGCTCCAGCGTGACCCGCGGCGGCGATACCAACGGCCCGGCGGCGGTGTATGCGACCACCAAGTACGTTGACTGGATGAAAAAATACGCGCCACCGGAGGCGGCGGGCATGACCTTCTCCGAATCCGGGCCGGTGCCGTCCCAGGGCAATATCGCCCAGCAGATCTTCTGGTATACCGCGTTTACCGCCGACATGACCAAACCGGGCTTGCCGGTGATGAACGCCGACGGCACGCCGAAATGGCGCATGGCACCCTCGCCGAAAGGTCCGTACTGGGAGGAGGGCATGAAGCTCGGTTATCAGGACGCCGGTTCCTGGACCTTCCTCAAGTCCACGCCTGAAAAGCAAAAACTCGCGGCCTGGCTGTACGCGCAGTTCGTGACCTCGAAAACCGTATCCCTGAAGAAAACCATCGTCGGCCTGACGCCGATTCGCGAGTCGGACATCAACTCGCAAGCCATGACCGACCTGGCACCGAAACTCGGTGGCCTGGTGGAGTTCTATCGCAGCCCGGCCCGCGTGCAATGGACCCCGACCGGGACCAACGTGCCGGACTATCCTCGTTTGGCACAACTGTGGTGGAGCCACATCGCGGAAGCGGCCAGTGGCGAGAAAACGCCACAACAGGCACTGGACGGTCTGGCCAAGGATCAGGATGCGATCATGACCCGTCTGGAACGCTCCAAGGTACAACCGACCTGCGGGCCGAAAATGAATCCTGAGCGGGATGCGCAGTATTGGTTCGATCAGCCGGGGGCGCCGAAAGCGAAACTGGCGAACGAGAAGCCTAAAGGCGAAACCGTGAGCTATGCCGAACTGCTGAAATCGTGGGAGGCGGCGCGTAAGTAAGCGTCTGTAATGTGAAAGGCGAACGGCACCGTAAGGTGCCGTTTTGCCTTTTTGTCTGATGGGCCGCCTTCGCGAGCAAGCCCGCTCCCACAGTTAATCGCAGGAGTTCCCCCAATGGTTTGTTCACTGGAGATCCACTGTGGGAGCGGGCTTGCTCGCGAAGGCGTCATTGAGTACGCCGCAAACACTTCAGGTCAGCGCCGCCAGTTGTTGAACCGTATCCGGAAAGCGCTCAACCAGCCGGATCAGTGTTGTCGCCTGAGCATTAGGTTTCGCCCGTCCTTGCTCCCAGTTCTCCAGCGTCCGGGTATTCGTACGCAAATACATCGCGAATACAGAACGGGAAAGGTTGAGCTGTTGGCGTATGGCTACCACTTCCTCGGCAGTGATTGGCACCAGTTTTGGCAGTTTGACCTTGTGGGTTCGCAGCGTGACCTTGCCTTGGCGCTCGTCGGCCAAGGCTTCAAGGCCTTCCATCAGTTCGGCAAAAATGTCACGTTTCATAGTGGGATCTCGTGTTGATTTCGCTATCTAGAGTTTGTCTGAAAAGTTTCTTCTGGGAAGGCGACAAGTCGTCTTGCTCGTTTTTGCTATATACGGTGAACAGCCAGAATTGATCAAAACCCGACCACCAGTAATAAATCACCCTTAGTCCACTGCGCTTGCCTTTGCCTCGTCGCTGGTCGGAGAAACGGACCTTTCGCAACCCGCCCATACCTTCCACCAGGTCGCCAGTTTCCGGGTTTTTCAGCAGCTCCAGTTGAAAGCTGCGAAACAGTTCGTCGTCCAGGTAGTCACTTCGATGCTTTTGAAATGCGGGTAATTCGATAAAAAGAGCGTCCATGTTCTGTACGTTACCTGCGTATATTTCTATCACAAGAATCGAATAGGTCAAGGCTTCTGTGCCTGCCAATTCGGTCAAGTCATTACATTAAAGTCGAAGGCAGGACCGGGATGTAGGACGCGGCTGATTCACCCGCGAGACGATTCTGGAAAGGGGGGATGAGACTGGGAAAGGCAGGCCGGGCTAACCCAAAATTGCTAAATCTGTGTGCTGGGCAACCAATGTGGCGGCGACATTTATTCCTCGGGGGCGGGAAACCCCAATCGAAACACCGTCACCGTCCCGGGCAAGCTTTTAACTTCAGCGACCCCCTGATGCAGGCTCATGATCGAACGCACGATGGCCAGGCCCAGTCCGGTGCTGCCTTGCGAGCGGGAGCGGCTGCTGTCGACCCGGTAAAAGCGGTCGAACAGATGCGGCAGATGCTGCGCTTCGATGCCCGCGCCGGGGTTGCTGACCCGCAGCGAAACCTCAGTCGCTTCTTGTTCAATGTGTACCGAAACCGTTTGCCCGGCCGGGCAGTGGCGCAGGGCGTTGGACAGCAGGTTCGAGATCGCCCGTTGAATCATCAGGCGGTCGCCCCGTACCCGCGCGCTGCTGCCGGTCACGCTCAGGCTGATGCGCTTGTCTTGCGCCGACAAGGAAAACAGTTCGGCCACCTTCTCGGCTTCTTCTTCCAGGGCGACCGACTTGAAGGACGTGAGCGCTGCCGGGTTACTGGCCTGCGCCAGAAACAGCATGTCCGAGACAATCCGCGCGACACGCTCCAGTTCTTCGGTGCAAGACACCAAAACGTTCTTGTACTCCTCGGTCGTGCGTTCCCGGGACAGCGTCACCTGTGCCTTGCCCATCAGATTGTTGATCGGCGAACGCAATTCATGAGCCAGATCATCGGAGAACTGCGACAACTGCTGCACACCATTGTCGAGGCGATCGAGCATGAAGTTGATCCCCCGGGCCAGTTCACTGAGTTCCTGGGGCATGTCGAGCACCGACAGCCGATGGCCGAGGTCTTGCGTCGAGACCATCGCCGCCACTTTGCGAAACTCGCGCAGCGGCGTCAGCCCCCGCTGTACGGCGGCCCAGGCACTGAGGCCGATGAAGATCAGCAGCAACGGCAAAGCAATCAGTGTCGAGCGCAGATAGGCGTTGAGCAACGCCTGATTGTGGGCATCGTCCATCGACAGCAGCACCGGGATGCGGGTGCCGTCCTTGATGCGGATCAACCGAGAGGCCGTCAGGTAGCGCTTGTCTTGATCGTCGGTGCTGCTGGAGAACGCCAGTTGTTCGTTGGCGGCCAGCACTGCCTTGCGTTCCAGGCGCGGGTCGGCCATTCCGGAGCCGGATTTCAACAGCGGCGTGCGTAAGTTGGTGCGGTCATAAATCGTCAGAGTGAGGTTGTCATGGCCCATGACCTGATCGAGCAGAATGTGCGGCGCCGAACGAATTTCTGCGGAATCGGCATACAGCGACAGGCTGTGTTCCACCTGTTCCATTTTCTGGGCCAGGCTGTTTCTGGATAGCGCGTTCAACTCATGGGTCAGGGCGAAATACGCCAGGATCGCCAGAAACACTACCAGCAGCGCCCCGAGAATACTCACCGTCAGCCCCAGCCGCATTGACAGGCTGGCCGGCTTCATTCCCGCGCCTCCAGCACATAGCCGACACCGCGCAGGGTATGGATCAGTTTGCTGTCGAACGGGTCGTCGATCTTGGCGCGCAAACGCCGGATCGACACTTCGACCACGTTGGTGTCGCAGTCGAAATTCATGTCCCACACCAGCGAAATGATCTGGGTGCGGGTGAGCACTTCCCCGGACTGGCGCATCAGCAGATGCAGCAGGGCGAACTCCTTGGTGGTCAGGTCGATGCGCTGCTCGCCGCGAAAGGCGCGGTGGCGCCCCGGATCGAGTTCCAGATCGGCGACTTTGAGCACTTGCGGCACCGGGATGTTTTCGCTGCGGCGCATCAGCGTGCGGACCCGCGCCAGCAATTCCGGAAACTCGAATGGCTTGACCAGATAATCGTCGGCACCCAGATCCAGGCCGCGAATCTTGTCGGCCAGACGACCACGCGCGGTGAGCATCATCACCCGGGTGGAGTGGGTACGACGCAGTTGTTCAAGCACGCCCCAGCCGTCCAGCTCCGGCAGATTGACGTCCAGTATCACCAGGTCATAAACCTGTTGTCGGGCCAGATGCAGTCCATCGGCGCCCGTGGCCGCGTGGTCAACGATATAACCACTTTCCGTCAGTCCCTGATGTAAGTATTCGGCAGCTTTAAGCTCGTCCTCGACGACAAGGATTCGCATGGTCAATCACCACTTTTATTTAATGGATATTTAATTAAGGTGGCCGGGGAAGTTGTTGTTTTTGTAGGGGAGGCCGGACGGGTTTTAATAACGACTAGAGGTTGTGAGTTTCTGGTTTCCTACAGAGGTTTCCCTGTGTGATGGCGTGCAAGGTAAAGGCTTTAGTGGCTACAGAGTCAACTGAAATGCTGGGTCTTGAGCCCTGAAAATGGTGATCTGCGACAGCCTGTCGCAGCAGGCAAGCCTGAATGCCCATGCACCACATTCAGGCAAGGGCTGTTCGGCAGATAACTACCGTGTATTTGTTTCCATGTATTGCTATGTCGCTTTTCGCACTTCGCATCCTAAATCAAAACAACTTCCACATGCCGTGGATAACGTATTTGTAATGTTTCAGTCACCTTGTCGATAAGTTCAAAACCCTACCGTGGCGGCATCAAAGATTCTTGAATGAAGGAAGTCCTCCATTGCCCGGTTTAAAAGAACTGACGGCGCGATCACGCCTGAAAAAAACAACGAGGACAGTGACGGCCAGCATTGTGTTGCTGGCCGGCACGGGTCTTGTGCATGCATCGACCCTGACCCTGGATCAAGCCCTGCAAACGGCATTCGCCGGTAACCCGGATCTGGCGGCTGCGCAGTGGGAAATCGGCATCGCCGAGGGTGAGCGCAAACAGGCCGGTCTGATCCCCAACCCCGAAGTGTCGTGGGAGGCCGAAGACACCCGTCGTGATTCGCGAACCACCACGCTGATGCTCAGCCAACCCATCGAACTGGGCGGCAAACGTGGCGCACGGATCGACGTCGCCAGTCGCGCGCAGGACGCCGCCGGGATCGAACTGGAGCGCAAGCGCTATGCGTTGCGCGCCGATGTGATTCAGGCGTTCAACAGCGCCCAGACCGCGCAACAACGCTTGCAGTTGTCCCGCCAGTCGCTGCAACTCGCCGAACACGGTTTGCGCGTCGCCCAAGGACGCATCGAGGCCGGTAGATCATCGCCAGTCGAGGGCACCCGTGCGCAAGTGCAACTTTCCGAAGTGCGCCTGGAACTGAGCCGCGCCGAACGCGATCAGGCCAACGCCTATCAGCAATTGGCGCAGGTCATGGGCTCACCGTTGCCCACCTCGACCACCGTGCAAGCGGCCACGCAAAGCATGCCCACCGTGCCACCGCCGACCCGATTGCTTGAGCGCCTGAACGAGACCGCCGAACTGCGTCTGGCCAAATTGCAGATCGATCAGCGCGAAGCTTCATTGGGTCTGGAAAAGTCGCAACGCATTCCCAACCTGACCGTGAGCATTGGCAGCCAATACAGCGAAACCGAGCGCGAGCGGGTCAATGTGGTCGGGCTGTCGATGCCGATTCCGCTGTTCAACCGCAATCAGGGCAACGTGCTGGCGGCGGCCCGGCGCAGCGATCAGGCGCGGGATCTGCGCAACGCCACCGAGCTGCGTTTGCGCACGCAAATCCAGACGACCCTGGAACAATGGCAGACCGCCAACGGCGAAGTCGCAGCGTTCAACCAGACCATCCTGCCCGCCGCGCAAAGTGCGGTCGACAGTGCCACGCGCGGCTTCGAAATGGGCAAGTTCGGATTCCTCGACGTGCTCGACGCCCAGCGCACCCTGATCAGCGCGCGCAGCCAATACATCCAGGCCGTCAGCGAGGCGACGGATGCCCGAGTACGCATCGAACGCATCTTCGGCGACCTCACCGTCAGCCCTTGAATTTCATCTTTCAGATCACTGCGCGATGGCATGGCGCAGAGGAGTTTCCATGGAAAAAAAACTGATCATTGTGGCCGCGGCAACGTTGGCGCTGGGCATTGGTATCGGTTCGATGTGGCCGGACAATGCGTCCATCGACGCTCACGCCGATGAAGCGGCGGAGCACGCCGATCACGCTGAAGAAGGTACCGCAGCCGAGGGTGAACATGCAGAAGAAGGGCGCCTGGAGTTGAGCGCCGAACAGATTGCGGCGGCAGGCATTCAATTGACCGAAGCGCGAGCGCAGAACATCAGCCTCGACTTGCCATTCCCCGGTGAAGTGCGCTTCGACGAAGACCGCACCGCGCACGTGGTGCCTCGGGTGCCCGGCGTGGTCGAGTCGGTGTCGGTCAACCTCGGGCAGTCGGTGAAAAAGGGTCAGTTGCTGGCGGTGATCGCCAGTCAGCAGATCTCCGATCAGCGCAGCGAACAGGCTGCCGCACAGCGTCGCCTGACCTTGGCGCGCACCACCTACGAACGCGAGAAAAAACTGTGGCAGGACAAGATCTCCGCCGAGCAGGATTTCCTACAGGCACGTCAAGCATTGGAAGAAGCCGAAATTGCCCTGGCCAATGCCCGGCAAAAAATCAGCGTACTCAGCGGCAGCGTGGTCGCCACCGGCGGCAATCGCTATGAATTGCGCGCGCCGTTCGACGGCGTGGTGGTGGAGAAACACCTGACGCCGGGGGAGGTGGTCGATGAAACCACGGCGGCTTTTACGCTCTCCGACCTGTCGCGGGTGTGGGTGACCTTCGGCGTATCGCCCAAGGATCTGACCAAGGTGCAGGTGGGCAAACCGGTCACCGTCAGCGCCCCGGAACTCAATGCCGAAGTCGCCGGCACCGTGGCGTACGTCGGCAGTTTGCTGGGAGAGCAGACGCGCACCGCGACGGTTCGCGTAACCCTGGCCAATCCTCAAGGCGCGTGGCGTCCGGGATTATTCGTGACGGCGCTGGTTGCTACCGACAGTCGCCAAGCCAAGGTCGCCGTACCTGAAACCGCGATCCAGACCGTCGAGGACAAACCCACGGTGTTCGTGCGCACCGACGACGGCTTCAAGGCGCAACCGGTGGAATTGGGCAGTCGCGCGGCCGGTTTGGTGGAAGTTACTCAAGGGCTGGAATCCGGCGTGCAAGTCGCCGCAGCCGGCAGCTTCGTCCTCAAATCGGAATTGGGCAAAGCCTCAGCCGAGCATTCTCATTGAAGGCTCCCACTGATCCGTCAACCTCGACCGGAAGGTTCTCATGTTCGAACGCCTGATCCAGTTTGCCATTGAGCAGCGCATCATCGTGCTGCTCGCCGTTCTCCTGATGGCCGGCCTCGGCATCGCCAGTTATCAAAAGCTGCCGATCGACGCCGTGCCGGACATCACCAACGTCCAGGTGCAAATCAACACCGGCGCGGCCGGGTTCTCGCCGCTGGAAACCGAGCAGCGCATCACCTTCCCGATTGAAACCGCCATGGCCGGTTTGCCGGCGCTGGAACAGACCCGTTCGCTGTCGCGTTCGGGGCTGTCGCAGGTCACGGTGATCTTCAAGGACGGCACCGATCTGTTCTTCGCCCGGCAATTGGTCAACGAGCGTTTGCAGATCGCCAAGGAGCAATTGCCCGAGGGCGCGGAAGCGCTGATGGGGCCGATTTCCACCGGGCTTGGCGAGATTTTCCTGTGGACAGTGGAGGCGCAGGAAGGTGCGCTCAAGGAGGACGGCACGGCCTACACGCCGACCGATCTGCGGGTGATTCAGGACTGGATCATCAAGCCGCAGTTACGCAACGTTCCGGGCGTGGCCGAGATCAACACCATCGGCGGATTCGCCAAGGAGTACCAGATCGCCCCCGATCCGAAACGGCTGGCGGCTTACAAGCTGACCCTCACCGATCTGATCACGGCGCTGGAACGCAACAACGCCAACGTCGGCGCCGGTTACATCGAGCGCAGCGGCGAGCAGTTGCTGATTCGTGCGCCCGGGCAAGTGGCAAGCACAGACGACATCGCCAATATCGTGATGGCCAATGTCGACGGTACGCCGATCCGGATCAAGAACGTCGCGACCGTAGACATCGGCCGCGAACTGCGTACCGGTGCCGCCACCGAAAACGGTCGCGAAGTGGTGCTTGGCACGGTGTTCATGCTGATCGGCGAAAACAGCCGAACGGTCTCCCAGGCAGTGGCGACCAGGCTTGAACAGATCAACCGCTCGCTGCCCAAAGGCGTGATCGCCGTTGCGGTGTATGACCGCACGCACCTGGTGGACAAAGCCATCGCCACGGTGAAGAAGAACCTGGTGGAAGGGGCGATTCTGGTCATTGCGATTCTGTTCCTGTTTCTGGGCAACATCCGCGCGGCGTTGATCACCGCGATGGTCATTCCGCTGTCGATGCTGTTTACCTTCACCGGCATGTTCACCAACAAAGTCAGCGCCAACCTGATGAGCCTCGGCGCACTCGACTTCGGCATCATCGTCGACGGCGCGGTGGTGATCGTCGAAAACACCCTGCGCCGGCTGGCCCATGCGCAGCAACATCACGGGCGTTTACTGAGCCGCTCCGAGCGTTTTTGCGAAGTGTTTGCGGCAGCCAAAGAGGCGCGCCGACCGCTGATTTTCGGCCAGTTGATCATCATGGTCGTGTACCTGCCGATCTTCGCCTTGAGCGGTGTCGAAGGGAAAATGTTCCACCCGATGGCCTTCACGGTGGTCATCGCGCTGCTGGGCGCCATGCTGTTGTCGGTGACCTTTGTTCCGGCGGCCATCGCGTTGTTTGTCACCGGCAAAGTCAAAGAAGAGGAAGGCGTGGTCATGCGCGGCGCCCGTCGCGTTTATGCACCGGCTCTGGCTTGGGTGATGTCCCATCGTGCAATGGCGGTTGGTGCGGCATTGGGTGTGATTGTGCTCAGCGGCGTGCTCACCAGCCGCATGGGCAGCGAGTTTGTGCCGAGCCTCAGTGAGGGCGATTTTGCCTTGCAAGCGTTACGCGTGCCGGGCACCAGCCTGACCCAGTCAGTGGATATGCAGCAGCGTCTGGAAACCCTGATTCTCGGCAAAGTGCCGGAGGTCGAGCGCGTGTTCGCCCGTACCGGCACCGCTGAAATCGCTTCCGACCCGATGCCGCCGAACATCTCCGACAGCTACGTGATGCTCAAGCCGAAGGAGCAGTGGCCGGATCCGGGCAAGTCCCGTGAAGCGCTGATGGCCAAACTGCAACAAGCCGCCGCGACGCTGCCGGGCAGCAACTATGAACTGTCGCAGCCGATCCAGTTGCGCTTCAACGAACTGATCTCCGGCGTGCGCAGTGATGTGGCGGTCAAGGTGTTTGGAGATGACATGGACGTGCTCAACGCCACGGCGGCGAAGATCGCCGCCGCCCTGCAGAAGGTCAGTGGCGCGTCCGAGGTCAAGGTCGAGCAAACCACCGGCCTGCCGGTGCTGACCATCAACATCGACCGCGACAAGGCGGCGCGTTACGGGCTCAACGTCGGCGACGTGCAAGACACCATTGCGGTGGCGGTCGGCGGGCGCCAGGCCGGGACACTGTATGAAGGTGATCGGCGTTTCGACATGGTGGTGCGTCTGTCCGATGCCATGCGCAAGGACATCGAAGGCTTGTCAGCGCTGTTGGTTCCAGTGCCGGCGCCCCCGAGTGGCGCTGCCGATCAGATTGGCTTCATCGCCCTCAAGGAAGTCGCCAGCCTTGATCTGGTGCTCGGGCCGAATCAGGTCAGCCGCGAAAACGGCAAGCGGTTGGTGATCGTCAGCGCCAACGTGCGTGGGCGGGATATTGGCTCTTTCGTTAAAGAGGCGGGTGAGGTGATCGAGCGCGATGTTCAGGTTCCGGCGGGTTACTGGACCCGTTGGGGCGGGCAGTTCGAGCAACTGCAATCGGCGGCCAAACGCTTGCAGATCGTGGTGCCAGTGGCCTTGCTGTTGGTGTTCGGCCTGCTGTTCATGATGTTCAACAACCTCAAGGACGGCTTGCTGGTATTCACCGGGATTCCGTTTGCGCTGACGGGGGGCGTCATGGCGTTGTGGCTGCGGGACATTCCGCTATCGATCTCGGCGGGCGTCGGTTTCATTGCGTTGTCTGGGGTGGCGGTGCTCAATGGTCTGGTGATGATCGCGTTCATCCGTAACCTGCGTGAGGAGGGGCGTTCACTCTCTGATGCAATCAATGAGGGGGCGCTCACACGACTGCGTCCGGTGTTGATGACGGCATTGGTCGCATCCCTGGGCTTCATTCCCATGGCCCTCGCAACCGGCACCGGCGCAGAGGTGCAGCGACCGCTGGCGACGGTGGTGATCGGCGGGATTCTGTCCTCGACCATCCTCACGTTGCTGATACTGCCGGCGTTGTATCAGTTCGCCCATCGACGCGACGAGGAAGTAACTCCCACCCCCTAACCAACCCTGTGAGTACAACCCCTGCGGCGAGGGAGCTTGCTCCCGCTGGACTGCGCAGCAGACCTCGCTTTTCGGATGAAGAGCAAGGGCCGCTTCGCGCCCCAGCGGGAGCAAGCTCCCTCGCCACAGGTTTTCTCAGTCTGCAGATATTCTGAGTGATCAGTACTCTGCAATGACTGTCCCTCCCACATAACGGATATGTAATCTCCATGCCACCGTCACGAAAGGTTCGGATTGTTACCTTGACCTCGTTAGTTAATTAAACGAGGAATCAAACATGAAACTTGCACAACTGAGTGCGTTTGCAGCAGCGTTGGTGATGTCTTCTGTTGTTTTGGCTGAAGGCGGCGGCGATAGAGCCTTTGAAAAAATGATGGTGGCCAATGACCGCTCGGTGGAGAAGTTTGTCGCCAAAGAACAGGCGCGTGACCCCGTCGTCTTGAATGAAAAGAAGGACGACAAGACCAAAGACTTGTAAGCGTATCGCACTTGAACTAGCCCGTCATCGAGCGTCGATGCCGGGCTTTTTTATGAGTCGGATTTCGAAGGTGCGGAATATGAAATTGATCAAATTGATTGCGTTCGCCGGGTTGATGGCGATGTCCATGAATGTGCTCGCTGAAGGTGGCGGTGATAGGACGTTCGAAAAGATGCTGAGCGCTAACACCCAAGCCATGGAGCAATACGCTGCCAGCCAGGGCAAACCTGCGCCGGTGGTGAAAGACTACGAATACGGGATGAAACTGGATGTGGTCAAAGTGGTGAGCGTTGCGCGACCGCAAGTTGCCTGCGCCGTAGTACCTGCCGCAATGACCTATGAAGATTCTCAGGGCCGACTCAACACCATCAAATACACAGTGGCGGGGGATTGCCGCAAACGTGGCGGCTGACAACGCCTTTCTCTTTGCAAACGCGGTAACTGACATCGGATTCCCCTGTAGGAGCTGCCGAACAATCCGTATTTCAATTCGGGATGTTTAAAGGCGTTAGTGCAAACACAGAAGCTTCCCACAATGTTTTCAGGTTGTCCGTCGGACGTCCGCTCTCTAGCCTGTGCATGTCGCTGCCAATTCAGCGATCGGGATTGGAACCCCGAGACTCCACTGAAAGCAAAAGCATCTTTCATGACGTATGCTTGCGCACCTTGATGGTGTGCACTCCGTTATGGCGGCTGTGCGCGGGAGACTTCGAGTCTGTCGGGTTTTTCGGTGGCCCGGGTTCCAACCTGCGTACAGCTGCCACCCCTTCGATTGGAACCGAATGGGCCAGCTCCACAGCCACACCGGAGTTACTTATGAAAAAGCCAACACCCAACCCTCCCGAAGCAGATACCGCTACGGACACCGCCCCAACATCCCCCTACGCCTCCATCGACTCCAAAAAACTCCACGAAGCCGCCGAACGTGCGCTCGATTACTACCTGAACCCTACCGCCCACGTCATGGCCACGCCCCACACCCCCAATCAGATGTTTTTCGCCAATCCCAAAGCCGACACCGAATCCCTGCTGGCCAATGCCAGCGAGTCATTGTCCTCGGCCACGGTCATGCTCGGTGACTTCGCCGCGCTGCTGGAAGGCAGCCATCGCAAGACTTTGCTGGGCATTGTGCAAGTGGTGATGTTGGGGGAACTGGCGGTGAATCAGGCATTGGATAACGTCGAGCCGGCTGCATAACCCTGTGGGAGCGAGCCTGCTCGCGATAGCGGTGGCTCAGGCCATGAGATGTTGGCTGTGCCGGCATCATCGCGAGCAGGCTCGCTCCCACAGTTTTTCGCGGTGTGTTAAAGACCGGGCATAAAAAAGGCGCCCCAAAGGACGCCAAAAGATTCACCTCTTACCAAAGGAGCAAGGAGCTTCTAAAGGTGAATTTGCATCAACCGTGAAGTCAAAGAATCGCCAGCGGATACTCGACAATCACCCGTACCTCATCCAGATCCGACTCAAATGCCGTGGCGCGGGTAGTGGCTTGGCGCAGACGCAACGACATGTCTTTCAGTGAGCCGCTCTGCACCACGTATTTGACTTCGATATCACGCTCCCAGCGCTTCTGGTCGGTCAGCGGGTTGCCGTCGGCATCGCGACGCATGTACACGGCGTTGGCGCTGGAATAGTCGGCATCGGTGCCACGGGCGTAACGGGTCATGAACGACAAACCCGGCACGCCATAGCTGCTCATGTCGAGGTCGTAGCGCACCATCCACGAACGTTCCTTGGGCGAGTTGAAGTCGCTGTACTGGATGGAGTTGTCGAGGAAAATCGAGTCGGACTGGCGCAGGTAGTCGAAGTCGTCGTTGCCGTTGTTGCGCTGGTGCGACAAGGCAACGGAGTGGGCGCCGAGTTTCACGCCGACGCGGCCGCTCCAGATGTTGTTGTCGAACTCACCAAGCAGCTGTTTGCCTTCGTCGACCGCCTTGTAATAGTTCAGGCCACCGAACAGCGACAGGTCATCCGACAGCGGATAAGTCCATGCAGTGCCGGCGTAGTACTGATTCCAGGCATCCTTGAGGCGACTGGAATACAGGCTGAAACTGAGGTTCTTGTTCAGCGCGTAGTCGCCACCGCCGTAAGCAATCCATGGCGAATTGACCGGGCCAGCGTAGAAGGTCGCGAAGTTCTCGCGCATGTCGCTGGACACCGGTTGGCTCATCGCATGCAAGCGACCGCCCTGTACTGACAGACCTTCGATACTGGTGTTGGTGGCCGTGACACCCCGGAAGCTTTCCGGCAACAGTCGGGAGTCACCCGCCGCAACCACCGGGTTGGCGGGGAACACATCGCCGACCTTCACGACTGTATCGAAGGCGCGCACTTTGGCGGCGCCACCAACCTTGGTGTATTCGTCCCGCGCCTGGCCGTCACTGTCGACCGGCAGCACATCGAAAGAACTGCGGCCACCGTTGCGACCGTCACCGGTATCGAGCTTCAAGCCGATCATCGCAAACGCATCGACACCGACCCCGACGGTGCCTTGGGTAAAGCCGGATTCGAACTTGCTGATGATCGCATGGGCCCAGGCCTCGGAATAACCATTGCCGGTGGGACTCGACTGGCCGTCACGATGATCACGATTGAAGTATAAGTTGCGGTTGAGCACCGTCAGGCTGCTGCCCTCGATAAACCCCTCGGCTTTATCTTGCGCCAACACCATGGACGGCCCGGAGCCGACTACCACGGCTAAAGCGGCCATCGACATTTTTGTATTGTTAACCATCAATCACTCCTTGGGTTCGGCAGAACGGGAACGTGCTTCGGCGTGGGTTTTATTGTTCGGCGGGCAAGGGCCCGCCGGCATGGTCGCCGGGTGACATCGTTGCAAGCTGCGGATAACGCCAAGGTGATGGGGGAATTACAATTTCGTCATGTGCATCTGGTTGCCCGTCCTTGTTCGCGGTTTTAGAAGGGGCGGGGGGGGCGTGAGCAGAGGGCGCGGTAACAAATCGTACAGATGCAAAAACGGCACCCGAAAGGTGCCGTTCTCATTTGTGCCTGTTCCATTGCTATCGCGAGCCTGCTCGCGATAGGGGCATCCCATTCATCCAGTTTCTCCAACCGAATAAACATTTCTTGAACAAATGATCACGTGTGGTGGTAGGCCGATCAGACCAAAACAGCCAGATCCGTGTACTGGGCAACCAATGGATCGGCAGTGAGGAGTTTCATGGGTTCTGTCATGGCCGTTGCAACAATGAGGCGGTCAAACGGGTCACGATGGTGATGTTCCAGGTCCTTCACGGCAATGGCGTGTTCTGAGGTCACAGGCAGCTCGATGAACCCGCTGTCGAGGCAGTACTGGCGGATTTCTTCCAGGTCAACGTTCAGCTTTCCCAGCCCGACCTTGATCGCCATCTCCCAGAATGTCGCTGCGCTAATGTAAATATCGGCAGCGTTCTCAATTAGCTTTCTGGCTTTGCCGGATAGCCTGGGGTCATCGCTTAGCGTCCAGAGCAAAATATGCGTGTCGAGCAGAAGCCTCATTCTTGAGTGCCTTCAAAAGTATCGAGCATGTCGTCCGGCAGTGAGGCGTCAAAGTCTTCGGGAAGCACCAGTTTGCCTTTCATCGCTCCGATACGCTGCCCGCAGGGTTTTCCCACCGGAACCAGCTGCGCAAGAGCCCGACCATGTTTGGCAATCGTGATGATCTGTCCGGCGGCTGCGTCATCGACGAGTTTGGACAGATTGTTTTTTGCTTCGGCCAACGGAACGACGATCATGATTTCTCTCCCATATTCTGGACAAATATAGCCAGAATATTTGGAGGCGGTAAAGCTGCGCGATTTCTCAAGGGGGACGGGGGCCAGTTTGGAGCGCTTCACTCTATGGGGCAGCAGCGTGACATTACCCTGGCGATCAGCGGCCAAGGCGTCGAAGTCTTCTACCAGTTCGGAAAAAATGTCACGGTTCATTGTTATTTCTCGAGTTGATTTATCTATCCAGCCAGTCATTCAAGATAGAGCCAAGTGCGCAGTGCTGGATGTAGGACGAGGCGGATAGTCTGGCGAGAGCTTTCGGGTATTGCAGGAGGAGGGGAGTGCGGCGGTAATAAATCCCACAAACGCAAAAACGGCACCCGAAGGTGCCGTTTCTGTTTTCTGCCGAGTACGCCTAAGCGATCAACCCGCCAACCCCGATTGCTGAACCAGATTCAGCAGCGGCTGTGGATACAGGCCGAGGAAGAACGCCAGTACGGCAATCGCCAGCAGCATCACGCCGCCTGCACGTTGTTCCCAGTGCAGTTGCGCATCGTGGCGACGCAGGTTCGGTTCCATCAGGTACAAGGTGACCATCACACGCAGGTAGTAGAAGACGCCGATGGCGCTGCCCAGTACCAGGGAGCCGACCAGCCACCATTGGTGCGACTCGACACCGGTAGCGATGATGTAGAACTTGCCGATGAAGCCCGCGGTCAGCGGGATACCGGCCAGGGACAGCATCATTACGGTCAGGACGGCGGTCAGGTACGGACGGCGCCAGAACAGGCCGCGGTATTCGTACAGGGCATCCGCGTCACGGCCGTTGTACGGCGAGGACATCAGGGTGATCACGCCGAATGCGCCGAGGCTGGTGATCACGTAGGTGACCAGGTACACGCCGATGGCTTCCACGGCCAGGCCTTTGCTCGCCACCAGGGCGATCAGCAGGTAGCCGAAGTGGGCGATGGACGAGTAACCCAGCAGACGCTTGAGGTTGCTCTGGGTCAGTGCCAGCAGGTTACCGAACAGGATCGACGCGATGGCGATGATGGTCAGTACGTCGCTCAGCACGCCACTGCTCGCCGCTGGGGAGATCTGGAACAGACGCACCATCACCGCGAACACAGCGACTTTCGACGCGGTGGCCAGGAACGCTGCCACTGGTGCCGGAGCACCTTCGTAAACGTCCGGGGTCCAGAGGTGGAACGGTACCAGCGACAACTTGAACGCCAGGCCGATCAGCATCATGCCCAGGCCCATTTGAGCCAGCGAACTTGGCAGGCCAGTGGCCGCCAGGGCCTGACCGATGCCGTTGAAGCTCAGGCTGCCGGCGTCGGCGTAGAGCAGGGCCATGCCGAACAACAGGAACGCGGAACCGGCAGCCGACAGCACCATGTACTTGATGCCGGCTTCCAGCGAACGTTTGTTGAAGAAGGCATACGCCACCAGACCGTAAACCGGTACCGAGAGCAGCTCCAGACCGACGAACAAGCCAGCCAGGTGCTGCGCGCTGACCAAGACCAGGCCACCGGCGGCGGACATCAGGATCAGCAGGTAAAGTTCTTCACGGTTGCCCGGGTAACCCGAACCGCCATCGCCGAGGTAGGCGTGGGCGAGGGTCACACAGGCGAGGGTGGCGACCAGGATCAGCGCCATGTACAAGCAAGCGAAGGTGTCGATCTGCAGCAATGGCGTCACGGCCAGTGGCGCGACTTTCAGGGCTGGCAGGATCGACAGCAGAGCCAGGTTCAGACCTGCCACCGACAGCAGGAAGGTCTGAGAGTGGTTGCGGCGCCATGCGATAGCCAGCATCACCACGATGATCGTGGCGCTGGTGATCAACAACGGCGCAAGCGCGATAAAGTGTTGAGTCGTGAATTCCATAGCGCTCTTACCGGGCCGAAGCGAGTTGAGTGAAGGCGGTGCCGAGCCACTGCTGCACGCCATGCATCGTCGCGGCAGAGGTATCGAGGAACGGTTGCGGGTACACGCCGATGTAAATCAGCAGCGCCGCAAGCCCAACCACCATGATCAGTTCGCGACCGTCCATGCCATGCAGCACCGCGTCCGATTTCGACGGGCCGAAGAAGGCACGGTGGACCATGATCAGCGAGTAGACCGAACCGAACACCAGGCCGGATGTGGCGATCACGGTGACCCATGGCGCGCTGGCGAAGGTGCCGATCAGGATCAGGAACTCACCGACAAAGTTACCGGTCGCCGGCAAGCCCAGGGACGCGGCGGCGAAGAACAGGCTGAGGGCCGGCAGGTAGGCAATCTTCGACCACAGGCCACCCATCTCACGCATATCGCGGGTGTGGGTACGCTCGTACAGCTGACCGGAGAGGATAAAGAGTGCCGCGGCCGACAGACCGTGCGCCAGCATCTGCATCACTGCGCCCTGCAGCGCCAGTTGGCTGCCGGAGTAGATGCCGATCAACACGAAGCCCATGTGGGAAACGGACGAGAAGGCGATCAGACGCTTGATGTCGGTTTGTGCGAAAGCCAGGAAGGCACCGTAGAAGATCCCGATCAGACCCAGGGTCATGGCGAACGGCGCGAACTCGGCCGAGGCATTCGGGAACAGCGGCAGGGCGAAACGCAGCAGGCCATACGCCGCAGTCTTCAACAAGATACCGGCCAGGTCCACGGAACCCGCGGTCGGCGCCTGGGCGTGAGCGTCAGGCAACCAGGAGTGGAACGGTACGACTGGCAGCTTGACCGCGAAGGCGATGAAGAAGCCGAGCATCAGGATGTACTCGGTGGTCGTCGACATCTTGGTTTTCAACAGATCGGCGTAGTTGAAGGTAATCACGCCAGTGTCGTTGAAGTTGACCAGTACCAGGCCCAGGATCGCCACCAACATGATCAGGCCGGAAGCCTGAGTGAAGATGAAGAACTTGGTCGCCGCGTAGATCCGGGTTTTCTTGCCGTCCGAAGAACTGTGACCCCAGAGCGCG
>NZ_JBIVCD010000058.1:0-26021 GCF_044746425.1 Pseudomonas sp. NPDC086112 | reverse complement strand
GGTCAGGCCTTCCGGGTCTTTCCAGAGGGCGATGTCGGCGGTCATGTTGACTTCTTGCGGCATCCAGTGGTTTGCGCAACCGTCCAGATACTTCTGCCAGGCCCAGTCGTACTTGAACGGTACGAGTTGGTTGAGGTCGGCACGGCAGTTGATCATGCGCTTTTCGTCGACAGCTACACGGGCGGAGGCGCCTTCCAGTTCGGCGAGGCCTTCGGCGACGTCGAGGGAATCCAGGGCAGCCTTGGCGCGGGCGATCGCGGCGGAGTCCGTCGCGGTCACGGCGCGGGCCTCTTGAGCGGCGGCACCACCGGCGCTGTCGAGGCGGTCCATGTTGGCTTCAGAAGCGTGGCCGGCATTGGCGCCTTTTACAGCGACTTCGCCGTCATCTTCTTTGTCGAATTCGTCCCAGCTCAGCATGACGTGTCGTCTCCTGCGTGAGGGCCAGATTGCCCGTGTGAAAACTGATAGGTTGGTTTTTCACACAGCCGTTTCTGGCCGCGTTGGATCTAAAGGAAATCGTTTTTTGCAGCAGTACAACGCAGGCAATAAACAGAATTTTGTACGGGTGTTCCGAAGCCGCTGATGGGCGCAGAAAACGTGAACCGCTCTGCATGGGCTTCAGACTGGCTTTTCACCCCTGTAAGGGAATATTGCAGGCCCGTTTAAGTGCGCATTATAAGGAAATTTTCGGCCCCGTGGTGCGGTGAAATGGCACCTAGAGTGGTCGGCGAAGGCCGTTTTCAGGTTGGAGCGAGGGTTTACAGGGCTTTGGCGGAGGAAGTTTTTTTTTCGTCTGTTTTGGCTGGTTTTTGACGGTGAGGGCTGGGTGTTCGCGTGGTTATGGTCTGCTGTTGTGTTGCAAGCCAGGTGGGGCGGGGCTTTCGGGGGAGAGAAGCCGTTTTTGTGGGGGCAGTTTTTGGCTGAAAATGTTCTTGAAATGGATTGCTCAGAAAACAACCAGAAACGGCGTTTTTTACTACATGTAGTGGTTTTGGTCGATTTTTGACCACTCCAGACACAACTAAGCCCGACCGAGGTCGGGCTGTAATGTCGCTTTCGGTTTTCAGCTGAGGCGACCAGCACCTACGTGATCAGAACCATCGGAAGCGACCTTGGCCGCACCCGTGTGATCAAAGCCGTCAGCAGCAACCTTGGCGGCACCGGTGTGATCAAAACCATCGGAAGCGAAAGAGGCTGAACCAGTGTGGTCGTAACCGTCGGAAGCGACAGCTGCTTCAGTGAAAGAAGCCGAGCCAGTGCGGTCGTAGCCATCGGCGGCGAAGGTGTTGGCGGCCAGGACGGAAAGGGTCAGGGCGAGGATCAGTTTGGTTTTCATGGTGGTATCTCCAGGTTCGTTGGCGTTGTGTGCCTTGGGTGTGGAATTCATCCTACGCCAACTATTTTGATTAAAAAGCGCAAATAAACGCTGAAAACAATCGTATTTATCGATGTGATGCTCGGCGCTTCATCTGCCTTTAAAGCGGGCGGGTGGGTCGAGCCTTGATAAATAAGAGGGGGGGCGGATCAGCCGTTAGAGCAGCCGTTGCCCATGACGCTGTAGCGCAGAATGTGCCGCTGACCTTTGGAGTCGTCGTATTCCATTTTGGCTGGAACCACTTCGCAGACATTCGGGATTTCGCTCATCGATATGACTTTGGCGATGTCCAGGTGGGTGGAGTAGGTGTATTCCTCGATGGCGGGTTGTTGCTGTGCGACATCAGTCGGGACCTCATCCGCCATGGCGGTTGCGCACAGACTGCTGAGGACCAGAACCCATAAAGCTTTCATTTCAAATTTACCTTTCTGAGGTCGAATGGGGTCGCGCAATCATTTTTTGGATTGCGTGTGGAGCTTTAATAAAGAGTCTTGGATTAACTGCCTTCGTGGGGGCTGCAACTGGGTTAATCACGTTGCCTTGTTGGCGAGGCTGATTTTAGGCCTAGGGGTGGCGTGCATATAGCCGTGCTTTTGATAAACACTTTTGGCAGATTTGGTAACAATCCCCGAAAAGGTAAGGCATTCGTTTTACTGCGACGCATGACTTGTAGCAGCTGGCGAAGCCTGCGTTCGGCTGCGCAGCAGTCGTAAAATCAGCCAATGCGGTATGTCAGGTAAATCGCGTTTACCGAATTGCGACTGCTGCGCAGTCGAACGCAGGCTTCGCCAGCTGCTACAGGTCGCGTTGCAGGTATTGTCTGGGAGAGGCGTGGAAGTGGGGTTTTGGGGTATCCACGATAATTTGTAGGGGCTTGTTACTACCATCGTCGAATGGTTCTATAGGCCCGGCCCGGCTACAACTGGAGCCATACAAAAACAACTATTCCACCGAGGTAAGAAAGATGAGTGCGGCTTCTTTGTATCCCGTTCGTCCCGAGGTTCTAGCCAACACGCTGACTGACGAGGCCACCTATAAGGCCATGTACCAGCAGTCGGTCGTCAACCCGGACGGCTTCTGGCGTGAACAAGCCAAGCGCCTCGACTGGATCAAGCCTTTCACCACGGTGAAGCAGACGTCCTTCGATGATCACCACGTCGACATCAAATGGTTCGCCGACGGCACGCTGAACGTTTCCTACAACTGCCTCGACCGTCATCTGGCCGAGCGCGGCGATCAAATCGCGATTATTTGGGAAGGGGATGACCCTGCCGAAAGCCGCAACATCACTTACCGCGAGCTGCACGAACAAGTCTGCAAGTTCGCCAACGCCTTGCGCGGCCAGGATGTGCATCGCGGCGACGTGGTGACGATCTATATGCCGATGATCCCCGAAGCCGTGGTCGCCATGCTGGCCTGCACCCGGATCGGCGCGATTCACTCGGTGGTGTTTGGTGGTTTCTCGCCGGAAGCCCTGGCCGGTCGCATCATCGACTGCCGCTCGAAAGTGGTGATCACCGCTGACGAAGGCATTCGTGCCGGCAAGAAAATTCCGCTGAAGACCAACGTCGACGACGCGCTGACCAACCCGGAAACCAGCAGCATTCAGAAAGTCATCGTGTGCAAGCGCACCGGTGGCAACATCAAGTGGAACCAGCATCGCGACATCTGGTACGAAGACCTGATGAAAGTGGCGGGCAGTGTGTGCGCGCCGAAAGAGATGGGCGCTGAAGAAGCGCTGTTCATCCTTTATACCTCCGGCTCCACCGGCAAGCCGAAGGGCGTGCAGCACACCACTGGCGGTTACCTGCTGTATGCGGCGATGACCCACGAGCGCGTATTCGACTACCGTCCGGGTGAAATCTACTGGTGCACCGCTGACGTCGGTTGGGTCACTGGCCACACTTATATCGTCTACGGCCCGCTGGCCAACGGCGCGACCACGCTGCTGTTCGAAGGCGTGCCGAACTACCCGGACATCACCCGGGTGGCGAAGATTGTCGACAAGCACAAGGTCAACATCCTCTACACCGCTCCGACCGCGATCCGCGCAATGATGGCGTCGGGCACTGCCGCTGTAGAAGGCGCCGATGGCAGCAGCCTGCGTCTGTTGGGTTCGGTCGGTGAGCCGATTAACCCGGAAGCGTGGGATTGGTACTACAAGAATGTCGGTCAATCCCGTTGCCCGATCGTCGATACCTGGTGGCAGACCGAAACCGGCGCGACCCTGATGAGTCCGTTGCCGGGCGCTCATGGTCTGAAACCTGGCTCTGCGGCACGGCCGTTCTTCGGCGTGGTGCCGGCGCTGGTGGACAACCTGGGCAACATCATCGAAGGCGTTGCCGAGGGTAACCTGGTGATCCTCGATTCGTGGCCAGGCCAGGCGCGCACGCTGTATCGCGACCATGACCGCTTCGTCGACACCTACTTCAAGACCTTCCGTGGCATGTACTTCACCGGTGACGGTGCGCGTCGTGACGCAGACGGTTACTACTGGATCACCGGTCGCGTGGATGACGTGCTTAACGTATCCGGCCACCGCATGGGCACCGCCGAGATCGAAAGCGCGATGGTCGCTCACCCGAAAGTCGCCGAAGCGGCGGTGGTCGGTGTGCCGCACGACATCAAGGGGCAGGGCATTTATGTCTACGTCACGTTGAATGCTGGCGAAGAGCCGAGCGAGCAATTGCGCCTGGAACTGAAAAACTGGGTGCGCAAGGAGATCGGTCCGATTGCTTCGCCGGATGTGATTCAGTGGGCGCCGGGGCTGCCGAAAACCCGTTCGGGCAAGATCATGCGCCGGATTCTGCGCAAGATTGCGACGGCCGAATACGATGGGTTGGGGGATATTTCGACCCTGGCGGATCCGGGTGTGGTGCAGCATTTGATTGATACGCACAAGACCATGAACGTCGCGTAAGCGCCGATTCCTGAGTCATCGAAGCCCCGCCAGGTGTTGAGCCTGGTGGGGTTTTTTATGGTGATCAGGTTGAGGGTAGTGGTGGCTGTTCGGGCCTCTTCGCGAGCAAGCCCGCTCCCACATTTGATCTCCGGTGAACGCAGACTTTGTGTGCGACTCAGGTTCAATGTGGGAGCGGGCTTGCTCGCGAAGGCGGTCTGACAGGCGCCACATAAATAAAACCCGAACCAATATTTATCGGTTCACCTGTAGGCCCATTCCCACTGTTACCCATCACCCTTCAAGTAACTGAATGTGTAACCGCCCGCCCGATAACGAGGCATTGGGAAACGCAAAGCCCCGTCACAGGGCCTCTAAACCCGCCATGAAAAATAAGACACCACGCTGCGCTTGCCGGATTAGAAGGGTTTGCCAATAATAGGCCCGCAATTTGCAATATAGATCGGTTTACTGTCTTTTGCTCTTGCATGAAATTGCAAGGCTGTCAACGCGCTAAAACGGCTTTCTCGGTGCATCTGTAATTTGTTGTCGCATTGAAGAAATATCGGCTTCGGGCCTGTCGTTAGAATGCCGATCACTCGCTCGTCGTTGCCTGTGTTGAAATCAGCGCACGGTTCCTAGGACGCAGCACCGCTTTGCGGTTTAACCCATTCGCATATTGGGCTGTTGCTCACTCTGCCGTTTTTGCCCTTTACCGATGGAGTCCCAAGATGAAGAAACTTGTGCTGCTTGGCGCCCTGGCACTGTCCGTGCTGTCCCTGCCGACCTTCGCCGATGACAAGCCCGTAAAAATCGGTATCGAAGCAGCTTACCCTCCGTTCGCCTCCAAAGCGCCGGACGGCAGCATCGTGGGTTTCGACTACGACATCGGCAACGCCCTGTGCGAAGAGATGAAGGTCAAGTGCGTGTGGGTCGAGCAAGAGTTCGACGGCCTGATCCCGGCACTCAAGGTGCGCAAAATCGACGCAATCCTGTCGTCCATGTCGATCACCGAAGACCGCAAGAAGTCCGTGGACTTCACCAACAAGTACTACAACACCCCGGCTCGCCTGGTCATGAAGGCCGGCACTGCAGTCAGCGAAAGCCTGGCTGAGTTGAAGGGCAAGAACATCGGCGTGCAACGTGGTTCGATCCACGAGCGTTTCGCCCGCGAAGTCCTGGCCCCGCTGGGTGCCGAGATCAAGCCTTACGGTTCGCAGAACGAAATCTACCTCGACGTGGCCGCCGGTCGCCTCGACGGCACCGTGGCAGACGCTACCCTGCTGGATGACGGTTTCCTGAAAACCGACGCCGGCAAAGGTTTCGCCTTCGTTGGCCCGGCCTTCACCGACGTCAAATACTTCGGCGACGGCGTGGGTATCGCAGTTCGCAAGGGCGACGCGCTGAAAGACAAGATCAACACCGCGATCGCGGCCATTCGCGAGAACGGCAAGTACAAGCAAATCCAGGACAAGTACTTCGCCTTCGATATCTACGGCAAGTAATCGTCCCCGCAACAAGTCCGAAATGGCGCAAGCAACAGGATCTCTGAGGTTTGCGCCATTTTTTCATCCCAACTTTCGAGGACCTGAATCATGTTGAAAGGCTACGGGGCTGTCATCCTCGATGGCGCATGGCTGACGCTTCAGCTCGCCTTGTCGTCCATGGTCTTGGCCATTGTTCTGGGTCTGATCGGCGTTGCGCTGCGTCTGTCCCCAATACGCTGGCTGGCCTGGCTGGGCGATCTGTATTCCACGGTGATCCGCGGTATTCCCGATCTGGTGCTGATCCTGCTGATTTTCTACGGCGGCCAGGACCTGCTCAACCGTGTCGCGCCGATGCTCGGCTATGACGACTACATCGACCTGAACCCGCTGGCCGCCGGTATCGGCACCCTGGGTTTCATCTTCGGTGCGTACCTGTCGGAAACTTTCCGTGGTGCCTTCATGGCAATCCCGAAGGGGCAGGCCGAAGCCGGCATGGCGTACGGCATGAGCAGTTTTCAGGTGTTCTTCCGGGTGTTGGTGCCGCAGATGATTCGTCTGGCAATTCCGGGTTTTACCAACAACTGGCTGGTACTGACCAAGGCGACCGCGCTGATTTCGGTGGTCGGTCTGCAAGACATGATGTTCAAGGCCAAGCAGGCGGCAGATGCTACCCGCGAGCCTTTCACCTTCTTCCTCGCAGTGGCGGCGATGTACCTGGTGATCACCAGCGTCTCGTTGCTGGCATTGCGTCACCTTGAGAAGCGCTACTCGGTAGGCGTAAGGGCGGCTGATCTATGATCTTCGACTACAACGTCATTTGGGAGGCCTTGCCGCTGTACTTCGGCGGCCTGGTGACCACCCTCAAACTGCTCGCGCTGTCGCTGTTCTTCGGTTTGCTGGCGGCACTGCCGCTGGGGCTGATGCGCGTCTCCAAGCAGCCGGTCGTCAACATGAGTGCCTGGCTGTTCACCTACGTGATTCGCGGCACGCCAATGCTGGTGCAGCTGTTTTTGATCTACTACGGCCTGGCGCAATTCGAAGCGGTGCGTGAAAGCTTCCTCTGGCCATGGCTGTCGAGCGCCACGTTCTGTGCGTGCCTGGCCTTCGCCATCAACACCAGTGCCTACACCGCTGAAATCATCGCCGGCAGCCTGCGTGCCACGCCCAATGGCGAGATCGAAGCGGCCAAGGCCATGGGCATGTCGCGCATCAAAATGTACAAGCGGATCCTGTTGCCGTCGGCCCTGCGCCGGGCACTGCCGCAGTACAGCAACGAAGTGATCATGATGCTGCAGACCACCAGTCTGGCGTCCATCGTGACCCTGATCGACATCACCGGTGCAGCGCGCACGGTCAACGCTCAGTTCTACTTGCCGTTCGAAGCCTACATCACCGCCGGCGTGTTCTACCTGTGCCTGACCTTCATTCTGGTGCGCCTGTTCAAAATGGCCGAGCACCGCTGGCTGGGCTATCTGGCCCCGCGGAAGCACTGATATGGAACGCATCGATCATGTATTGCCGTGGAGCCACCTGGGCAGTGAACGCCGGATTTCGGTGTTCCGCTTCGGCGCTGGCGAGCGCAAGGCCTACATCCAGGCCAGCCTGCACGCCGATGAACTGCCGGGGATGCGCACGGCCTGGGAGCTGAAAAAGCGCCTGACCGAACTCGAAGCCCAAGGCTTGCTCAACGGTGTGATCGAACTGGTGCCGGTGGCCAACCCACTGGGCCTGGGTCAACTGCTTCAGGGTAATCATCAGGGGCGATTCGAGGCCGGCAGCGGCAAGAATTTCAACCGCGATTTCGTCGAGCTGAGCGAGCCCGTGGCCGCTGAGCTGCAAGGGCATCTGGGTGACGATCCTCACGCCAATGTCCGTTTGATCCGTGAAACCATGAGCGATGTGCTGGCTGCCTTGCCACCTGCAGCGAGTCAGTTGCAAGGCATGCAGCGCATCTTGCTCAGCCATGCCTGCAACGCCGACGTGGTGCTGGATTTGCATTGCGATTGCGAAGCGGCGCTGCACATGTACGCCTTGCCGCAACACTGGCCGCATTGGCGTTCGCTGGCTGCACACTTGAACGTCAAGGTCGGTCTGCTGGCGGAAGATTCCGGCGGCAGCTCCTTTGATGAAGCGTGTTCGCTGCCTTGGCTGCGTTTGTCGCGTCTGTTTCCGGATGCCCAGATTCCACTGGCCTGCCTGGCGACGACCATCGAGTTGGGTGGCCAGTCCGATACCGGTCGCCCAGAGGCGGTGGCTCACGCCGAAGGCATTCTGGCGTTCCTCGCCGAGCAAGGCTTGATCAGCGGCGAATGGCCAAAACCTGCGCAAGACGCTTGCGAAGGCATGCCGTTCGAAGGCACAGAATTGCTGTTCGCGCCGCATCCGGGCGTGGTGAGTTTTCTGCGTAAACCCGGTGAGTGGGTTGAAGCGGGCGACGAGATTTTTGAAGTGATCGATCCGTTATCGGATCGGGTCAGCACGGTGTGTGCTGGTACGTCCGGGGTGCTGTTTGCCATTGAACGGCTGCGTTATGCCCAACCCGGTTTCTGGCTGGCCAAGGTGGCGGGGCGCGAAGCGCTGCGTCACGGGCGCTTGCTCAACGACTGACTGACTGTTTTTGTGAGAACCGACCGCATGTACAAACTTGAAGTCCAAGACCTGCATAAACGCTATGGCAGTCACGAAGTGCTCAAGGGCGTGTCCCTGAAAGCGGCGGCTGGCGATGTGATCAGCATCATCGGCTCCAGTGGCTCCGGCAAAAGTACTTTCCTGCGCTGCATCAACCTGCTCGAGCAGCCGCACGCCGGCAAGATTCTGCTCAACAACGAAGAGCTGAAACTGGTCGCCAACAAGGACGGCGCGCTGAAAGCCGCCGACCCGAAACAGCTGCAACGCATGCGTTCGCGCCTGTCGATGGTGTTCCAGCATTTCAACCTGTGGTCGCACATGACCGCGATGGAAAACATCATGGAAGCGCCGGTCCACGTGCTCGGCATGTCCAAGACCGAAGCCCGCGAGAAGGCCGAACACTACCTGAACAAGGTCGGTGTTGCTCATCGCAAAGATGCTTACCCTGGCCACATGTCCGGCGGCGAACAGCAGCGTGTAGCGATTGCCCGCGCGCTGGCGATGGAGCCTGAGGTGATGCTGTTCGACGAACCGACCTCGGCCCTCGACCCTGAGTTGGTTGGTGACGTGCTGAAAGTCATGCAGGCCCTGGCGCAGGAAGGCCGGACCATGGTGGTGGTGACGCACGAAATGGGCTTTGCCCGTGAAGTGTCCAACCAGTTGGTGTTCCTGCACAAAGGCGTCGTCGAAGAAAGCGGCAACCCGCGTGAAGTGCTGGTCAATCCGCAGTCCGAACGTCTGCAACAATTCCTCTCGGGGAGCCTGAAGTAAACCGAACTCCCGTTGCGCACCGGGATAGTGCATGCTTCGCAATCTAGAGGCTGGCCCCAATCCCTTGTGGGAGCGGGCTTGCTCGCGAAAGCGGTGTATCAGTCAACATCGTAGCTGTCTGAACCACCGCTTTCGCGAGCAAGCCCGCTCCCACATTTGATTTCTGCCGGTTTCGAGATTTGCGTTCATTTACGGGCTAGCATTGGCCCATGCCTTCATCACTGTTTTCGTTTCGGATTGCCCGCCATGACTGCCCATCGAATTGGTTTCCTGATTTGGCCCAGCACTAAAGCTCTGACGCTTGCGCTGGCTGAGGAGGCCTTGCGTGTTGCCCAGCGTGTGCATCCGGACGTTGTTTACGAACTGTCGTTTTTGCAGGCCGAACCATCGACCGAAGGCGCCTGGCAATTGCCGGGTGAACCCTGGGCCGGCAAGCTCGAAAACTTCCAGAAACTGTTCCTGCTCGCCGACGAGCCGCCGACCTCGCTTGCGCCGGCACTCAGCAGTGGGCTGAAACAACTGGTGCGCGCCGGGTGTGTAATCGGCGGGTTGTCGGCCGGTGTTTATCCGTTGGCGCAGTTGGGTTTGCTCGACGGTTACCGCGCGGCCGTGCATTGGCGTTGGCAGGACGATTTCGCCGAGCGTTTCCCGAAGGTGATTGCCACCAGTCATCTGTTCGACTGGGATCGCGATCGCTTGACCGCGTGCGGCGGGATGTCGGTGCTCGATTTGCTGCTGGCGGTGCTGGCCCGCGATCACGGCGCCGAACTGGCCGGTGCGGTGTCGGAAGAACTGGTGGTCGAACGCATCCGTGAGGGCGGCGAGCGCCAGCGCATTCCATTGCAGAACCGCTTGGGCTCCAGTCATCCGAAGCTCACCCAAGCGGTGTTGCTGATGGAAGCCAACATCGAAGAACCCCTGACCACCGACGAAATCGCCCAGCATGTGTGCGTATCGCGTCGGCAGTTGGAACGGATCTTCAAGCAATACCTCAACCGTGTGCCGAGCCAGTATTACCTGGAATTGCGCCTGAACAAGGCCCGGCAGATGTTGATGCAAACCAGCAAGTCGATCATCCAGATCGGCCTGTCGTGTGGCTTTTCTTCGGGGCCGCATTTCTCCAGCGCCTACCGCAACTTCTTCGGCGCCACGCCGCGGGAAGATCGCAACCAGCGGCGCAGCAGCAGCCCGTTCGAGTTGTCATCGGTGCCGTCCGAGCGCGGTTGAATCTGCGCCAGGCTGCACTCGAACCAGGCGTTGATTATTCGTCAACCTCTGAGTTTCCAGAGGACGACACCTCCAGCTGCGCGTTATCGATGATTTCATCAAGCCCGAAGTCAACGTTGTTCAACCTGAAATAATCAAAGAGTCGTCGAAGGCTGTCTTCGGACAACGGATTCCCTCTCAGGTTGAGGCTTTCGCCAATTTCCATCGGCAGCTCCAGAATGTCGCTGGGTACCTCAATGATCGCGTTTGCGCTCAGATCAACCACGTCCAGAAACTCGAGTTGCAGCAGCCCAAGGGGAAACTCAGTGATGCCGGTGCTGTTTAACAGCAGTACGGCAAGCTCGGGCATCTGACTGACGTCGGGTGTCAGCCCCAATGGGTTGTTGCTCAGCTCCAGATAGTCAAGGCGCTCCATTTGCGCCAGTTCGAGCAGGGTTTGCGTGGTCAGGGTGAGTTGACACCGGGTCAGGGCCAATGCTGTCAGATCGCCCATCCTGAAAACGGCGTCGGGGATTTCGTTCAGTGTGTATTCGCGGATGGTCAGGCTTTTGAGGCGGGGAAAGCATTCCAGAAAACGCCCGGCCCCTGAGGTCATGCCGGCGCTACTGTGCAAATAGAGCAGTGTGACGTGACTGAAGTCGGCGCTCAGCACCGGCAGGTTGCCAGTGATGTTGATGGTCAGCGTCAAATCATAGGTGGGTGTCAGTGTCGCGTTGAAGCCATCCACATTGGTTTCATGGCGCCAGCAACGCTCCAGAATCCGTTTGGTTTCAATTCGGTTCAACTCTTCGAGTACCCGCTCCGCGTCCGTCAGGGCTTGGCCAGAAACCGGGTGGTGGGTGGGAATGTCCTGGGTCCAGATTTCCAGGGTGGTCCTCAGCGTTTCGAACTCGCCTTCCAGGCGTGTCAGCTCTGTTTGGCCCTCTTGCAGTGTGCCAGGCAGGCGATAAATGAAATCGCTGGCTCGCTCTTGATCCAGTCGCGGATAGAGTCGTTGTAATCGTTGGATATCCGCCTGTTCAGCAAAGACACCGAAGTCAAGGCCGGTCTTGACGAAGTAGCGTTTGATGCGTTCGCGGTCTGCTGCGCAAATCGGGTTGCCGCCCAGGTCAAAGCCATTCTGTATGTCCGGTGGCAATTCGAAGAGGGCGGCAGGCAGGTCCGGGATTCGATTGTCATTGAGCAGGGCGGTTCGAAGATGGGGGCGCGTCAGCAAACCGGTGGGGATGCTGGAGATGCCGGTCCCTGCCACATCGATGTAATCCAGATCGGGCATGTTTTCGACGTTGGGGAGTAACCCCAGCGGATTGTGATACAGCTCCAGTGTTGTCAGTTCGCCCAGCGCAGCGAGTGTCGCCTGGCTCTGCGGGGTGAGGGTGAGCGCACAGTCGCTGATAATCAGTTCGTTGAGGTGCGGCCATTGGGTGATGGCGTCCGGGAGATTGCCAAGGTTGAAATTGCGCAGGGCCAAACGATGCAGCCCGGAGAAGCGCTTCAAGAATCCATTCACGCCCCGAGTGGCTCGATGGCCGGTCAATGAGAGGTTGCTCACGTGAGTGAAATCGGCGCTCAGCACCGGGAGCTCGCCCAAAATCGGCCGGGAAAAAATAAAATCGACCTGCCAGGTGTCGGTCAGGGGGTGGGAAGCCTGCCGACGCCAGCAGTCGAGCAGCTGGTTCATGAACTGCCTGCGATTGCGTTGTTGTGTGGAGAACTGGTTGGCGACGATTCTGACATCGGTATCCGGGATATATAGCGGGATATCGCCGGTCCAGAGTTGCAGTTCATCGACGAGCCTTTCGTGTTCGCCGATCAGTCGCGTCAATTCTGCTCGCGGCCCGCTCGGATGCAGCTGTAGCCGTTCGACGTACGCCTGCAGTTCCTCGGCCGAAAGATGGGGGAACAGACTATGGGCTCTGGCTTGTAACGTCGGTGGCTGGCTCGGCATACGCCGATAGCCTTCGGAGCCACCCAGCAGACGCATCACTGATGGGTCGTAAGCGGGTTTGAAGATGGGGTGATGCGATAGCAGTGCGCGCAACTCGTCGCGACTCAAGGCATGTTCGCGGATCGATTGTTTGAGTTTTTCACCTTCGCCGATATGGATTTTCAGCGCGCTACGCTCGATGTCGGGGAATGCCTGCAGCAGGCTGGTATACAAGTCGCTGACGGAGTTGAGTGCCTGGCCTGTCTCGTCATAAGCCTGAAACGGGCCTTCTTCGGTCATGATCAGGACTTTGCGCAGCGACGCATCTGCGTTGCCGACGCTATCGATCAGTTGTCCCTCATAGCTGTACTGCCGCAGTTCGATGCGCAGTTGCCCCGACCAGCCCGGTAAACGTTCGAGCGAATGCAGAGCCAGTCGCTGTGTGTCGAGGTTATCGGCGGTCGACTTAAGCTCAAGGCCTTCGTAGGCGCGTGTCACCCGTGTTTGCAAAGCGGCCTCACGGCTCAGGTCCGCCAGTCGTTCGGGCAATGTTCCCTGTTTGAGTTGTTGCAGTTCCTGATCGCTCGCCGTGTCGAGCACCGCTTCTGCGAGGCTCGTCGGCAGGCCGGGGTCGGCGTTGATGATGGTGTGTGCCAGTGCGCGAGCGCCGCGTTCGAGTTTGCGGTAGCGATAATCGAACAAGGCGGCTCTTTTGCGTTCGACAATCTCAGCCAGCGTGCGACGCAGTGTGCGAGTGCGGGTGTCGAGACGGGTGACGGAGGCTCCGAATTCTTCGCCCATCAGGGTTTTTATTTCGGCTTCATCCAGTGTCAGAAAAAACGTTTTGAGCAAGTCGCCGTCGTTCATTTGAGTGACATTGATTTGCAGGTCCGGCACCACGGAGCCGGGGCTTTGCCAGAGGGTTTGAGCCTTTTCATCAATCAGGCGCAGGCCTTTTCGCTCGGGCCAGTAGCCGTTTTCGTAGAGTAACTCCAGTTGTGTCACGGGATCGGCCTTGAGGAATTCTTCAGGCCGGTCGCTGTTCATCTGTTCGATAAAGGTTTGAATGTCCTGTTCGATCCTGAACCGTTTGAGGGTGTCGGCAAGCATGGGTGGCAGCCGTTCGACATCCGTGTGCATCTTGCGCAGCGTGTTTTCATCGTCGCCGCTGATCTTGAGCATGCGCTCACGCTCGATGGCGGAAAAACGTTCCATGTCGGGACCGATACGGCGCAACAGCGTGGCCTGATCCCATTCCAGCGGTTGCTCCAGCTCAGTCTGCCAGGCACCTTCGCCATTGTGTTTCAGTACTGGTTTATAGGCGTCGGGGCGAGTCGGGTGGTCGATGCGGTGCTGGCCGGTTTGCGGGTCCTCGATCACGGCATAGAGTTTGTCTTCCAGCCTCAACAGGGTTTTGCCCTGATGGTTGTGCAGCCCGCGTTCGTCGGTTGGCGAACCCTTGGGCAGTTCTGCGCGTTGTTCGAATGGCGCCAGATCGGGCTTCCAGTAGCGGGTTTCGCCATTCGGTGTCTTGACCGGTTTGAAACGGTCAATGAACTCAACGACTTCTCGAGGCAGTACTGAACGAAACTCCCCCACGACGAGGGCGCCTCCTACCGCAAAGGTGCCCAGCTGTACCGCGGACTGAACCGTCTCCATGAAATGCTCGAGCGCTTCATCTGTCAGGCCTTCTGCCCAGTCGACGATGCCTTCGAAGGTCTCGTCGAGCAATTGATATGCCATGTAGCCCAGCATCAGTTCGCCGAGGAACGGCACGAACGGCAGGGCGACAAAGGCTGCGATGTTCAACAGCGCCGAGGCAATTTCTGTGAAGGAGTCCCATAACGCCCATCGGGCTTTTTGGTCGACCAGGGCAGTGGATACTGCGATGACCCGTGCATCGTTGAGGATCTTGTCCAGTTTGCGCTGGTAGAGATGAGTCCACAGATCGCCCTGGATTGGCACTGCTGCCATTTGCAGGTTGACGCGCTGGTCTGGATTGTCTCTCCATGTGGGGCGCGAATCGCCAGGTTGAACCGGTTGCCAGGTGATGGGGGTGAGGCGGTTGTTCAACTGAGCGAAAAAGTGCCCGCGATCCTCATGGTCGATAAAGCGACTGAAGAATTGTTGATAGTCATGATTGCGCAAGCGCTGGATCAGTTCCTGGGCGAATGCGCCGGTGGAGGAATACTCCTTGATCGGGTGTTCGGGGTCGTCGGGAATATAGGCCACTACCCGAACCGTTTCGTGCGAACGCTCCAAATCCGGGGCAAACAGCACGATACCGGTCAGGTTGGCGTTCATGATTGTCAGTTCATGGCAGCCCCATTCCTGGCCGCGCAGGCGCAAGTGTTGCAAGCCATCCAATAAGCCAAGGATCAGTTGATGAACATCACCGCCAAGCTTGTTTTGCATGTACGCCATTTGCAGGGCGGCGGTGAGTGCCGCTTTCTGGCTGTTGCGAACTTTGGATTGCAGGACCGCCGTCGCCACCGGATTGCGCAGGCCCAGGTTTTCTTCGAGGTACTCTTTGTAGCGCTCGCCAATATCCAGTTCCCGGCACAATCGGGTGAATGCAGCGATGGGCATTTTTTGCAGGATAGGCGGCAGTTGTTTGAATTGCCCGGTGGCAGAAGGCGGGGTGATATAGGTGGACGCGGACTCAAAGGCCTGGTCTGTCGTCTCGCTGCTTTCAAAATTGTGCAGGGCGGCATCCAGCAGCGACACGGTCCAGATGCGTGCTGCCCCGGATTTCAATCGCAGCCAGGGAATGCGGGCAGGAATATAAAGACGCAAAAAGGTATGGCTGACATCCAGTTCCAGCCCAAAGCGTTTCTTGATCTGGGCTGCAAGTATTGGCTCGGCAAAGGTGCTGGCGTTTTGTAGGCGCGCCAAGGCCCGATCGACACGGTTTTGCGCCTCCCAATGCCGTGCATTGAGTTTGCCCAGTTCGACGTGCTGTGCCCTGGAGGCTGCCTTGAGTTCAGCGGGTAGCTGCGGTTTGACCTTCAGCAAGGCTTCGCGCTTTTGTGCGTTCGCCTGCATCAGCCAGGAAGGAATGACGCTCATCAGGTGCTGATAGTGCGCATCCGGCCTGAAAGGTAGCATCGAAGCGTCTGGGTGTTCGGTGTTCATGTTCATGGAAGAGGTCGTCTGGGTTCGAAAGACCTCTAGCAAACCCCATCAGCCTGAACGGCGTGCGGTACATATTTACCGCCATCGGCAACACCGCATCAGATAGAACTGAGCACGCCTGCCGCAAACCCCGCCAGCAGTTTAAACTGCGCCTTTGCGACGCTATTTGTCGCATTGCCGTAAACCCGGGCAAAACCTGTGTTTGCGCTATAAGAAGTTGTCGCTTGGCGGCAAGGCCGGGCTGAAAACTGTCCTTACAATCCCCCCATCGCTCGCCAGTTTCAGGCGAGTGTTCCTTTTCAGGAGACTCCGATGTCCGTTGAGCACGCTGCGGTAGAACGCGCCGATTTCGACCAGGTAATGGTTCCCAACTACGCGCCAGCCGCTTTCATTCCTGTGCGTGGTGCCGGTTCCCGTGTTTGGGACCAGTCTGGCCGCGAGCTGATCGACTTCGCCGGCGGGATTGCCGTTAACGTATTGGGCCATGCGCACCCGGCGCTGGTCGCTGCATTGACCGAGCAAGCGAACAAGCTGTGGCACGTGTCCAACGTGTTCACCAATGAGCCGGCCTTGCGCCTGGCCCATAAGCTGGTCGACGCCACTTTTGCCGAGCGCGTGTTCTTCTGCAACTCCGGCGCCGAAGCCAACGAGGCCGCTTTCAAGCTGGCCCGTCGTGTGGCCCATGACCGTTTCGGTACCGAGAAGTACGAAATCGTTGCCGCGCTCAACAGCTTCCACGGCCGTACCCTGTTCACCGTGAACGTCGGTGGCCAGTCGAAGTACTCCGACGGCTTCGGTCCGAAGATCACCGGCATCACCCACGTGCCTTACAACGATCTGGCCGCGCTCAAAGCCGCTGTTTCCGACAAGACCTGCGCAGTGGTTCTGGAGCCGATCCAGGGCGAAGGCGGCGTACTGCCGGCCGAGCTGTCTTACCTGCAAGGCGCCCGTGAGCTGTGCGATGCGCATAACGCGCTGCTGGTGTTCGACGAAGTCCAGACCGGCATGGGCCGCAGCGGCAAGCTGTTCGCCTACCAGCATTACGGCGTGACCCCGGACATCCTGACCAGCGCCAAGAGCCTGGGCGGCGGTTTCCCGATCGCAGCGATGCTGACCACCGAAGACCTGGCCAAACACCTGGTCGTCGGCACCCACGGCACCACGTATGGCGGCAACCCGCTGGCGTGCGCTGTCGCTGAAGCGGTGATCGATGTGATCAACACGCCCGAAGTGCTGAATGGCGTTAATGCCAAGCACGACAAGTTCAAGACCCGTCTTGAGCAGATCGGCGAGAAGTATGGCCTGTTCACTGAAGTCCGCGGTCTGGGCCTGCTGCTCGGTTGCGTACTGAGCGATGCCTGGAAAGGCAAGGCCAAAGACATCTTCAACGCCGCCGAGCGTGAAGGCCTGATGATTCTGCAAGCCGGCCCGGACGTGATTCGTTTCGCCCCAAGCCTGGTGGTTGAAGACGCCGATATCAATGCTGGTCTGGACCGTTTTGAGCGTGCGGCGGCGAAGCTGACGCAAGCCTGATAGACCTTTCGACGCCTGACTGTTCAGGCGTCGAACCTAATTTTTGTACCGGGCCGGATCAAATGTGGGAGCGGGCTTGCTCGCGAAAGCGGTGGGTCAGACAGCAACGATGTTGACTGATGCACCGCTTTCGCGAGCAAGCCCGCTCCCACACTGATCTCTGTGTCTGCAATGACTTCCCGGTTATTTTCCTCATAGAGTTTTTCGAGAAAAGGAGTGACACCATGCTGGTGATGCGCCCCGCGCAAATGGCTGATCTGGGCGAGGTACAGCGTCTGGCTGCGGACAGCCCGATTGGTGTCACTTCCTTGCCGGATGACGTTGAACGCCTGAGCGACAAGATCGCCGCAAGCGAAGCTTCGTTCGCCGCTGAAGTCAGCTTCAACGGCGAAGAGAGCTATTTCTTCGTCCTCGAAGACACGGCCACCGGCAAACTGGTGGGCTGTTCGGCCATCGTTGCCTCGGCCGGTTATTCCGAGCCGTTCTACAGTTTCCGTAATGAAACCTTCGTGCACGCCTCCCGCGAGCTGAAGATTCACAACAAGATCCACGTGCTCTCCCAGTGCCACGACCTGACCGGTAACAGCTTGCTGACCAGTTTCTACGTCAAGCCGGAGTTGGTGGGTTCGCCTTGGGCTGAGCTCAATTCCCGTGGTCGCCTGTTGTTCGTGGCCAGCCATCCGGAGCGCTTTGCCGATTCGGTGGTGACCGAGATCGTCGGTTACAGCGACGAAAATGGTGATTCGCCGTTCTGGGATGCCATCGGTCGCAACTTCTTCGACCTCAACTACGCCGAAGCCGAGCGTCTGTGTGGCCTGAAAAGCCGCACGTTCCTGGCCGAGCTGATGCCGCATTACCCGATCTACGTGCCGTTGCTGCCGGATTCCGCTCAAGAGGCGATGGGCCAGGTACACCCACGGGCGCAGATCACTTTCGACATCCTGATGCGCGAAGGCTTCGAGACCGATCACTACATCGACATTTTCGACGGTGGCCCGACGCTGCATGCCCGCGTCTCGGGGATCCGTTCGATCGCCCAGAGCCGTGTAGTGCCGGTGAAAATCGGCGAGCCGGTCAAAGGCGCGGGTCGTCAGTATCTGGTGGCTAACGCCCAGTTGCAGGATTACCGCGCTGTTTTGCTTGAGCTCGATTACGCGCCGGGCAAACCCGTCACCCTGGATCTTGAAGCGGCCGAAGCCCTGGGCGTCGGTGAAGGTGCCAGCGTGCGCCTGGTGGCGGTTTAACGCCTGCTGCTATGCCTATAAAGAGTGAATGCTGAGTAAAGCAGCGAGTTTCACGGGTGGCGTCAGCGGCCCGTTTGAGGAGATAGCATGATTGTTCGTCCCGTACGCAGCAGCGATTTACCCGCTCTGATCGACCTGGCCCGCAGCACCGGTACCGGCCTGACCACCTTGCCGGCCAACGAAGAACGTCTGGCTCATCGGGTCGGTTGGGCCGAGAAGACCTTCCGCGGCGAAGCCGGGCGCGGTGATGCGGACTACCTGTTCGTACTCGAAGACGACAATGGCCGCGTGGTGGGCATTTCCGCCATCGCCGGCGCCGTCGGCCTGCGTGAGCCTTGGTACAACTTCCGGGTCGGCCTGACGGTCAGCGCCTCGCAAGAGCTGAACATCTACCGCGAAATCCCGACGCTGTTCCTGGCCAACGATCTGACCGGTAACTCTGAGCTGTGCTCGTTGTTCCTGCATGCCGATTTCCGCAGTGGCCTGAACGGCCGCATGTTGGCCAAGGCGCGGATGCTGTTCATCGCCGAGTTCCCGCAGCTGTTCGGCAACAAGATCATCGCCGAAATGCGCGGTGTGTCTGATGAGGCCGGGCGTTCGCCGTTCTGGGAAAGCCTGGGTCGGCATTTCTTCAAGATGGAATTCAGCCAGGCCGATTACCTCACCGGCGTGGGCAACAAGGCGTTCATCGCCGAACTGATGCCGAAATTCCCGCTGTACACCTGCTTCCTGTCGCCAGATGCGCGCAACGTGATCGGCCAGGTTCACCCGGACACCGAGCCGGCGCTGTCGATGCTCAAGAGCGAAGGTTTCAGCTATCAAGGCTACGTCGACATCTTTGATGCCGGCCCTGCGGTGGAATGCGAAACCACCAAGATCCGCGCAGTGCGCGACAGTCAGGCGCTGGTGCTGGCCATCGGCACTCCGGGTGACGACGCCACGCCGTTCCTGATTCATAACCGCAAGCGCGAAGACTGCCGGATCACTGCCGCACCAGCACGCTTCGCCGCCGGCACTTTGGTGGTCGATCCGCTGACCGCCAAACGTCTTCAACTCAACGCCGGCGATCAAGTACGCGCCGTTCCGTTGTCCGCTGCTCGGGAGTCGAAATAATGAATTCGCTATACATCGCCGGTGAATGGCTGGCTGGTCAGGGTGAAAGCTTTCAATCGGTAAACCCGGTGACCCAGCAAGTGCTGTGGGCTGGCGAAGGCGCCACGCCCGGTCAGGTCGAGTCGGCTGTGCAAGCTGCGCGTCAGGCGTTCCCGGGTTGGGCTCGCCGTACCCTGGAAGAGCGCATCAGCGTGCTGGAAGCCTTTGCCGCTGCGTTGAAGAATCACGCTGACGAGCTGGCTCGCACCATCGGTGAAGAAACCGGTAAACCCCTGTGGGAAGCGGCGACTGAAGTCACCAGCATGGTCAACAAGATCGCCATTTCGGTGCAGAGCTATCGCGAACGTACCGGCGAGAAGAGCGGCCCGTTGGGCGACGCCACGGCGGTATTGCGCCACAAACCGCACGGTGTGGTGGCGGTGTTTGGTCCTTACAACTTCCCCGGTCACTTGCCGAACGGTCACATCGTGCCGGCGCTGCTGGCCGGGAACAGCGTGCTGTTCAAGCCGAGTGAGCTGACCCCGAAAGTGGCCGAGCTGACGGTCAAGTGCTGGATCGAAGCCGGCCTGCCGGCCGGTGTGTTGAACCTGCTGCAAGGCGCCCGCGAAACCGGTATCGCCCTGGCGGCGAACCCGGGCATCGACGGCCTGTTCTTCACCGGTTCCAGCCGTACCGGCAATCACCTGCATAAGCAGTTTTCCGGTCGTCCAGACAAGATCCTTGCACTGGAAATGGGCGGTAACAACCCGCTGGTGGTGGATCAAGTCGCGGACCTCGATGCCGCCGTTTACACCATTATTCAGTCGGCCTTCATTTCTGCCGGTCAGCGATGCACCTGCGCCCGCCGCTTGCTGGTGCCGCAAGGCGCCTGGGGCGATACGCTGCTGGCGCGTCTGGTGGCGGTCAGCTCGACGATTGAAGTCGGTGCGTTCGATCAGCAACCGGCGCCATTCATGGGCTCGGTGATTTCCCTCGGCGCTGCAAAAGCGCTGATGGATGCGCAAGAACATCTGCTGGCCAACGGCGCCGTGGCGCTGTTGGAAATGACTCAGCCCCAGGCCCAGGCAGCCTTGCTGACCCCGGGCATTCTGGACGTAACGGCGGTTGCCGATCGCCCGGACGAAGAGCTGTTCGGTCCGCTGCTGCAAGTGATCCGCTACGCTGATTTTGAAGCGGCGATCGCTGAAGCCAACGACACCGACTATGGCCTGGCGGCTGGTTTGCTGTCGGATTCCGAAGCGCGTTATCAGCAGTTCTGGCTGGAAAGCCGGGCAGGCATCGTCAACTGGAACAAGCAGCTGACCGGTGCGGCGAGCAGCGCGCCATTCGGCGGTGTCGGCGCATCGGGCAACCATCGCGCCAGCGCCTACTACGCCGCGGATTACTGCGCGTACCCGGTAGCCTCGCTGGAAACCCCGAGCCTGACCATGCCGACGGCGCTGACCCCAGGCGTGCGCATGTCGTAAGACCGCTTTCGCGGGCAAGCCTCGCTCCTACGGATTCCATCGACCCTGTAGGAGCGAGGCTTGCCCGCGAAGGCCGCACCTCCGTCTTACTGAATTGATACTTGATGCCTATAACAACAGATTCTCGTGGAGCCTCGCTGATGAAATCCTATGAAGTCAATTTTGACGGTCTAGTGGGGCCGACCCATAACTACGGCGGCCTGTCCTACGGCAACGTCGCGTCCCAGAGCAACAGCCAGCAGTCTTCGAACCCGAAGGAAGCCGCGCTGCAAGGCCTGGCGAAGATGAAAGCGCTGATGGAAATGGGCTTTCAACAAGGCGTTTTGGCGCCACAAGAACGTCCGGACGTAGCCGCACTGCGCCGGCTGGGTTTCAGCGGTACCGATGCTCAGGTGATCGAGCGCGCCGCCAAAGAGGCCATGCCGCTGCTGGTTGCCAGTTGCTCGGCGTCGAGCATGTGGGTGGCGAACGCCGCCACGGTCAGCCCGAGCGCCGACACCGCCGATGGCCGCGTGCATTTCACCGCCGCCAACCTCAACTGCAAATACCACCGCAGCATCGAACACCCGACCACCAGCCGCGTACTGGGGGCGATGTTCGCCGATCAGAAGCACTTTGCTCACCACGCCGCTTTGCCAGCCGTGGCGCAGTTCGGTGACGAAGGCGCGGCCAACCACACCCGTTTCTGCCGTGACTATGGTGAAGCTGGCGTCGAGTTTTTCGTGTTCGGTCGCAGCGCGTTCGACACCCGTTACCCGAATCCGCAGAAGTACCCGGCACGCCAGACGCTCGAAGCGTCCCAGGCCGTCGCGCGTCTGCACGGCCTGAGTGATGACGGCGTGGTTTATGCCCAGCAGAACCCTTCGGTGATCGATCAGGGCGTGTTCCATAACGACGTGATCGCAGTGGGTAACGGCGAGGTGCTGTTCTATCACGAGGACGCCTTCCTCGACACCGAGCAGATGCTGGCTGAACTGCAAGGCAAACTCGCAAAAGTCGGTGGGAAATTTCAGTCGATCTGCGTACCGCGTTCCGCGGTCACCGTGGAAGACGCGGTACGTTCCTACCTGTTCAATAGCCAGCTGCTGTCGCGTCCTGACGGCTCCATGCTATTGATCGTGCCGGAAGAGTGCCGTGGCAACGAGCGTGTCTGGCAGTACCTGCAAGGCCTGACCAGCTCTGGCGGCCTGATCCGCGAAGTGAAAGTTTTCGATCTCAAGCAGAGCATGCAGAACGGCGGTGGCCCGGCTTGCCTGCGGTTGCGCGTCGCACTTAACGAAACCGAACTGGCGGCCGTCAACCAAGGGGTTATCATGACGGCACCGTTGTACGGCACATTGACCGAATGGGTCGACAAGCACTACCGCGACCGCATGACCGAAAACGATCTGGCGGACCCGCAATTGCTGCTTGAGTGCCGGACGGCACTGGATGAACTGACGCAAATCCTTAAACTGGGCGCGGTTTATCCATTCCAGATCAATTGAACGTCGAGAGCGTAAAACACATGAGCGATACCCTGCAGCTGATCCTTGAAGACACCGACGGCACGCAACTGGAAACTTCCTGCACCCGCGTCGCGGTCATGTGGCAAGGCAAAGAGCTGTGGATCCAGCAGGACGGCCGCGGCCAATTGCTGATCGGCGTAGACGTTGAAGAAGGTGACGCTGAATACGCCAACCTGCTGCTGCGCCCATTGGCGACTAATCTGGTAAGTTTGCAACTGGAGATGGAACCGGCCGACGTCGGTGATGATGAGGACCACGTACACGGCCCGGATTGCAATCACGACCACTAAGGAAACCGCTCTATGCTCGCCCTCGGCAAACTGCTTGAACTGACCCTCGCCGGCCGCGAACCGGCGGAGAAGACTCAACTGACTGTCGAAGGCGTGCGGATGCGCTGGTTGAGCGAAGGTGCGCTGGAAGTCCGGCCACCTGAAGCCCGCGACAATGGCCTGGACCTGCTGTTATCGGCCGGCATCCATGGCAACGAAACAGCGCCGATCGAATTGCTTGATCGCCTGTTGCATGACATCGCCCGCGGTGACTTGAAGCCGTGCGCACGTATTCTGTTTCTGTTCGGCAACCCCGAGGCTATTCGCCGCGGTGAGCGTTTCATCGAGCAGGACGTCAATCGGCTGTTCAACGGTCGGCACGAACAAACCAGTGGTTCCGAGGCGTTGCGCGCTTGTGAGCTGGAGCGGCTGGCGGCGACTTTCTTCAGCCTGCCGGACCGCAATCGCCTGCATTACGATCTGCACACGGCGATCCGTGGCTCGAAAATCGAGCAGTTCGCCCTGTACCCCTGGAAAGAAGGTCGTCAGCATTCACGTCAGGAACTGGCTCGCCTGCGCGCCGCCGGCATGGAAGCGGTGCTGTTGCAGAACAAACCCTCCATCGTCTTCAGCTCCTATACCTACGACAAGCTCGATGCCGAGTCCTTCACCCTGGAGTTGGGCAAGGCCCGGCCGTTCGGGCAGAACGACGGGGTCAACGTCGATCTTCTTGAAACCCGCCTGAAGCAGATCATCGAAGGCACCGAGCCGCCAATGACCGACGACGGGCTGGATGGCTTGCAATTGTTCAGCGTCGCGCGGGAAGTCATCAAGCACAGCGATAGCTTCCGCCTGAACCTGCCGGCGGATATCGAGAACTTTTCAGAGTTGAAGGTGGGGTATGTACTGGCCGAGGATATCGCCAATACCCGCTGGGTCATTGAAGAGCAGGGCGCCCGGATCATCTTCCCCAACCCCAAGGTCAAGAACGGCCTGCGCGCCGGCATCCTGATCGTGCCGACCACCGACGAAAACCTCGCGTAAGCACAACACATAACAAATGTGGGAGCGGGCTTGCTCGCGAAAGCGGACTGACAGTCAACAAATGCGTTGAATGTTAAACCGTTTTCGCGAGCAAGCCCGCTCCCACATTTGATTTGAGTGAAGCCAAAGACCCCACCCAAATCGCAGGTTTTGTGTTTAGACGGCTACCGCGCGGGGCTCGCTGCGGCGCAACGCACGCATCTTGTGCAGCGTATCCGCGCACGTCTTAGCCGCTTCCTGGCCTTTGTTCACAAAGTGTTCGAAGAAAAACTTGTGATGCAGTTCTTCACCGGCATGGAAGTGGTGCGGGGTCAGGGACACCGAGAACACGGGCACTTCGGTTTCCAGCTGAACCTGCATCAGGCCGCTGACCACCGACTGGGCGACGAACTCGTGACGGTAGATCCCGCCGTCCACCACCAACGCTGCGGCCACAATGCCGGCATAACGACCGGTCTTGGCCAGCAACTTGGCGTGCAGCGGAATTTCAAAGGCGCCGCCGACTTCGAAGAAATCGATGTCCGATTCCTGATAACCCTGAGCAATCATTTCGGCGACGAAGCCTTTACGGCTCTGATCGACGATTTCCTTGTGCCAGCAGGCCTGGATGAACGCGACGCGCTCGCCCTGATGGTTTTTGCTTTTGCTATCGATTGCGGTGGGTTGCATGTTCTGACTCCTGTTTGTGTGAAAAACAGGGCGTTATGAATCGAATGGGATTTAAGGGTACGCAGGCACAAGTGCCTGCGGACGGCGCTTTGGTACAGAGCCTAGGCGGCGCCAATCCCGTTCTCTCTTCATCCGGACTATGACCGTCGGCCCCGGGATCACACCGGGTCTGCTGACCTTGCCGCCATCACAGCCATTGCCGTGCTGCCGCCAAGCGCTCGCGGGCTATGCGCATTGCGCGCAATTACCGCCGGTGGGGAGTTACACCCCGCCCTGAGAACGTTTTGCCGCCAGATTGTTTGGCGGCGAAGCGTTTTTAACACATATTTTCGGCGCGCGCATAGGCAATGCCTGTCACGAAACCTGTGGGAGCGGGCTTGCTCGCGAATACGGACTCCCAGTCGACAATGATGTTGCCTGACACACCGCTTTCGCGAGCAAGCCCGCTCCCACATGGATTGTGCTTTTTCGAAGGCGTAATCAGTCTTTTCCTCGCGCAAGGCTTGATTATTTGTCGGCATGACCGCAGTAATTCCCTCCTGAAAAGGGATTTCCCCCTGCTTACCGAGGCCAGATTCATGAGCGTTATCGATCTTCGCAGCGACACCGTCACCCAACCGACCGCAGGGATGCTCGACGCGATGGCGAATGCAGCCACCGGTGACGACGTTTATGGCGAAGATCCGACGGTCAACCGTCTGGAAGCCGAACTGGCAAAACGACTGGGTTTTGCCCAGGCCCTGTTTGTCCCGACGGGCACCATGAGCAACTTGCTCGGCCTGATGGCCCACTGCGATCGCGGTGACGAATACATTGTCGGACAACAGGCTCACACCTATAAGTACGAAGGGGGTGGCGCGGCAGTGCTCGGTTCGATCCAGCCGCAGCCGCTGGAAGTGCAGGCCGATGGTTCGCTGGACCTGGCGCAGGTCGCCGCGGCAATTAAACCGGATGACTTCCACTTCGCCCGCACTCGTTTGCTGGCGCTGGAAAACACCATGCAGGGCAAGGTTCTGCCGCTGGAATATCTGGCCCGGGCACGCCGTTTAACTCATGAAAATGGCCTGGCGCTGCACCTGGATGGCGCGCGGCTCTACAACGCGGCGGTCAAGCTGGGTGTCGATGCCCGGGAGATCACTCAGCACTTCGATTCGGTTTCGGTTTGCCTGTCCAAAGGTCTAGGGGCGCCGATCGGTTCGGTGCTGTGCGGCTCGGTCGAGTTGATCGCCAAGGCGCGGCGTCTGCGCAAAATGGTCGGCGGCGGCATGCGCCAGGCCGGGATTCTCGCCGCGGCGGGGCTTTATGCGCTGGATAACAATATTCAGCGCCTGGCCGACGACCATGCCAATGCGCACTATTTGGCCGACGGCCTGCGAGCAGCGGGCTATGAGATCGAGCCGGTGCAGACCAACATGGTTTACGTGCAAATGGGCGACAAGGCCGAAGCGATCAAGGCTTTTGCCGCGACACGCGGGATCAAGCTCAGCGCTGCCGGTCGTCTGCGAATGGTCACGCACATGGACGTCAATCGTGCGCAAATCGAGCAAGTCGTCGCTACATTTGCCGACTTTTCTCACAACTGACCGTGTTAGCCGTCCAATTGACCGTTTCTATCGTATAAACACGCTGTACCCCGCGCGCAGGGCCGATATAATGCGGCCCTTTGCCGTCGCTTCGTCTGTTGACGTTTCGCACAGGCCTTTGGCCGCAGCCTCCGTGGAAGAAC
>NZ_JBIVCD010000057.1:0-26367 GCF_044746425.1 Pseudomonas sp. NPDC086112 | reverse complement strand
GGGTTTCCCCATGTGAGAGTAGGTCATCGTCAAGATTAAATTCCGAAACCCCTATCTGCGTATGCAGGTAGGGGTTTTGTTTTGTCCGCAGGAAAAGAGCACTCTGGCGACAATACAAAATTGCACAGTTATTTTCGAGTCAGGACACTAGAATAGGTCCAACTTTTTTGGAGCCAGAGCCTTTATGCCAGATCCGGTTGACGCCCCAGGGCTGTCAGATTTACCGCTGGACGACTTGGTAGCGTGTCATGAGTGCGACTTGCTGATGCGCAAGCCTGAGCTTGCTCATGATGAGAAAGCCATCTGTGTACGCTGCGGTTATGAGCTGTATGCCCATCGACACAATGTCGTGCAGCGTAGTCTCGCCTTGGTCATTGCCGCGCTGTTGTTGTTCATCCCGGCGAACTTTTTACCCATCATGCAGCTCCATCTACTCGGACAGTCGTCGCACGATACTGTCTGGAGTGGCGTTGTCGGTCTGTTCGATACCGGTATGCGAGGCGTAGCGGCAGTGGTATTCCTTTGCAGCATGGGGATTCCGCTGCTCAAGCTGCTTTGCCAGCTGTTCGTGCTGCTGAGTATTCGCTTCGATATCGGACGCAGTTATGGCCTGCTGCTCTACCGCATTTATCACCATCTACGGGACTGGGGGATGCTCGAGGTTTACCTCATGGGCGTACTGGTTGCGATCGTCAAATTGGCCGATATGGCGGCGATCACCGTAGGTCTTGGTCTGGCGTGCTTCATCAGTTTGTTGTTGGTTCAGGTCTGGCTGGAAGTAGTGATGTCACCGCACCAGATCTGGCAGGCTCTATCAGGAGAAGATGCCCATGCGGGCGATTGATGCAGGCATTTTGATTTGTGCCGAATGCCACGAGTTGAATAAACAGGAAGCCGATACCGACGAGCAGGTGTGCACTCGCTGCGGTGCGCTGGTTCACGCCCGCCGCCCGAACAGTCTGATGCGTACTTGGGCGTTATTAATCACGGGCGCGATTCTCTACATCCCGGCCAATGTACTACCGATCATGACCGTCAATTCCCTGGGGCAGGGCGATCCGAGCACCATTATGTCCGGTGTGATCCAGCTGGTTCAGCACGGCATGATTCCAATCGCTGCCGTGGTTTTTATCGCCAGCATCCTGGTACCCACGTTCAAGCTGGTGGGCATCGCATTGCTGCTGTTTTCGGTGCAGCGCCGTCAGCCGCTTTCGGCACGCCAGCGCATTCTGATGTACCGCTTTATCGAGTTCATCGGCCGCTGGTCGATGCTGGATATTTTTGTAATCGCCATTCTGGTGGCGGTTGTGAATTTTGGACGGCTTGCCAGCATCGAAGCCAATCTTGGCGCCATCGCCTTCGCCAGTGTGGTGATTCTGACGATGCTTGCCGCAGTAACTTTCGATCCCCGACTGATTTGGGATAACACGGAGTCGGACGACGACCATGACTGATTTGCCTAAAGCGAAAACCCGACCGGCCTCGAACTGGTCAGCTATTTGGGTGTTGCCCCTGATCGCCTTGATCATCGGCGGCTGGCTCGGCTGGCGTGCCTACAGCGAGACGGGCATCGAGATTCAGGTGCGCTTCGAAAGTGGCGAAGGCATTCAGGCCAACAAGACCGAAGTTGTCTACAAAGGCATGTCGGTCGGCAAGGTGAAAGCCCTCAAACTCGATGACGAAGGCAGCTCCAAAGGAGTGATCGCTACCATCGAGATGAATAAAGACGTGGAGCAATACCTGAGGACCAGCACGCGGTTCTGGCTGGTCAAACCGAGCGTGACCCTGGCCGGTATCACGGGCCTGGAGACGCTGGTTTCGGGTAACTACGTGGCCGTTAGCCCAGGCGAAGGCGAGCCGACCCGCAAGTTCAAGGCCCTGGCCCAGGAGCCTCCGCTATCGGACGCGCAACCCGGCCTGCACTTGACCATCAAGGCTGATCGCCTGGGCTCGCTGAATCGGGGCAGCCCGGTGTTCTACAAGCAGATTCAGGTCGGTCAGATCAAAAGCTATGTGCTGTCCGCAGACCAAAGCACTGTCGAACTCAAAGTCTTCATTGAACCGACCTACGCCAGCCTGGTGCGTAAACACACGCGTTTCTGGAATGCCAGCGGCATCAGTATCGACGCCAACCTTTCTGGTGTGAAAGTACGTAGCGAGTCCCTCGCCAGCATCGTCGCTGGTGGTATTGCATTTGCCACTCCGGAAAATCGCAAGGACAGCCCGCCTACCGATCCAAGCCTGCCGTTCCGTCTCTATGAGGATTTCGATGCGGCTGCAGCCGGTATTCGGGTCAAGGTCAAACTCAGCGATTTCGAAGGCCTGCAGTCCGGTCGTACGCCGGTGATGTACAAAGGTATCCAGGTCGGCAATTTGAAAACGCTCAAGGTTGATCCCGACCTGTCCAGTGCGACTGCCGAGTTGACTCTCGACCCGCTGGCCGAGGACTACCTGGTCACCGGCACTCAGTTCTGGGTGGTAAAACCATCGATTTCGCTCGCCGGTATTACAGGCCTGGAAGCGCTGGTCAAAGGCAACTACATTGCCGTGCGCCCAGGCGACAAGGGCGGTGCGCCGCAACGCGAGTTCGAAGCACGGCCCAAGGCCCCGCCGCTGGACCTGCGTTCGCCCGGCCTGCATTTGGTGTTGTTCACCGACAACCTTGGTTCTCTGGAAGTCGGCAGTCCGATTCTCTACAAACAGGTCAAGGTCGGATCGGTTCAAAGCTATCAATTCTCCCGCACCAAAAAGCAGCTGGTGATCGGGGTGCATATCGAGAAGGAATACGAAGGGCTGGTCAACGCCTCGACGCGTTTCTGGAATGCCAGCGGCATTACGCTCACCGGTGGATTAACCGGCGGCATCCAGGTCAAAAGTGAGTCGTTACAGAGCCTGATGGCCGGTGGCATCGCCTTCGAAACCCCGGAAGCCAAAGCGCCGTTGCAAAAGCGTATTCCGCGTTTCCGCCTGCATGCCAACCATGATGAGGCAACGCAGAAAGGCACTATGGTGACAATCAAGGTCGACCGCGCCGATGGCCTGCGCAGTGGCACGCCGGTTCGATTCAAAGGCCTGGACGTTGGCAAGATTGAGGACGTCGACCTCAGTGATGACCTGCAATCAGTACTGCTGACCGCGCGGATCACCGAAGTGCCGGAGCGTATCGCTCGGGTCGGCAGTCAGTTCTGGGTGGTCAAACCTGAGCTCGGTCTGATTAAAACTTCGAACCTCGACACTTTGGTCACAGGGCAATACATCGAAGTACAACCGGCACCGAAGAACCTCGGCCCACAGAAGACTTTCGTGGCCTTGACCAATCCTCCGGAAATCGCCAAGGAAGAGGCTGGTTTAAGCCTGGTGTTGAGCGCTGCTCGTCGGGGTTCGCTGAAGTCAGGCGTCCCTGTCACCTATCGCGAAATCACGGTAGGCAAGGTGACCGGCTATGAACTGGGCCAGACGGCTGATCGAGTGTTGGTGCACATCCTGATCGAGCCGAAGTACGCGCCGCTGGTGCGCAGTGGCACGCGGTTCTGGAACACCAGTGGTTTTGGTTTTGACTACGGCTTGTTCAAAGGCGCGACAATACGCACCGAATCGCTGGAGACGCTGGTTCAGGGCGGCATTGCGTTTGCCACACCGGATGGCGACCGCATGGGGGCTCCGGCGCGGCCCGAGCAAACATTCCCGCTGTTCGACCAGTTCGAAGATGAGTGGCTGACCTGGGCGCCGAAGATTTCGATCGGCAAGTAGTTATTGCGTCAGTGATGACGCCTTCGCGGGCAAGCCTCGCTCCTACAATGAAAAGATAAAAAAGGCCGCGATCCATTGGATCGCGGCCTTTTTATTGGCTTCGATTAAAGCGTCAAACCGCGTCCAGCTCCGGTTCATCCGCCTGCACGTTGATGGTTGCCTTCACTTCATCGTGGCGACGAATGTACTTCCAGTCCGCCTCGTCGATGTAAATGCCGTTCGGGCCGCTGCCGCCTTCCAGGTCGATGGCGACACTGGCGCAAACTTGCGGCTTCACACTCGCCAGAATCGGCACGAAACCCAATTGCAGGCTGGTTTCCAGCAGTGCTGCCTGGTTCTTCTCGTCGATGTCCGCCGCTTCGTCGAGGTAGTACGGCAGGCGCACGCGACCGGCCTGATCGCGGTCCATCAAGTGCAGCAACAAGTACATGTTGGTCAGCGCCTTGATGGTCATGGTGGTGCCGTTGGACGCCGCGCCGTCGATGTCGGTGTGGATCACCGGTTGGCCGTTGACCTTGGTGATCTCGAACGCCAGCTCGAACAGATCCTTGAGGCCGAGCTGGTTGTGGTTCGCCGCCACCAGCCGCGCCAGGTATTCCTTGGCCTCTTCGTTCTTGTTGTCTTGATCGGCGCTTTGGCTCAGGTCGAAGACGGAAAGGGTTTCGCCTTCTTCGTACTGACCGGCGCTGTGGATGATCTGGTCAATGTGCTTGAGCGCTTCCTTGTTCGGCGCGAGCACGATGCGGAAGCTTTGCAGGTTGGAGACCTGGCGCTTGTTGATCTCGCGGTTGAACAGCGCCAGTTGATGTTCGAGGCTGTCATAGTCGCTGCGAATGTTACGCAGGGTCCGGGCGATGTCGGTGACGGCTGCACGACGGGCCTTGCCGAGAGTCAGGGCTTCGTCGGTGCGGTGTGCGTAAGCGTTGATCAGCAGTTGCAGGCGACGCTCCATATCGTCTTCGCTGTCGAACTTGGCCACGCCCTTGAGGCGAACCTGAGCATAGAGCGCGTCGATCTGCCCGTCGCTGCGCAGCAGGCCTTGCCAGCTGTCCTGATAGTCGTTGAGCAACGGCAGCAGGTTGTCCATGGAGTCGTCGACCGGGTCCATGAACGGCGTGCCGAATGGCAGGTCCGCCGGCAACAGCTGACGACGGCGCAAGGCGTCGTCGAGGGTGCGTTGCTTGGCTTCCATATCGCCGATCTGCCGGCCGACCAGCTGCAGCTTGGCCGACAGTTGCTGGACGCGCTCGGTGAAGGCATCGCTGGAACGCTTCAATTCGTCCTGAGCAGCTTCCATCTGCGCCAACTGCTCAAGCTTGTCCCCTTCCTCGGCGCTCAGGGTTTGCGCGCGGCGGAAATCTTCCAGGGCTTTCTGCGCATCCAGCACTTGCTGGTACAGCGCTTCAGTCTGGGTCTTGCTGGCCGCGCGGTCGGCTGCCACGGCAGCCTGAGTTTTCAACTGCTTGAGTTCTTTTTCCAGGCGATCTTTCTGATCGCGCAATGCCGCGCGGTCGGCCAAGGCTTGCAGCGCCGGCGGCTCGATGTGCGAGATGTCAATGGACAGGCCCGGCACTTCGAAACGCTCGCCTTTGAAGCCATCGAGGATCAGCTCCATGGATTTGACCCACTGACCGTCCTCGTCCAGCGTAATGCCGTGTTCACCCAGCGGGAGGCTGAACAGTGCGCTGTTGAACAGGCGCATCAGGCGCTCGACGTCCTGCTGTGAAAACTCTTCGCGCAAACGGGCGTAGCTGTTGTTGTCGGCGTGATCGAGTTGTTGCTTGACCGACTTCAGGCGTTTTTCCAGATCCCGCAGACGCTCTTCGAGGTCTTCGGCACTGAACTGCCGCGACTGGGCCAGCGCACCGGCCAGTTCGTCGTGCGCGTCCTTGGCGGCGAGCAGTTGCTGCTCGAGGACTTTGACGTCATCGACCAGCGCGAAGCGATGCTTGAGCACCGACAACTCGCCGAGCCAGCGCTGGATGCCGGTGATTTCCCGCTCCAGACGCATCAGCTCCTGAGTGCCGCCGCGTTGATCGTTTTGCAGCGCGTCCTGCTCGTTGCGGTAGTGCTCGGCCTGAATCGTCAGTTCTTCCTTGCGCGCACTGGCGTAGTCCGACCAGGTGCCGAGCAGGGAGTCGAGCAGCGGCGACAGGCGATGCAGTTTGCCGCGCAGGATGTCCCGCTGTTTCACGCCGTTGGCCAAGGCTTCAACCAATGGGCCGGCAGCGACCAGCGAGTTGTAGTCCTGCTCCATGCGGCGAACATCACGGAAGGCTTCCTCGCACGCGGCGATGTAATCGACGCTGCCGGAACGCAGGCTGTGTTCGAAGGCATCGAGGAACAGCTGCTTGAGTTTGGCCGCGGTGATTTCGCGCATGTGCAACAAGTTGATGAACAGCGCGCGGAAGGTCTTCAGGCTCTGCTCGCTGGTGGAGCGCAGCGGGATCAGCGTCAGGTCCAGCGGAATAGAGGTGTGACCGCCCACCAGCAAACGACGCAGTTCATCCGGCTTGAGTTCATAGGCTTTCAGGCCTTCGCGCTCAAGGTTGGTGAACAGCTCTTTCTGCCGCAGGCAGGTATCGTCTTTCTGGTAATGGGCCAGATCGAGTTTGCCGGCATAGGCAAAGAACTGGTGACCGAAACCGCCGCCCGGGCCGCGTCCGACCACGCCAATCACGTGCGGGCCGTGGGGCAGGGAGACTTCCACCAGGATGTAACTGGTGTCCGAGGCGAAGTAGAAACGCCGGGATTGTTCCAGGCTGTACTTGCCGAAACTCATGTCCGACATGCGTGCAAGAATCGGGAACTGCAAGGCGTTGATCGATGCGGATTTACCGAGGTTGTTCGCCCCGTAAACCGACAGCGGCTCTTCCAGCGGGAACAGGCCGAGGCTGTAACCGGCGGTGTTCAAAAGGGCAAAGCGGCGAATGCCGTAGCGTTCCTTGCTCATGCGTCGGTCTCCTGTTCTTCGGCAATGGCGCGGGCCAGGGCGTCTTCTTCGCTTTCTTCAGCGAAGTCACTCAGATCCAGCGGGTCGTCTGTTTGCAGCAGTTTTTCATCGCTGTCGTCATCGATCAGCACGGGCACCGGCAATGGCAGGACGCTGTGCAGGCTGGCCGCCAGATCACGGTCCTGCTGAACCGACAGGCAAACATCAAGGAAGCGATGCATCGGCGGCAGGAAACGGTAAACGCCGTTTTCTTCGCTGGCGAAACCGAGCTGAGTCATGCGGCGCATGATTTTTTCTTCGAGTTCTTCGACGGTCTGCACTTCTGCCTGGATAAACAGGTCGCGGTATTTCTCCAGCAACGATGGCAACTCATCGCGGCCGAGGCTGCCGCCGTCGAGCACGGCGACCGGGTCACGGCCCTGATCGGCCAGATGCTCGACAAGGATGAAGGTAAACAGCGCCAGACGTTGCGCGGTCTTGTTTACCGCCGCAGCGGCAAGGTCCGGCACAAAGTAGTAGAAACCCCGGGTGTCGCAGACCAGTTCAAAGCCCAGTGCCTTGAACAGCGTGCGGTACTGGTCCTGGAAGTTCGACAATTGCGCGTACAGCTCCGGGTCGCGGCGGCTGACGTGGTAGCCCTTGAACAGCTCGCGAAAGATCGGCGCCAGCTGGGACAGTTCGGATAGATCAAGATGCATGTGGGATGCTCGCAGAATCCTCGGCGGCGGTGTCGCCGGCCGAGAGCAGGGCGAAGGAGCGCAGGCTGACCTGATGCTCGTGAGTGTGGTAATCGCGGCGTTCCAGACGCTCGCGTTTGAAGCGCTTCTCCCGCGACAGGCGCGAGAACCAATAAAGCAATTCGTCGGTAGCGCCGTCCGGCTCCTGTTCCAGCAGCCAGGTCATCAGGTCCGGCATTGGCAGGGCGTCTTCGCAACGTTCGAGCATTTCCCGAACCGTGCGTGGCGCGCGCGGGGCTTCGCCTTTCTGGGTCTTGTGCGCCTTGGGGAAACGCGCCGGTTTTGGTTCGAAACGGGCCAAGGCGTACACGTAGGCTTCGACTTGACTGGCGCTGCCGAGGAAGGTGCTTTGCGGCCGGGTGAACATCGGCATCGCGGCTTGCGGTACCGCATCGATGCCTTTACGACGAATGGCCGACAGGGCCAGCGCCGCGCCACGGGTCACGGCGTTGTGGCGGCGGGCTTCTTCACGTAGCGGCAGGAGCAGTTCGCGGGCGTGACGCAAGGTTAGCTGGGCGCTGGTCTGCATTTCGAGGATGCGCGCGTGGGTGCGCAGCAGCATGTCATCGTCAACCAGATGGCCGAGGCGCTGCTGTTCGGAGAGCATCTTCAGCAGGACCGTTTCGACCTTACGCACGCCTTGTTCGAAGGCGCCGTCGGCGTTCACCAGTTCAATCATCGGCTCGACGTATTCGTCCCAGGTCGCCAGCACTTCAGCGTAGCGCTGACGCAGCGGGATCTGCCGATCGCTGGTTTTCGCCCGTTCGGCGACGGCCACCAACGCCTGTTCGTCGTTGTCGAGTTTTTTCAGCACATCGCGCACGCGCATGTCGAGCAGGCGCAATTGACGCGCCAGATCGTTGCCGTCGCGGATGTCGAACGCGTCCTGGATGTAACCGGCCAAGCGCTCAAGGTGACGCAAATAGGCTTCGATTTCCAGGCACAGGCCCAGACGGTGCTCACGGCGCAGGTAAGCGAGGAAGTCGTGGATCTGCGCATTGAGCTCGAAACGGTTCGGGCTTTTCGCCACGGGAACCAGAATGTCGAGGCGGATCCACACGTCCAGCAGGCTGGTGATGTCCTGCGGCGTACTGTCGAGTTGCTGGGCGGCCAGTTGCGTGCTCAGTTCGTGGAGGCTCAAGTAGCCTGGGTCGAAGTGCTCGCACAGTGGCTCCAGAAGTGCCCAGTGTTCAGCGAGGGCGCGCAAGACGCGCTTGGGTTCGATCATCGGAATGGCCGGCTGGTTGGCGATTAAAAGTCGCGATTGTACTGCATCACGCCCGTTGCGATTCACTCTCGGGACGGACAGTTGGCTTTCTATCGATCAAGCGCGGGCGATCTTGAGCGAAGGGCGGTAGAATCAACGCACTTTAGTTATCCACAAGTGGCCGACCTTTGCTTATCGAGTCCCGTCGCCGCGCTTATTTGACCGCCATGCAGGTGGTCAACTGGCTGCCGCGCACCGAATTGCCCTTTGCTGCGCCCTCGCGCCCCGAACTGCTGGAGATGCCCGAGCCATTGGTCGTCGCCCCGGTTGCGCCGGCTCCCGTGGCCGAGGCACCGATGGAGCCCGTGGTCAAACCGGCCGAACGGGTAAAAATCGAGGTGCCGCGGCCATCGTTGGCCAGCACCCGCACGAACGCCAAGGTCGAAGAAGAGGAGGCCCCGGTCGCGGTCAAGGCGCCGGTCGTGCCGCCACCGCGTTTCGCCCTTCAATTGCTGCGCGCAGGTCGTTGCCTGTTGCTGGTGGAATTACCCACAGGCGAAAGCTTCCAGACCCGCGATCCGGCCTATCTGTTGCTCAAGGACATGCTGCGCGCTGCCGGTCTGCCGGACAGCCCGCAGATTGTCGGCGAGCCGGTGCGCTGGCCACTGCTGGCTCGCGGCACCATGGATCAGGGGCCGGAAGCGGCTCGGGATTTCGTACAAGGCTTTCTGTCGGCCCGTCTCGAAGATGCTCCATGCGTCTGCCTGTGGCTGATCGGCTTGCCGGCGGTGCGTTTTGCCGGTGAGGCGAACGCCGAATCCTTCAACCGTGAACTTCAGGTCGAAGGCCTGGGTTCGGTCTGGGCCCTGCCGGGTCTGGAATTATTAATGGAACAGCCACAGCGTAAGGCTGATGTCTGGCAAGCCATGCGTCGGCTGATGGCGCGCTGGAAAGAATCGAATGAGTGACGCTGTATCGTTCCGCCCGATGACCGAGGCGGACTTGGACACTGTACTGAAAATTGAATACGCGGCTTACAGCCACCCCTGGACCCGCGGGATTTTTCTCGATGGCCTGGGCAAGTACCAGATCTGGCTGATGTTTGAAGGGCAGCAGCAGGTCGGTCATGGGGTGGTGCAGATCATTCTCGACGAGGCGCATTTGCTGAACATCACCGTCAAACCGGAAAATCAGGGCCGAGGCCTGGGTTTGACGCTGCTGGAGCACTTGATGTCGATTGCCTGCAAGGCAGAGGCACGGGAATGTTTTCTGGAAGTGCGCGACAGCAACCGGGCGGCATTTCGGTTGTATGAGCGGTATGGGTTCAACGAAATCGGGCGTCGGCGCGATTACTACCCCGCTGTTGGCGGGCGCGAAGATGCCGTGGTCATGGCCTGTACATTAGTGGATTGAGCCTTAAAAGCTTCGCGGGCAAGCCTCGCTCCTACGAGCAGAACACATGAACGGCCCAGAACCCGTAGGAGCGAGGCTTGCCCGCGAAGGTGTCCTCCCCGACGACAACGATCAACGCTTGCCATCCATTGGATCGCGCTGCGCCATCTCTGCTTCGTCCAACCCGTTGCCCCCGCCGATGTCGTCTTCATCGACAATGCTCAAATCCCAATCCGCCTGGCCGCCTTCACCCTCTTCGTGGGCATCCCGTGCGCCGTCTTCATGGATCAGGGTTTCCGGGCTCATGTCATCGTCGGTGGACTCATGGTCATTGGTCGAGCCTCCGGTCATGCCAGCTTCACGGACGCGTTCGTCGGACATCTTCTGCGCACGCTCGCGTTCGGGGATCAGGTCGCCGATTCTGGTGCCCGGTTCTTCCTCGTCGAAATCCAGCTCATGCACTGAGCCCATGCGGTCTTCGTTGTCGTCGATGGGCTCGGGTTGCGCCTTATCGAACGGACGTCGTGAATCAGTCATGGCATTCCCTCATACTGTAGGCCTTACTACAGTTGACCCACTGGGCTTGCGAGAATTCCACCGGCATGGAGCATCGGATAGCCATTAAATGCATCAGGGCATCATGGGGGATCTGCATCTTGCGCGTGACCCGGACAGACGGTTGTCTGTCAAACCAGCGCATCATTATCGAGGCTTCATTGCATGAACGAATTACAAGATCTGATTGATAACAATGAGCGCTGGGCCGACGCGATCACCCAGGAAGATCCTGATTTCTTCGCCAAGCTGGCCCGTCAACAAACCCCGGAATACCTGTGGATCGGTTGCTCCGATGCCCGCGTGCCGGCCAATGAAATCGTCGGCATGCTGCCGGGCGATCTGTTTGTGCACCGCAACGTGGCCAACGTTGTACTGCACACCGACCTCAATTGCCTGTCGGTGATTCAATACGCGGTCGATGTACTCAAGGTCAAACACATCCTGGTCACCGGCCACTACGGTTGCGGCGGTGTACGCGCCTCGATGCAGGACCGTCAGTTGGGCCTGATCGACGGCTGGCTGCGTTCGATTCGCGATCTCTATTATGAAAAGCGCGACGAACTGGCCAAGTTGTCCACCGAAGAGGAGCGGGTCGACCGCCTCTGCGAACTCAATGTGATTCAGCAGGTGGCCAACGTCGGTCATACCAGCATTGTGCAAAACGCCTGGCACCGCGGGCAGAGCTTGTCGATCCATGGTTGCATCTATGGCATCAAGGATGGACGCTGGAAAAGCCTGAACGCCACCATCAGCGGTTTCGAACAGTTACCACCGCAGTACCGTTTGCGTCCGGTCGAGGCGTTGTAAAGCCTTTTAGATGAGACTTCGTCGACGCCAGTGTTGAAAAAACTGTTCTCCATTGGCGTTCGGCGACTCGTCATAGCCGATGATCCAGCCACGGCAGGACGGACAACCGCAGCGGCAGGCGAACTGCCGCAGCAGCTTGTCTTCTGTCGCGGCGAAATCCATCGTCAGCCGGTCACCCTTTTTGATGTCCTTGAGCGCCCATATCCACAGTTCGCTCATGTCGAGAAAGACGTTGGGGTCGCAGGAGTGGTTCAGTAGACCGCAGAAGCGCGGATCGTAGACGTGGATGCCTGGCGCCAGCTGCCGGGTGTGTCGGCAGCGATAGGGCAACAGATGTCCAGAAACCCTGCAGATTCGGCTGATGCGGGGGAACTCGCGCAGTGCCATGACAGCTATTGCCGATCCCTGAGTGTTGCAGATGATTTCAAAGTCGTCTTTGGAGGGGAATCCAAGGCGAAGGGGCAACTCTACAAACGGATAGATGCCATTTGATGGCGGTGGGGGTATTGCCTGTTCTGCATGAGCTCTCATAACAATCCTTGTCAGTCGAGTGCTACGACCGCCGTCTACTGACATCCTGTCAGCCCTGCAGCACATGGGTATGCCCCAAGGCTCTCGCAAATGAAACCATCAGTCTACTGTCAAATATGACAGGCGAAAAAGGCTCTTTCCCGCGTCAGCCATGGCTCACGCGGGAAAGACTTTCATCGTTTACAAGTGCGGGGCAGGAGCAGAGGTCGCAAGAGACGGGCTCTTCAGCTGTTTCAGCTGGGATTTGACCGTCGTTGTTGCGCATTTGGCCACGGCCTGTTCAGGCGTCAGGTTGCGGATCGAGGTGTAGAACAGTTCGCAGGTTTTTTCTTTCTGGGTCACTTGCCAGGTTTGAGTACAGCTTTTCAGCTGAACGGTAGGGTCAGTGCCCGGTTTGCTGCCCATCCCGGCCTGCCAGCACGCGGCGCTCAAATCCTGGCCCATGACTTTCAGCCCTGCAGCGTCCGCCTTGGCCTGGGCATCGCTGCCGCTGTAGGCTTCGGGATCGGCGGCGTACCAGATGTAGCTCGGGTGGTTGGAACCCAGTACTGGTACTTTCACACCCTCGCTCGGGCTGATGGTTGCCAGGCCCAGGACGTCTACGGTCGGCCCGTATTGTTGCTTGATCCAGTTACGCACCGGTGCGCCGAAAGCAACCATTGGCAACGCTGCGCCGCTGGCGTTCTGGCTGACTTCCTTGACCATGGTGGTCTGGTAATCCTTGAAGTAGTCGTAGACGCCTTCAAGGTCCTTACCGGCGCTGGATGGCGCGGCAATCGGCGCGATGTCGATGATGGTCTGATAGCCCGGTGTCTGGTCGGCGGGGATGCCATTGGCAGTCAGCAGCGTGGCCCAACGGTCGGTCGTCTTGGACTCCAGGTAGTCCTGGGCCTGGGTCAGCGAGTAATCCGGCGGGAAGTGCAGCAATTCGACGCTTTTGCGATTTTCCAGCGCCATGCCCAGCGGAAGGAACAAGTACCAGTTGTAGGTCCATTTGCCATCGGCACTCAGTTTGCTGGCGCCGTTGTAAGCCAAATCCCCAGCCTGGAGCAATGCGGTCAGTGGCTTGTCATAGCCTTTGGGCACACCGCTGATAGTGGCGTAGAGCTGCTTGTTGTCGGTTTTGACCACTACTTTTGCGGTGTTGTAGCCATCGCGTTGTACGCTTTGAGTCAGGTAGTGCTCGACGGTCTGTTCCAGTGTCCAGTTGCGATAGCAGATGACGTTGCAGTTGTTGGGATAGGCGAACAGTCGGGTAACACGTTCGGTACTGCCCAGATTCAGATCGACATCGGCGTGAGCGGCGGCACTCAGAGTGAGTGCGGCCAGGGTGAGTCCTGCGAGTTTGAACATGCTCAGATCCTTTTCAGCGTGAGCCCTCGGAGGCAGGGCGGGTACATCTTGAAACTACTTGTGTCGAGCGGTCTAGTGCCCATCTGAAAACATTTCCAGTCCAGGAGTGCCCTTCATACTGGAAGGTACGCGCTAGCAGCGCGGTATGGCATTGGGATTCCAGGGCTAGCGGGTTGTCCACAAGCGCATTTGCGTAGACCATGGGCGCCTTGGTTTTTTGCCTGCCAGAGTTCTTTTCCATGACTGCCAACACAGATGCGCGCCCGGCGCCCTTCACCCGCTCGGACTACAAAACACTGGGGCTAGCAGCCCTTGGCGGCGCGTTGGAAATCTACGATTTCATCATTTTCGTATTTTTCGCGCTGACCCTCAGCCAACTGTTCTTCCCACCCGAAATGCCTGAGTGGCTGCGTCTGCTGCAAAGCTTCGGGATTTTCGTTACCGGCTACCTGGCGCGGCCGTTGGGCGGGATCCTGATGGCACATTTCGCCGATCGACTGGGGCGCAAGAAGGTTTTCAGCCTGAGCATCCTGACGATGGCGTTGCCGTGTCTGCTGATCGGGATCATGCCGACCTACGCCCAGATCGGTTATTTCGCACCGTTGTTGCTATTGGGCCTGAGAGTCCTGCAAGGCGCGGCGGTAGGCGGTGAAGTGCCGAGTGCCTGGGTGTTCGTGGCCGAGCATGCACCGGTCGGGCATCGCGGCTATGCCCTCGGTTTCCTACAGGCGGGGCTGACCTTCGGCTACTTGATCGGAGCCCTGACGGCGACATTTCTGGCACAGACGTTCACCCCGGCGGAAATTCTTGATTACGCCTGGCGCTACCCGTTTCTGTTGGGCGGTGTGTTTGGCGTCATCGGTGTCTGGCTACGTCGCTGGCTCAGTGAAACCCCGGTATTCATGGCGATGCAGGCCCAACGCGAGGCTACTGTGGAACTGCCGCTGCGCACGGTCCTGCGGGAGCATCGCCTGGCGATGCTGCCGGCGATGATCCTCACCTGCGTGCTGACCTCGGCCGTGGTGGTATTCGTGGTCATTACCCCGACCATGATGCAAAAAACCTTCGGCATGACCGCCAGTCATACCTTCGCCCTGAGTGCCTTGGGCATCGTGTTTCTGAACATCGGCTGTGTGCTCGCGGGGCTGCTTGTCGATCGCATCGGCGCTTGGCGCACGGTGATGCTGTATAGCCTGCTGCTGCCTCTGGGTATTGGCGTGCTCTACACCTGCCTGATCATTGAAGGCCAGTGGCTCGGTCTGGCCTATGCAGTGGCAGGCCTCTCTTGCGGGGTAGTCGGCGCAGTGCCGTCGGTGATGGTCAGCCTGTTTCCGGCGCGGATTCGCGTCTCGGGGATTTCCTTTACCTACAACATTGCCTACGCCGCCTGGGCCAGCGTCACACCGCTGTTGTTGATCGGTCTGATGCCGTGGAGTCCGTGGATTTGTGTGATTTTCTGCGCAGTGATGGGGGCGGTGGGCATCAGCAGTGCGGCGTACTTTGGCGCGCGAGTACCGCGAATTGGGCGCTGTTCGGTAGCCGGTGCGGTATAAAGGTGTTCGTGTTGCCACTATTTTTGTAGGACAACCCTGAAACACTCTTCAGAAAATATCCCCAAAGCCGATGGCTAGGCTGTATGCAGCTTTTTATCCTTGTCCATCGGTGCTTCCCATGTTCAACAAACGCTTGAAGCAGGAGCTGTCGGCTCTTCGCGAAGAACTCTCCAGCCTTCAGCAAGTCAAGGAGAGCCTGGACAGCGAGATGCTGGTCCTGACCCTTGATTCCGATGGCAGGATTCAATCGGCCAACCAGAACTTCATGGGTGAAATGCTCTACAAGGGCAACGAGCTGGACGGCCGGCACATCGAAGACATCGTCCCGGCTCATGTGAAGTCGGACGAATTCCACCGCCGCTTCAAGACTGCACTGACCCGTGGCGAGCATTTTGCCGGCACGGTTCGTTTATTGCGGGGCAATGGTGCCGAAGCCTGGTTGCGGTCGATCATGCAGCCGGTGCGCTCCGGGGATGGCCGGATCAAACACTTCTCGATTTACTCCAGCGACCTGACCCGCACCATCGAGGCGTCTCGTGAACATGAGAACCTGATCGGCGCGCTAGTGCGCTCGACGGCGGTCATCGAGTTCGACCTCAATGGCAACGTGCTGACGGCCAACGAGCGGTTTCTCAACGGCATGGGTTACAGTCTGGCGCAGGTTCAGGGCAAACATCACCGCACCTTCTGTGAATCAGAGGAATACAACAGCCCCGAGTATCAGAACTTCTGGCGCCGCTTGAACGCCGGCGAATTTGTGGCCGATCGTTTCAAGCGTATCGATAGCCACGGTAACGTGGTCTGGCTGGAGGCTTCCTACAACCCAGTCGTCGACGCCAACAACAAGCTCTACAAAGTGGTCAAGTTCGCTACGGTGATAACCGATCAGGTCAATCAGGAGCAGGCCGTCGCCGAAGCGGCCAACATCGCCTACAGCACTTCGTTGCAAACCGACAGCAGCGCCCAGCGCGGTACCACTGTAGTGACTCAAGCGGTGGACGTCATGCGTGACTTGGCCAAACATATGCAAACTGCTGGCGAAGGCATCGAGGCGCTGAACGAGCAATCACTGGTGATTGGCACCATCGTCAAAACCATCAGTGGCATCGCCGAACAAACCAACCTGCTGGCGCTCAACGCGGCCATCGAAGCCGCTCGCGCCGGTGAGCAGGGTCGAGGTTTTGCCGTGGTGGCTGATGAAGTCCGGCAACTGGCCTCGCGAACCAGCCAGGCGACCGACGAAATTGTCGGCGTTGTGCGCCAGAACCAGGACATGGCGCGCAACGCCGTGGCCCTGATGACCGATGGCAGACTCCAGGCCGAACAGGGGCTGGCGCTGGCGGCGGAGGCGGGCACAGTGATCGTCGAAATCCAGGACGGGGCGCAGAAAGTGGTTAACGCGGTTGGGCAGTTTGCCAATCAGTTATCGACTTGATGCTCGCTGTGCGGCGTGAATAGCCCTAAAAAGGCCAGGCCTGCTTTTGCGGCTTGATCAGACCAGGATTCTTCGCTAACAAAAAAAGGCCTACCTCCCGGTAAGCCTTTTCTTATTCCTGCGTACGACTCAATCCCCCAACGCTTCTCCCTCACGTCGCGGATCGGCCCCGCCGGCCAACGCGGCTTTGCCCTGTGCATCCTTGACCTGAACAATCGCCTGAGTCCCGCTGGTCATGTCGATCTCGTTCACGTTGTGCCCTTTGTCCTTCAGTGCCTGAATCAGCTCTGTGCTGAACTGACCCTGTTCCAGTTCGGTCGGGCCGTTACGGCTGCCGAAATTGGGCAGGCTGATGGCCGCTTGCGGGTCGAGGTTCCAGTCGAGCAGGCCGATGGTGGATTTGACCACGTATTCGATGATCTGCGAGCCGCCGGGGGAGCCGACGGTAGCCAGGAACTCGCCGTTCTGACGGTCGAAGATCAGCGTGGGCGCCATGGACGAGCGCGGACGTTTACCCGGTTCAACACGGTTGGCGACTTTTTGCCCATTCTCTTCGGGAATGAACGAGAAGTCGGTCATCTGGTTGTTGAGCAGGAAACCCTGGACCATCAGGTGCGAGCCAAATGCTGCCTCCACGGTGGTGGTCATCGATACGGCGCCGCCTTCGTCATCGACTGCTACCACTTGCGAGGTGGAGATGCGCAGTGGCGAGCGGTCCGGCGCATAGGCAACCCGAATGCCCGGCGGGGTACCGGGTTTGGCCTGCCCCATGCTGCGATCGCCAATCAAGGAGGCGCGGCTGGTCAGATAAGTCGGGTCGATCAGACCTTTTACCGGCACAGGTACGAAGTCGGTGTCGGCGACGTACTGCGCTCGGTCGGCGTAAGCCAGGCGCTCGGCTTCGGCGATCAGGTGCACCGCTTCTGGGGCGGGTTCGATGCCTGCCGGTTTGCTGGTCTTGAGCGGTTTGAGTGGTGCCAGGGCAAAACGCGGGCCGCGGGATTCCAATGCCTGCAAGGTGCCAAGAATTTGCGCCACGGCGATCCCGCCCGACGACGGTGGCGGCATGCCGCAAACCTGCCAGCGTTTGTAGTCGGTGCATAACGGCGCGCGTTCCTTGGCCTTGTAGTCTTGAAGATCGTTTAGCGACAGGCTGCCGGGGTTGGCGTGGCCCTGAACCTTGGCGATGATCTCTTTTGCGATTGACCCTTTATACAGGGCATCGGGACCTTCCTTGGCGATGCGCTTGAACACTGCGGCCAGTGCCGGGTTTTTCAGCTGTGTACCGATGGCTTTCGGGCTGCCATCGGCATTCAGAAAGTAGGCGGCCATGTCTGGTGAACGCTGTATGAACGCGTCTGCCGCGATCAGTTGATGCAGGCGTGGCGAAATGGCGAAGCCTTGTTCCGCCAGTTCGATGGCGGGCCCGAACAACTTCGCCCACGGCAGACGACCGTGCTTTTGATGGGCCAGCTCCAGCGCCCGCAATACACCCGGCGTCCCCACCGAGCGCCCGCCGATCTGTGCCTGGGTGAACGGCATCGGTTTGCCGTCGGCTTGCAGGAACAGTTTCTCGGTAGCGCCGGCCGGAGCGGTTTCGCGCCCGTCATAGGTACGTACAGCCTTGCCATCCCACAGCACAATCAACGCGCCACCGCCGATGCCCGACGATTGCGGTTCGACCAGCGTCAACACCGCTTGCATGGCAATGGCCGCATCAATCGCCGAACCGCCCTGACGCAGCATCTCCCGCCCGGCTTCGGCTGCCAGCGGGTTGGCGGCTGCGGCCATGTGTTTCGAGGCGTGCCGGGTCTGCAGGTCGGTGCGATAACCGGAGGCGATTTCTGGTGCGACCGGCAGGGTCGAGACTGACGGCGAAGAGGGCAGGGTATTACACGCGGCGAGGGTTAAAGCGGTGGCGATCAGCGAAAAAGCTGACAGGCGATAGCGACTCAAGTGGAAGGCTGAGAACACGCGGGGCACTCCGTCCATGGGATAAAATGTCCGGGGACTTTATCGGCCTGGGGGACGCGACGCAAATCAGGTCCGCTGTCCTGAAACAATGCCACTTTTCTCGAGGCATAAAAAAACGGCCTACCTTTCGGTAAGCCGTTTTTAGTACTTGGTGGCTACACAGGGACTTGAACCCCGGACCCCAGCATTATGAATGCTATGCTCTAACCAACTGAGCTATGTAGCCAAGTGGCGCGCATTATTCACCTGGAACGAAGATGCGTCAAGCGTAAATTTAAAATATTTCTCTACACTTTCAACCGCTTATCCCGCAGGCCCGAAAAATCGGGCTGGCGGAGGGCGTCAACTGAGCTGAAATCTGCCGGTATTGGCACTCAAGGCCTTACTGCCCTGGCTCAAGGTGTCTGCCGCAAGGTTCACCGCCCGTGCGCCGTCAAGTAAGCGTACCGCCGCCTGATCGACTTGCTGGATGTTGCCGCTGACTTCATCGGCGGTGCTCGCTTGCTCTTCGACAGCGGTGGCGATCTGCGCCAGGGTGTCGGTGACGCTCTGCACCGCGCTGGCGATTTCCCCCAGGCGCTCGCCGAGACCGGTGACGGCTTGCGCATCCGATTGTGCCTGGCCGCAGGCGGCTTCCATCAGGCTTACCGCTTCATTGACTGTGCTGCGCAAGCTGTCGACGGTACCGGCGATTTGTGCGGTGGAGGATTGGGTGCGTTGCGACAGGCTGCGCACTTCATCGGCCACTACGGCAAAACCACGACCTTGCTCACCGGCCCGTGCGGCCTCGATGGCGGCGTTGAGGGCCAGCAGGTTGGTCTGCTCGGCGACGCCGCGAATGGTATCGACCACCAATTGAATTTGCTGTCCTTGTTCGCTGACCCGACCCAATGCCGCTGCGGTGTCGTTCAAACGCTGATTGAGCTGCTGAATACTCGCTGTCGTGCGTTGGCTGTCACGGCTGCTGTCGGCGGCGATGCGCTGGGTGTGCTGAGCGCTGCCTGAGGCCTGTTCGCAACTCTGGGCGACCCCTTGAGAGGTCGCGGCCAATTGCGTGGCTGCAGCGGCGATCTGGCTGATCTGCAGTTGCTGAGCTTCGACTTCCCCAAGGGCGCCACTCGAGTGATGGTTCAGGGTGCGCACCGCGTTGCTCAGTTGCAGGGTTTCGTGATCGACCCCCAACAGACTGTTGCGCAGTTGCACCACGGCGACATTCAAGGCGGTGCTGATCGCCGCCAGTTCGTCGCGGCCCTGCACCGGTACTTGCAAGCTCAGGTTGCCGTCACGCAGCGCTTCGGCCAGGAGTGTGATGCCACTGGCGCTGCGACGGATCGAGGCCTGTAAACAGATAAACAGGTACAGCGCGGCCAGCAGCAGGCAGCCAAAAATTATCGCCACCAGAATGAACTGGCGAATGGCCGAGCCGTGGTAATAATCCAGCCGTTGATCCAGAGAAACCAACGATTGCTGACGCAACGAGGCGAGGTCGCCGAGGAGGGCGTCGAGGCTGCGTTCAAAGTCTTCCGGTTTGAGGTTGATGCTGCCGCCGAAGACGCCCTCGTCCAGCACTTTCAAACCGGCGTCCAGGTGTTTGAGGCTGTCGTGGTATTGCCCGGCCCAGGTTTGCAGTGCGCTGGGCAGGCGTGTTTCCAGCAGGCCAGCTGTTTTAACAAGCTGCTCCCGCGCATCGCCGATGCGGCTGCGCAAGTCCCGCAGTTGCAGGCGGCTTTGCAGGGTGAACTGCCCGGATACCACGGATGCCTGACCGACCGCGGCGAGACGTCCGACCCGTTCGATCAGGTCCGGTGCGTGTTGAGTGGAAATCTGCGTCAGCAGCCAGGTTTCCAGCCACGGTGCGAGGGTCAGGCGAGTGTCCATGGCGATTTGTTCGCGCAAGGCTTGCAGAGCACTCAAGGCATGGGTGAAGCGATCGTAACCGTCTGGCCACCAACCGACGTTGCTCAGGCTTTTCGAGTCCAGGCCGGTGAGGGCGGTTTGCAGAGCCTGGTAGCGGGTGAGGGTTTGACCCTCGGCGCCCTCGGTTTTCAGGGTATTGCCTAGGTCCGTAATGGCTTGGGCGACGGCCGGCTGAACCGCGTCGAACGCTGCCATCGCCGCAATGGTTGCGGGTGTCGGTTGGCGATTGGTTTCGGTGGCGCGCCAACGAGCGGCGCGGTCACGCTGGGCGGCGAGCAGGTTGTCGAGCGCATCGAGGGCGAGCAATTGCCGAACCCCGGCGCGTTCGCCAGAGATCAGGCTCAACTTGTCACGATAGTCCTGACCGATCATCCACAGGCTGCCTGCAAGTGGCAGGATAAACAGCAGAAACAGCAGCTGAAATTTACGCGCGAAACCGAATCGCCCCAGCAGCCCGATCCCCGGTGATAAAAAAGCCTGCATGCCCCATGACTCCTCTGGACACCACGCACCATTGGCGTGCGTCGAGGTCATTGCGACCGCGACTTGTGCCCTTCTAAAAGGCCTCGAAAGTTCACCCTTGGTCCGCTCTGTAGGCCGACTCTGTAGCGAAACTTCCCATTCTCGGTCCCCTTTGTAAGGGGCCGCGTTGAAGCGGATAAGCAAGGCAAGATTCAGACCATGGCGTTGCGCTATCACCTTTTATTAAGGTCGTTAGCAGGCTAAGGGGATGGCGCAACCGCACTAAAAAATGGCACATTGACCGACCTGCCTGTGCGCACCCATCCGCAGTACGGAAACTCTCATGGCCATCAGCAACGTTCAGTCCGCCGCGACGTCGGCGCCCGCCACTTCACAAAGCAGTCCGCTGGTCATGCGCATCATCGGCGCGGTGGCGCTGGCGCATTTGATCAACGACCTGATTCAGGCGGTATTGCCGTCGATCTATCCGATGCTCAAGGCCAGCTATGGCCTGACCTTCACCCAGATCGGCCTGATCACCCTGACTTTTCAACTGACGGCCTCGCTGTTGCAACCATGGGTCGGTTACCACACGGATCGTCATCCCAAACCCTGGCTGTTGCCGGCCGGTACCGTGTGCACATTGATCGGCATTCTGATGATGTCGGTGGTCGGAAGTTTTCCGATGATTCTGCTGGCGGCGGGGTTGATCGGTGTCGGTTCATCGACCTTTCACCCGGAAGCTTCTCGGGTGGCGCGATTGGCTTCGGGTGGGCGTTTCGGCTTGGCGCAGTCGACGTTTCAGGTCGGTGGTAATGCGGGCTCGGCCTTCGGGCCGTTGCTGGCGGCGGCGATCATCATTCCCTACGGTCAGGGTCATGTGGCCTGGTTCGGATTGTTCGCGCTGTTTGCGCTGTTCGTGCTGTATCGGATCAGTCGCTGGTACGCCAATCATCTGAATCTGTTCAAGCTCAAACAAGGTCAGGCAGCGACTCATGGCCTGTCGAAACGACGGGTGATCAGCGCACTGGTAGTGCTCGGGCTTCTGGTGTTTTCCAAGTACTTCTACATGGCCAGCCTGACCAGTTACTTCACGTTCTACCTGATTGAAAAATTCGACCTGTCGGTGGCCAGCTCGCAGCTGCATCTGTTCCTGTTTCTCGGTGCAGTAGCGGCTGGGACCTTCTTCGGCGGGCCGATCGGCGACAAGATCGGGCGCAAGGCGGTAATCTGGTTCTCGATCCTTGGCGTCGCACCGTTCACGCTGCTGCTGCCCCATGTGGACCTGTTCTGGACCAGCATCCTCAGCGTGGTGATCGGTTTCATCCTCGCCTCGGCGTTCTCGGCCATTGTGGTGTATGCCCAGGAGCTGGTGCCAGGGAACGTCGGAATGATTGCCGGCGTGTTCTTCGGACTGATGTTCGGTTTCGGCGGGATTGGCGCGGCATTGCTTGGGCATCTGGCGGATATTCACGGCATTGAATACGTGTACTTCCTGTGCTCGTTCTTGCCGCTGCTGGGGGTGTTGGCGATCTTCTTGCCAAGAACCCGAAAAGTCTGAGGCGGACCGGCAAAGTCAGCCGTTTCGATAGATATAGCTATACGCGTTAATCGCTGGTACCCCGCCGAGATGTGCATAAAGTACCTTCGAGCCCGTCGGGAAAAACCCCTGGCGGACGAGATCAATGAGGCCTTGCATGGATTTTCCCTCGTAGACCGGGTCCGTCATCATGCCTTCCATGCGAGCGCACAAACGGATGGCTGCGTTGGTTTCTTCTGATGGAATGCCGTAGGCCGGATAGGCGTAGTCTTCTTTAAGGACAACATCGTCAGCGGTGATTTCCTGGCCAAGCCCGATAAGCTGCGCCGTATGCTGAGCGATTGCCAATACTTGTGCCCTGGTTTGCTCAGGCGTGGCAGAGGCGTCAATACCAATCACATTGCGAGCACGACCATCCTTGGCGAACCCCACCAGCATGCCCGCATGGGTGGAGCCAGTCACCGTGCAGACGATGATGTAATCAAATTTGATCCCCATCCTGGCTTCTTGCTCGCGTACTTCTTCGGCAAAGCCGACATAGCCCAGACCTCCATATTTGTGCATGGATGCACCGGCGGGAATAGCATAGGGTTTGCCTCCTTTGGCCTTGACGTCCTCCAGCGCCCGCTCCCAGCTCTCGCGGATACCGATATCGAAACCTTCGTCGACGAATTCAATCTCCGCTCCCAGCACGCGGCTCATCAGAATATTCCCAACCCGGTCGTAGACCGCATCCGGGAATGGAACCCAGCTTTCTTGAACGAGACGGCACTTCATACCGAGTTTGGCCGCGACAGCTGCGACCTGGCGCGTGTGGTTCGACTGGACGCCACCGATGGACACTAACGTGTCTGCCTGCGAAGCGATTGCATCGGGAATGATGTATTCCAGCTTTCGGATCTTGTTGCCGCCAAACGCAAGTCCAGAGTTGCAGTCCTCACGTTTGGCATAGAGTTCGATATTGCCACCGAGACAGGCCGATAGACGATTCAGTTTCTCGATCGGTGTTGGGCCAAACATGAGTGGATAGCGTTCAAATTTCTCCAACATGACGGTTCTCCAGATCAGGGATGAGCCGTTTTTAGTCTAGCAGAGCACCTGTGAGGGAGTTGCGCGTTAGGCACCGCGATCCCAAAAAGCAAAATCCCCGTATCAGCGAGTGATTACGGGGATTTTCAGCCTATCGAGGTCCGTGTAAATCCACGGTTCCTGTTACACGTTAAAACGGAAGTGCATCACGTCGCCGTCTTTTACGATGTAATCCTTGCCTTCCAGGCGCCATTTACCAGCTTCTTTGGCGCCGGCTTCGCCCTTGTACTGAATGAAGTCGTCGTAAGCGATGACTTCGGCGCGGATGAAGCCTTTTTCGAAGTCGGTGTGGATCACGCCGGCGGCTTGTGGTGCGGTGGCGCCGACGCGGACGGTCCAGGCGCGGACTTCTTCGACACCGGCGGTGAAGTAGGTCTGCAGGTGCAGCATTTCGTAGCCAGCGCGGATTACGCGGTTCAGGCCAGGCTCTTCGAGACCCAGGGCTTCGAGGAACATGTCTTTCTCTTCACCGTCTTCCAGTTCGGCGATTTCGGCTTCGATCTTGTTGCAGACCGGAACCACCATGGCGCCTTCTTCTTCGGCGATGGCTTTGACGATGTCCAGCAGCGGGTTGTTCTCGAAACCGTCTTCAGCAACGTTGGCGATATACATGACCGGCTTGGTGGTCAGCAGATGGAAGCCACGAATCACCGCTTTGTCGTCGGCGCCCATGTTCTTCATCAGCGTGCGCGCTGGCTTGCCGAGGGTGAAGTGAGCGATCAATTGCTCCAGCAGGCCTTTCTGGACTACGGCGTCCTTGTCACCACCTTTGGCGTTACGGGCGACTTTCTGCAGTTGCTTCTCGCAACTGTCGAGGTCGGCGAAGATCAGTTCCAGGTCGATGATCTCGATGTCGCGTTTCGGGTCGACGCTGTTGGAGACGTGAATCACATTCTCGTCTTCGAAGCAGCGGACCACGTGAGCGATAGCATCGGTCTCGCGGATGTTGGCGAGGAATTTGTTGCCCAGGCCTTCACCTTTCGAGGCACCGGCAACCAGGCCGGCGATGTCGACGAATTCCATGGTAGTCGGCAGGATGCGCTTGGGATTGACGATGACCGCCAGGGCTTCCAGACGCGGATCCGGCATCGGCACGATACCGGTGTTCGGCTCGATGGTGCAGAAGGGGAAGTTCTCGGCCGCGATCCCGGATTTGGTCAGGGCGTTGAATAGGGTGGACTTGCCGACGTTAGGCAGGCCGACGATGCCGCAATTGAATCCCATGGTGTTTTCCCCGAGGAGTGAGTCAGGCCTTCTGGCTGTGCAGGTTTTTCATCGCGCGGTTCCATTCGCCGGCGAGGATATCCGGCAGCACGCCGAGGGCAAAGTCGATGCTGGCATCGAGTTTTTCCTGTTCGGCGCGTGGCGCACGACCCAGGACGAAATTTGAAACCATACTGGCAACGCCCGGGTGGCCAATGCCAAGCCGCAAGCGGTGAAAGGTATTCTGATTGCCCAGTTGCGCGATGATGTCGCGCAACCCGTTGTGACCGCCATGGCCGCCGCCCTGTTTGAGCTTGGCAACGCCCGGAGGCAGATCGAGTTCGTCATGCGCCACCAGGATTTCTTCAGGCTTGATGCGGAAGAAGCCGGCAAGTGCCGCGACGGCCTGGCCGCTGCGGTTCATGTAGGTGGTGGGAATCAGCAGACGAACATCCTGACCCTGATGCGAATAGCGCCCGGTCAGGCCGAAATATTTGCGATCGGCCACAAGGTTGACACCCTGCGCGTGCGCGATGCGCTCAACAAAAAGGGCCCCTGCGTTATGCCGGGTCTGTTCGTATTCAGCGCCTGGATTTCCCAGGCCAACGATCAGTTTGATGGCAGTCACGATAGGGGCCCTTCCTTGAAGTGATGGACAACATCGCCGCGATCAGGGGGTGCGGCGAAAGTGGACGACAAGTGCTCATTTACCATTATGTAAACTCCGCGTTCTCGCCCGCTTTCTCGCTACGCTCTAGTCCGCGATGTTCCGGTCACTCCGGCGAACAGAGTGAAATTACTCTGCTGCGCCTTCAGTAGCTTCTGGAGCAACACGTGGAGCGTGAACGTTGGCAACAGCCAGGTCGTTACCGTGAGCCAGAGCAACAAACTCAACGCCTTTAGGGGCTTTGAGGTCAGACAGGTGAATGATCGCGCCGACTTCGGCATCAGCCAGGTCAACTTCGATGAATTCAGGCAGGTCTTTCGGCAGGCACGAAACTTCGATTTCAGAAACAACGTGCGAAATTTCGCCGCCTTTCTTGATCGGAGCAGCTTCGCCAACGAAGTGTACAGGCACGATAGCGGTCAGTTTCTGGCCCGCTACAACGCGTACGAAGTCGGCGTGCATCACGTGGCCGTTGGCCGGGTGACGCTGCAGGGCTTTGATGATTACGTTTTGCTTGGTGCCACCAACGTTCAGCTCGATGATGTGGCTGTAAGCCGCTTCGTTTTCGAGCAGTTTGGCAACTTCTTTAGCCAGCATGCTGATGGATTCAGGGGCTTTTTCGCCACCGTAAACTACAGCTGGAACCAGGCTTGCGAGACGACGCAGGCGGCGGCTCGCACCTTTCCCCAGGTCGGAACGCACTTCAGCATTCAGAGTAAAATCGTTCATGTTGTATCTCCAAAATAACCACATTCGCCCCAGCGTTTGCGACCAGCGCTAAAGGCGATATGGGCAAAAAAGCCCCGCCCCGACAGGAATGCCGGGGCGGGGCGCTTTTCGTCAACGAGATGTAATGAAAAGGGCAGGGCCCTTAACGGAACATCGCGCTGATCGATTCTTCATTGCTGATGCGGCGGACCGCCTCGGCAACTACCGGCGCGATATCCAGTTGACGGATACGTGCACAGGCTTGTGCTGCAGCGGACAGCGGGATGGTATTTGTTACCACCAGCTCGTCCAGCACGGAATTTTCAATGTTTTCGATCGCTCGACCCGACAGCACAGGGTGCGTGCAGTAGGCGAAAACCTTGGCAGCGCCATGCTCTTTCAAGGCCTTGGCCGCGTGGCACAGAGTGCCGGCGGTATCGACCATGTCATCGACCAGAATACAGGTACGAAATTCGACATCACCGTTGATATGCATCACTTCCGAGTGATTGGCTTTCTCACGGCGTTTGT
>NZ_JBIVCD010000056.1:20062-26551 GCF_044746425.1 Pseudomonas sp. NPDC086112 | reverse complement strand
CGGCGGTCGACTTCGCTTACGCGGTGCACACCGACGTGGGCAACAGCTGCATTGCCTGTCGGATCAATCGTCGTCTCGCACCGCTGTCCGAACCGCTGCAAAGCGGCTCCACGGTCGAGATCGTCAGCGCCCCCGGCGCGCGGCCGAACCCTGCATGGCTCAACTTCGTGGTCACCGGCAAGGCGCGCACGCACATCCGTCATGCGCTGAAACTGCAACGCCGTTCCGAGTCCATCAGCCTCGGCGAACGCCTGCTGAACAAGGTGCTCAACGGCTTCGACAGCTCCCTGGAAAAAGTCCCGGCCGAGCGCGTGCAGTTGATGCTCCACGAATACCGCCTCGAACTGATCGAAGACCTGCTCGAAGACATCGGCCTGGGCAATCGCATGGCTTACGTGGTCGCCCGCCGCCTGCTCGGCGAAGGCGAACAGCTGCCAAGCCCGGAAGGCCCGCTGGCGATTCGTGGTACCGAAGGTCTGGTGCTCAGTTACGCCAAGTGCTGCACGCCGATCCCGGGAGACCCGATTGTTGGTCACCTGTCCGCGGGCAAAGGCATGGTGGTGCACCTGGACAACTGCCGCAACATCAGCGAAATCCGCCACAACCCGGAAAAATGCATCCAGCTCTCGTGGGCCAAGGATGTCACCGGCGAATTCAACGTCGAGCTGCGCGTCGAACTGGAACACCAGCGCGGCCTGATCGCCCTGCTGGCCAGCAGCGTCAACGCGGCCGACGGCAATATCGAAAAAATCAGCATGGACGAACGCGACGGTCGTATCAGCGTGGTCCAACTGGTGGTCAGTGTGCACGACCGCGTGCACCTGGCCCGCGTGATCAAGAAACTGCGCGCCCTGACCGGGGTGATTCGCATCACCCGCATGCGCGCGTAGCCCACCCTTCACAAGGAGTCATACATGACCAAGACCGTTATCAACAGCGACAAGGCCCCGGCCGCCATCGGTACTTATTCCCAGGCGATCAAGGCTGGCAACACCGTTTACATGTCGGGTCAGATTCCTCTGGACCCAAAAACCATGGAACTGGTTGAAGGCTTCGAAGCCCAGACCGTCCAGGTGTTCGAGAACCTCAAAGCCGTGGCTGAAGCGGCTGGTGGTTCGTTCAAGGACATTGTCAAACTGAACATCTTCCTCACCGACCTGAGCCACTTCGCCAAGGTCAACGAGATCATGGGCAAGTACTTCGAGCAACCTTACCCAGCCCGCGCCGCCATCGGCGTAGCAGCCCTGCCAAAGGGTTCGCAGGTTGAAATGGATGCCATTCTGGTCATCGAGTAAACGTGCGGCGCAGCCCGCTAAAGGCTGCGCCGATCTTGTTTTGAAAGGATTCCACCATGCGCCAAGCGCTAGCTCTCTCGCTGGTCGCCCTTCTCTTGGGCGGTTGTGCCAGCGATCCTGCCGATCGTGATATCAGCGGCACCTGGATCAATCAGTCGGCGATCGATGCTGCATCCAAGGGCGGCCCCCTGCGGGAAGCGCTCCAGGCCTATGGCCCGAACCTGGAATGGGACGTCAACACCCGAGCCGGTCAGGCCCGCTACACCAATGGTTTTGAAAACGTCGAAGGCAAGCTGCTGGGCGAAGAGTCCGGCGCGTGGAAAGTCGACTTTTATGGCAGCTCCGCCAGCGAGCTGAAGCGTGATGGCAAGCAACTGAGCCAGGCCGCCAACGACAACGAGCCGGAGCAAGTCTTCGACCGTGCATCGGTCCCGGTACCCGAAGGCGCACCGATTGGCGCGAGTTTCGAGCGAGCGCTGTATTCGGCTTATATGGGCGGCAGCTGGAAAATCGTCAGCGGCCCCGGCGAAGGCAACACCGTGCAGTTCCAGCCCGATGGCCAGGTTGCCGGCCTGCCCGGTGCGGATCGTTATGCCCTGTGCCTGGCGGGCGATTGCGCGTCGATGAGCGGCGGCAACGACAACATCTGGCTGCAGGTGAACGGCCAGGGCAATACCTGGATTTTTGCGCGCAAGGGCAAGGAACTGGAGATTTTCCAGACGGTGAATACCGCACTGGCGGACGAGATGCCTTCGTTTACGCCGGGTGATCGTAAGTGGTTGCTGGAAAAACAGTGATACAGAATACAGGAGCCTACGGGCTCCTTTTTCTTTAGCCTGCACCGTCGAATTCTTTGCCTCCCGCTCAAGGATTGATCATGCGCCAACTGCTTATCCTAAGCCTATTGCTGCTGGGCGGCTGCACCTCTATGCCCGCAGAAACGGATATCAGCGGTATCTGGATCAATCAGGCGGCCATCGATGCAGCGGCCCAAGGCCAGTCTTTACATGAATCCTTAAACACTCATGGTCGGAATCTGGAATGGGACATCAACACCCACACCGGCAAGGCGCAAGTGAGCAGCGGTTTTGAGAGGGGTGAAGGCCAACTGCTGCAAAAGTCATCCAATGCCTGGACCGTCGACTACAACGGCTACGGCACTGACGAGCTGCGCCTAGATGGCAAGCGACTGACTCAACTGGCCAAGGAGTACGTCCCCCAGCAGGTGTTCAGTCGCCCCAGCAAGACCGCCAAAACGAAAACAGGACGGGTTGATACCTTCCGGAGCGCCTTGAACGCTGCCTATATGGGCGGGCAGTGGAAAATCATCGACAGTCACGGAGCAGGCCAGTGGGTCGAGTTTACGGAAGATGGCCATGTTGCAGGGTTACCGGGAACCGATCGATACGAGTTATGCCTGGACGGTGATTGCGCCAGTCAAGGCGCAGGTAATGACACCTTGTATCTGGGCATGGACGACCTGAGTGACACATGGATTTTCGTTCGCAAAGGCAAGCGACTGGAGATTTTCCAGGCAATCAATCAATCCCGGCCAGACGAAATCCCCCACTTCACCCCCGGCCCACGCCAGTGGCTGCTGGTAAAACAATGACCCAAAAACAAAGGCGCCCGCAGGCGCCTGTTGTTTAGAGGCTCGCTCAGTTCAACTCCCCCTGAGCAAGTATCGCAGCATAACCTTCGCGGTAACTTGGGTACTTCGGTGTCCAGCCCAAGGCTTTGGCCCGCGCATTGCTGCAGCGCTTGCTGCCAGTGCGCCGCACGCTCGCGTCGTCATCCCACTCGGTCACGCCTAAATACTCTCGTAGCCAGCCCACCACTTCTGCCAGTGGTGCTGGCGCATCGTCGACGCCGATATAGCAATCATCCAGCGCCACCCCACGCCGATCCGCCTCAAGCAGAAACGCCAGCAACCCTGCCGCATCATCGACGTGAATGCGGTTGGCGTACAACGGTGGATCGATCGCCACGCGATAGCCGCGGCGGACCTGGGTCAGCAGCCACTCTCGACCCGGACCATAAATACCGGTCAGGCGCACGAGACTGGCCGGGATGCCGCTATCGAGCGCCACCTGCTCGGCTTCGAGCATCAAACGCCCCGAGTAACCGCCCGCCACCGTCGGCGACGTTTCATCGACCCACTCGCCATCCTGCTGGCCGTAAACGCTGCTGCTGGAAACGAACAGTAGTCGATTGGGTACTTGCCCATAGTCGCTCAGCCATTCCAGCACGTGCTGCAAACCCTGCACATAAGCGGCGCGGTAACCCGCCTCATTGTGATCGGTAGCCGCCGCGCAATACACCAGGTAATCCACCGCACCGATTGGCCAGGTCGCCGGGCAGTCTTTATTGAACAAGTCGCCGGCAACGCCGATCACGCCGTGTGGCAGGCGTGAGACATCACGCCGCAAGCCGTGAACCTCCCACCCGCTAGCCAACAGTTGCGTGGCCAGACGACTGCCGACATCACCGCAGCCGGCGATCAAAACAGAAGGCGCGGACATCAGAAAACTCCCATCGGAAAGTCACAGACTAGCGCCGGCAAGGGACACGCGGCTAGCAATGAAGGAAAAAAAGATACTCTATTACTTTTGTTAACAAGAATTACTTGCAATAATGCCTGCCACTTTTGTTCTCGGCCTCACGAGGCCTGGAAGAACATTTACCGTTTTTTTCCTTTCAGGTCCGGCCAGCATGACACCCAATCAATTCCCCGCTTCGCCAACCAAACGACCTCGCGCCTGGAGCGCGGTGGCCGCCCTGCTGCTCAGCCTGATGCTGGCGCCGACCGCCGCCTTCGCCGATGCACAAGCACCGGCCACCCAGCCTGCTGCCGCTCAAACACCCGCCGCGCCTGCCGTGACACCTGCCGCGACCGATCCGGTCCAGGCCATAGACGCCGCTGACGTGCCGGAAGTCCTTGAAGCCGACAACACGTTGGGCATGGCCCATGACTTGTCGCCGTGGGGCATGTACCAGAACGCCGACATCATCGTGAAGATCGTGATGATCGGCCTGGCCATCGCCTCAATCATCACCTGGACCATCTGGATCGCCAAGGGCTTCGAGCTGATGGGCGCCAAGCGTCGTCTGCGCACTGAAATCGTCCACCTGAAAAAAGCCGCCACCCTTAAAGAAGCCAGCGCAACGGCAGCCAAGGAAGGCACCCTCGCCAACCTGCTGGTCCACGACGCGCTGGAAGAAATGCGCCTGTCGGCCAACAGCCGCGAGAAAGAAGGCATCAAGGAGCGCGTGAGCTTTCGTCTGGAGCGCCTTGTCGCTGCCTGCGGTCGCAACATGAGCAGCGGCACCGGTGTACTCGCCACCATCGGTTCCACCGCGCCGTTCGTCGGCCTGTTCGGTACCGTGTGGGGCATCATGAACAGCTTCATCGGCATCGCCAAAACCCAGACCACCAACCTCGCTGTCGTAGCTCCCGGCATCGCCGAAGCCTTGCTGGCAACCGCGCTGGGCCTGGTTGCAGCGATTCCTGCGGTGGTCATCTACAACGTCTTCGCCCGCTCCATCGCCGGTTACAAGGCACAAGTGTCCGACGCCTCGGCAGAAGTCCTGCTGCTGGTCAGCCGTGATCTCGACCACCTGCCGACCGAGCAGCGCAGCTCGCAACCGCACATGGTGAAAGTGGGGTAATCGGCCATGGGCCTGCATTTGAAAGAAGGCGCAGACGACGATCTGGCCGAGAACCACGAAATCAACGTCACGCCGTTCATCGACGTGATGCTGGTGCTGTTGATCATCTTCATGGTGGCGGCGCCGCTGGCCACCGTGGACATCAAGGTCGACCTGCCCGCCTCTACCGCCAAACCGGCGCCGCGGCCAGAGAAACCGGTGTTCCTCAGCGTGAAAGCTGACCAGCGCCTGTTCCTCGGCGAAGACGAAGTGAAGGCCGAGACCCTCGGTGCCACACTCGACGCCAAGACCCAGGGCAAGAAAGACACGACGATCTTCTTCCAGGCCGATAAAGGCGTGGACTACGGCGACCTGATGAGCGTGATGGACGCCCTGCGCGCCGCTGGCTACCTGAAGGTCGGCCTGGTCGGACTCGAGACGGCAGCCAAGAAATGATCAACACGCGCCAAAAGCTGACGCGTTACAGCGGGAGCCTGGCCGTGGTGCTGGGCGTCCATGCGCTAGCCATTGCGCTGGCGCTGAACTGGACGTCGCGCCCGCCGATCGAGCTGCCGCCGCAAGCGATGATGGTCGAACTGGCGCCGGTTCCGGCCCCGCCACCGCCCGCACCGCCAAAGGTGATCACGCCGCCACAGCCACCGGCCCCGGTGGAAGAACTGCCGATACCGAAACTGGCTGAAGCGCCTAAGGCCGAAATCGCCGTACCGAAACCGGTCAAACCCAAGCCCAAGCCTCAACCGCCCAAGCCTGTGGAGAAAAAGCCGGAGCCGCCGAAGGAAAAACCGTCCGAGGAAAAACCGAGCGACGCGCAACCGACCCAGGCACCGACGGAGAAATCCGCTCAGCCGGCACCGGGGCCATCGCCGGCGCAGCAAGCGGCCAAGGCCAGTTGGCAAGGCACCCTGCTTGCGCATCTGGCCAAGTACAAAAAGTACCCGGCCAGTGCACAGGCGCGGGGCAAGGAAGGTTTGAACCGTCTGCGCTTCGTGGTGGATGCTGAAGGGAACGTGTTGTCGTTCGAACTGGTGGGCCGCTCCGGCAACGCCGATCTGGACCGGGCCACCCTGGAAATGATCCGCCGCGCACAGCCGCTGCCCAAGCCACCGGCCGATATGCTGAACAACGGCTCCATCGAAATCGTTGCACCGTTCGTTTACTCGCTGGAACGCCGCCGTTAAGACACTGCCGAACCAATGTGGGAGCGGGCTTGCTCGCGAAAGCGGTGTGTCAGGCAATATTGATGTCGACTGACACTCCCTCTTCGCGAGCAAGCCCGCTCCCACAGGTTCTTCGGCGGCTACAAAACCTGTGAAAGGCACCGAAAGGTGCCTTTTGCATATCTGGCAACGGCAAACCTGCATTGCCCAGTGTCACTCGACACACTCAGTCTGATAACGTGCGTCTATCGATTGCAGCCGGTATGCTTGGCCCGCAACTTCATGGACGCTTGCTATGACTCTGACAGAATTACGCTACATCGTTACCCTCGCCCAAGAGCAGCACTTCGGCCACGCGGCCGAGCGTT
>NZ_JBIVCD010000056.1:0-20052 GCF_044746425.1 Pseudomonas sp. NPDC086112 | reverse complement strand
CCTGTCGGTGGGCGTGAAAAAGCTTGAAGACGAACTCGGTGTGCTGATTTTCGAGCGCAGCAAGAGCGCCGTGCGCCTGACTCCGGTCGGCGAAGGCATTGTCGCCCAGGCACAGAAAGTCCTGGAACAGGCCCAAGGCATCCGCGAACTGGCCCAGGCCGGCAAGAACCAGTTGACCGCGCCGCTGAAAGTCGGCGCGATCTACACCGTCGGCCCGTACCTGTTTCCGCACCTGATTCCACAACTGCACCGGGTCGCCCCGCAGATGCCGTTGTACATCGAAGAAAACTTCACCCACGTGCTGCGCGACAAACTGCGCAACGGCGAGCTCGACGCGATCATCATCGCCCTGCCGTTCAACGAAGCCGACGTGCTGACCTTGCAGCTCTACGACGAGCCGTTCTACGTCCTGATGCCAGCCCAGCACCCGTGGACCCAAAAAGAATCCATCGACGCCGCTCTGCTCAACGACAAGAGCCTGCTGCTGCTCGGCGAAGGCCACTGCTTCCGCGATCAAGTGCTGGAAGCCTGCCCGACCCTGGCCAAAGGCAACGACGGCGCCAAACACACCACGGTGGAATCCAGCTCGCTGGAAACCATTCGCCACATGGTCGCCTCCGGCCTGGGCATTTCGATCCTGCCGCTGTCGGCGGTGGACAGCCACCACTACGCTCCCGGCGTGATTGAAGTGCGTCCACTGAGCGCGCCGGTGCCGTTTCGCACCGTGGCCATCGCCTGGCGCGCGAGCTTCCCGCGGCCGAAGGCGATTGAAATCCTCGCCGACTCCATCCGCCTGTGCTCGGTGGCCAAGCCGCCAGCGCCGGTGGTGGCCGGTTAAGTCGCTGCCATGACCGAGTTGTCGCAAGTGTCGGTGACGGCACTCAAGGGTGTCGGCGAAGCCATGGCCGAGAAACTGGCCAAGGTCGGCCTGGAGAATCTCCAGGACGTGCTGTTCCACCTGCCGCTGCGTTATCAGGACCGCACCCGTGTGGTCCCGATCGGCCATTTGCGACCGGGTCAGGACGCCGTGATCGAAGGCACCGTCAGCGGCGCCGACGTGGTCATGGGCCGACGCCGCAGCCTGGTTGTCCGGCTGCAGGACGGCACCGGCGGGCTCAGCCTGCGCTTCTACCATTTCAGCAACGCACAGAAAGAAGGCCTCAAACGCGGCACGCGCATTCGCTGCTACGGCGAAGCGCGGCCCGGCGCCTCGGGGCTGGAGATCTACCACCCGGAATACCGCGCCATCACCGGCGACGAGCCGCCGCCGGTGGATGAAACCCTGACCCCGGTTTACCCGCTCACCGAAGGCCTGACTCAACAGCGCTTGCGCCAGTTGTGCATGCAAACCCTGACCCTGCTCGGCCCCAGCAGCCTGCCCGACTGGCTGCCGACCGAACTGGCCCGGGACTATCAACTGGCCCCGCTGGCCGATGCGATCCGCTACCTGCATCACCCGCCCGCCGATGCCGATGTCGATGAACTCGCCCTCGGTCATCACTGGGCCCAACACCGTTTGGCCTTCGAAGAATTGCTGACCCATCAACTGTCCCAGCAGCGCCTGCGCGAGAGCATGCGTGCCCTGCGCGCGCCGTCGATGCCAAAAGCCACGAAGCTGCCGACTCAGTATTTGGCCAACCTCGGCTTCACACCGACCGGCGCCCAGCAACGGGTCGGCAACGAAATCGCTTACGACCTCAGTCAGCACGAGCCAATGTTGCGGCTGATTCAGGGCGACGTTGGCGCCGGCAAAACCGTGGTCGCTGCTCTCGCCGCACTGCAAGCGCTGGAGGCCGGTTATCAGGTCGCCTTAATGGCGCCCACAGAGATTCTCGCCGAGCAGCATTTCATCACCTTCAAGCGCTGGCTCGAACCGCTGGGCATCGAAGTCGCGTGGCTGGCCGGCAAGCTCAAGGGTAAAAATCGTGTCGCCGCGCTGGAGCAAATCGCCAGCGGTACGCCAATGGTGGTCGGCACCCACGCGTTGTTTCAGGAAGAGGTGCAGTTCAAGAACCTGGCGCTGGCGATCATCGACGAACAACATCGCTTCGGCGTGCAGCAGCGCCTGGCATTGCGACAGAAAGGCGTCGGCGGACGGATGTGTCCGCACCAGCTGATCATGACCGCCACGCCGATCCCCCGGACGCTGGCCATGAGCGCCTACGCCGACCTCGACACCTCGATCCTCGACGAACTGCCGCCCGGCCGTACGCCCGTAAACACCGTGCTGGTCACCGACACCCGTCGCGTCGAAGTGATCGAACGGGTGCGCGGCGCCTGTGCCGAAGGGCGTCAGGCCTATTGGGTGTGCACGCTGATCGAAGAGTCGGAAGAGCTGACCTGCCAGGCCGCCGAAACCACGTATGAAGACCTCACCGCCGCCCTCGGCGAGTTGAAAGTCGGTTTGATCCACGGTCGCATGAAGCCCGCCGAGAAAGCCGCAGTGATGGCCGAGTTCAAGGCCGGCAACCTGCAACTGCTGGTCGCCACTACCGTGATCGAAGTCGGCGTCGACGTGCCCAACGCCAGCCTGATGATCATCGAAAACCCCGAACGACTCGGCCTCGCGCAGCTGCACCAACTGCGTGGCCGTGTCGGTCGAGGCAGCGCCGTCAGCCATTGCGTGCTGCTTTACCATCCGCCGCTGTCGCAGATCGGCCGTCAGCGCCTGGGCATCATGCGCGAAACCAACGACGGTTTTGTCATCGCCGAAAAAGACCTCGAACTGCGTGGCCCCGGCGAAATGCTCGGCACGCGCCAGACCGGTCTGCTGCAATTCAAGGTCGCCGACCTGATGCGCGACGCCGACTTGCTGCCCGCCGTGCGCGACGCCGCTCAGGCTTTGCTCGAACGCTGGCCGGATCACGTCAGCCCGCTACTCGACCGCTGGCTACGCCATGGGCAGCAATACGGCCAAGTGTGAGCACTGTCGCAGTTTCCGGACCCTGGCGTTAAACAAGCTGGTTATACTCCTGCAATTGTTTGCAAACGGATACAGACTATGACCGACGTTGCCCTCGCCCCTGAAACCCCGCACGCTCCGTCTGTTATTCGGCTGCTGCTCGGCAAACTGGGCATCGCCTACGAAGAAGTCTTCGACCATCACGGCCTGAACGCCGCGCGTAAAGTGCAGGCAGTCTTGCTCGACGATGCGGTCGGCGCGCTCATGGTGCTGTTCCCCCAGAGCCAATTGCTGGACCTCAACCGCCTCGCCGAACTCACCGGCCGCCGGTTGACTGCTGTATCCACCGAGCGCCTGGTAAAAATGCTCGGCAAACACAGCCTGAGCCTGCTGCCCGGCCTGCCGGCGCTCACCAGTTCGCCGTGCCTGTATGAAGAAAGCCTGCTGCGCGAACCGACGTTGCTGATCAACTCGGGCGAGCCGGGCGTGCTGCTGGAAATCTCCAGCGACGATTTCAAAGCCATGCTCACCAAGGCCAGCGCCGGCAATTTCGGCGAAGCCGTGAACCGCATCCGTCCAAACCTCGATCGCCCCGACGATGACCGCGAGGAAATCACCCAGGCCGTGCAAGCGTTCACCGCACGGCGCATCCAGCAGCGCCTGGAAGAAACCATCGAGATTCCGCCGCTGGCCGAAACCGCGCAGAAAATCATCAAACTGCGGGTCGACCCCAATGCCACCATCGACGACATCACCGGCGTGGTCGAAACCGACCCGGCCCTGGCCGCACAAGTCGTCAGTTGGGCAGCGTCGCCGTACTACGCCTCGCCGGGCAAGATTCGTTCAGTGGAAGACGCCATCGTGCGGGTATTGGGTTTCGACCTGGTGATCAACCTGGCGCTGGGCCTGGCCCTGGGCAAAACCCTGAGCCTGCCCAAAGACCACCCGCAACACACCACGCCGTACTGGCAGCAATCGATCTACACCGCCGCCGTCATCGAAGGCCTGACCCGCGCCATGCCCCGCGCCCAGCGCCCGGAAGCCGGCCTGACCTACCTCGCCGGCCTGCTGCACAACTTCGGCTACTTGCTACTGGCCCACGTGTTCCCGCCGCACTTCTCGCTGATCTGCCGCCACCTGGAAGTCAACCCGCACCTGTGCCACAGCTACGTGGAACAACACCTGCTGGGCATCAGCCGCGAACAGATCGGCTCATGGCTGATGCGCTTCTGGGACATGCCCGACGAACTGGCCACCGCCCTGCGCTTCCAGCACGACCCAAGCTACGACGGCGACTACGCCGAATACCCGAACCTCGTCTGCCTGGCCGTACGCCTGCTGCGCAGCCGCGGCATCGGCTCCGGCCCGGATGAAGACATTCCGGATGCGTTGCTGGAGCGTGTTGGCTTGACTCGCGACAAAGCCAACGACGTGGTCAGCAAAGTTCTGGAAGCAGAAGTGCTGCTGCGCGAACTGGCTTCGCAATTCAGCCAAGCCTAAAAGCATCGCGGGCAAGCCACGCTCCCACAGATCACCAAAGCCCTGTAGGAGCGAGGCTTGCCCGCGAAGAATCCAACTCGGTCCACCTGAATCACCACCCACTGTGGCGAGGGAGCTTGCTCCCGCTCAACTGAGCCAGCAACGACAGGAAGCAAGCGCCCTGCTATGATTTGACGGCAAATAGAGGGCTTTCCTATGACCCAAACAGCCAGTGTTGCAAGCCAAGTCCGTAAGCTTGCTAAAGAAAACAAGGTCACTGCTGGACGTGACGGCATGAGTCGTATGGCCGTGAGCATTACCCATTTGGCTGGCGATGTCGTCGAGTTGGATGGCATCGAACAGTTGCTCGTCAATCTCAAGAGAAAAGGCATTCTGAGCAAGTCTGAAATCCTGGTGCTCCAAGGGCGCTATCTTCAAGAAAGGCGTGCACAGAAACGTAGCGCATGACTTTTGATCCGTTCGGCGACTTCGAAACTTCTGGATATCTTCAAAACTCGCTGCAACTGAAAGATCCCACTGAAGTAAAAGAGTCAGAGCATCTTTCGTTCGAATTGAGTATCGAAGATGCGCTTGTCTATTTGGCTAAGAAAAAGCCAATCGATTACAAGACTGTACTCAAAGTTCACGAGATCCTGTTCTCCGGCTTCTATCACTGGGCAGGAAAAGACCGGAACGAGCTTGTCCCTCACCTGGCAGTCTTCAAGGGTTCCCTCGACGATCCCCGCAGCACCGTCTTCGAGCGCCCAGACTCCATCAAAATGTCTATCGACTATGCGCTTAAGCTAGCAGCTGACAAGAAACGCTTCAGAGACCATCCCGGCGGGGTGATGGGCCAGCTGGCTTTCGCACACCCCTTCCTGGACGGCAATGGGCGCACGATTCTATTAGTCTTCATGGAACTCTGTTATCGAGCCGAGTTCGCCATCGACTGGTCAAGGACAAACAAAGACGACTACCTGCGGGCACTCAGCGACGAGATCCGAGAGCCTCGCGAGAGGCATCTCGATAACTACCTCACCCCGTTTGTAGTCGATATATCCAGTCGTGACGAGTGGCCAGAGACCATCGGTGGTATCAGAGGCCTGGATGGCCTGGACAAGGAAGACATCACATATGAGAACCTGGACAACCCGCAAGTCCAGCAAATCTACAAGACATACCGGGCCCAGCCACTCGACGCCCGCGGGCCTACTGAGTCGGATGGCTGAAGAGGCTGGCTAGCTCTCGAAAATCCCGGCGAGCTACCTGAAAGACCTATGCCTTCGGCTTGGCCTTCTTCGGCTTCAAATACTTGGTCAACCCCTGAAACCAGATCACCAACGCCGGGTTGCCCTTGATCTGAATCGACTTGTCCTGAATCCCCGTCATAAACGCCAACTGCTTGTTCTTCGCCTGCATCGTGGCAAAGCCATACGCCGCGTCTTTAAAAGCAATCGCAAACGCCGGCTCGGCATACACACCCGACTTACTCGTAATACGCTGATCCTTCACAAAGAAATGCCGCGCCACCTTCCCGTCCAGGGTCTGTAGCTGAAACACCAATGCCTTGTCACCCAACTGCTGCTGAAACGCAGGATTAGTCCGACTGGCCTTACCCATCAACAAACCCAGCATCCACAGAAGAAAACGAAATTTCATGCGCACAGCCTCAAGAGAAAAGTGAACGGCCGGCGCAGTGTAGCGGCTTCAAGCCAGAACGCCACCGTCGGGTTGCGTTAGAAGAAGATGCCGCACTTTTTGACGCTGATGACTACCAAGTCATTGACGAAACCAGCTGTTTAAAAGCGAAGGTATTTTGATCTTTCTACGCTCGACTCTATCGGACATTTCCTTCAACACGCGGTGCTGTTCGTGAACTAGGCAGCCCTCGGCTTCATCGATAGTCTTTGTTCGTTACCGCAAAAACGGTGACACGGACGTGCAAGTCCGGTACATATCGCCGCACAATCGCCAAATCGAACATCGAGCGCTTTCATGCTCGCTGTAAATGCTTTATGGCGGCTGTGCGCGGGAGGTCCCTTTGGGGTCTGCCGGGGTCCGATATGCCCGGTCTTGCACACCTGCGCACGGCTGCCACCCTTATTCGAATGCAAGCGAAGAGGAGACAGCCACATCCAAAACACATATCGGGATATACCAATGATCAAGCCAACACCGAATCCGCCAGAAAACCCAGCCACATCCCCCTACGAATCCTTCGATTCCAGAAAACTCCACGAAGCCGCCGAACGCGCCCTCGACCACCATTTCGCCCCACCACCCAACGAAAAACCCAAACGCAAAGGCAAGCTCTTCACCGTCTCCCCCGACATCGACACCGAAGCCCTCCTGGCCAACGCCTCGGAAGACCTGCTGTCCATCAGCGCCATCGCCGCCAACCTGGCCGACGACGTGGACGGTACACGGCGCTCCTTAGCCTTGGCGCTCAGCAGATTGGCGGATGGGGTCCGGTTGTTGGTGGAGCGAGCGCTGGATCACATTGATTCGCCGAATCCGGCGGAGTATCGGGCGAAGGTGTAAACCTTATTCAGGACGGGACAACAGAAAGAAAAAGGGGACGTAGAGTCCCCTTTCTCAATGATCTCGACTCACCACTGACAGCCTGTCTCTGGTGACGCCTCCATGCTGATATCTTGATCGAACGAATACTTCTTACCAGATTTGTAATTCGTGTAGAACATCGAGTTTACCCGAGCCCCCTGAGTCGCCCTTTCATACTCCCCCGTCACCACACCGTCAGAAACCTCCACCCAAGTCGTCGTGAACTGATAAGGCCCGCCCTCCGTCATGACTTCTTCCTCAGTGTTCCGATAGACGAGAGGAATGGCCTTCTTCGACTTGCTATACCTAACCCCCGCGCCGCTCCATTGGGTGACCGAGTCGTAATAGGTTCTGAATTCGAAATTGATGTTTTTGCCTTCCAGCGAACGGAAACAAGAAACCTGTGTTGTGATCTCACTGCGGGCCGTCAGCGGCAACACCAACAACAGCATTAAAAATAACCTCTTCATAAATCCCTCTGATCTCATTTTTTTGAAAACGATGACGTGCTCTCAGTAGCGCTTACCACATGCCTAAAGTGAAAAATCCGAGACCTCTGCAAGCCGCCAACATTGCCCACGAACAAACTGATACTCGAACACATAATCGGTATCCGGCTTCTGCAGGATCGCCGTGGCGTTGTTGCCCCGTTCTTCCTTGACGGTCAACGTAAGACCGTCGGCCTCTCGTTTCACGCGATCCGGGATGATTGGAAACTTGATCTGATCACCGCTGACGCTGCGCTTTTCCAGCTCAGGCTCGGGATCTCCCGCCACGGTAGTGACAAGTTGCAGCGGCTGTTGAACGAACGTTTTTTGCACGCCTGCGCGCTCGGAAAAGGCTGCAAGGAACGCTGAAAACTCGTTCGAGGGACAAGCAACATCGGCCGCGTTACCACCGATTTTGCGCGGCTCCTGGCTGATGTCATGTTCCAGTTTTGAATCCGCAATAATCTTTGCATCCAAGTCTGCCAGACGCTTTTTAATACTCGCCGCATCTTTGTAAGCACACTCAAGATCTGCCCCCCCTTCCAGGTCTCGCCCATCGCGGCAGTCCTGCAATTCGGGATCTGGCGGGTCACCGCGAAAAAATCGCAAAGACAACGGATCCCCGTCCTTAATCAGTGGTAACTCCAGCGTCGAATAGGAGTAGCCCACGAAACGGGCCGACTCCTTGTTCTTCGTGAGCACATACAGGGACTTCCCCGCTCGCTCAGGAAATTTACGCTCGAAGAAGAACACCGACACTATCTGTTCGCCAATGACCGGCGCCACATAAGTGAGTTCTGGTTTCGTAGCACTCATCGTCGCGTAGAAAATTTCACCATCGGGAACATACGCACCTGTCGTCTGACCTTTGAGCGTGTTCTTCAAGAAAAATACCGTGATTTTCTGCTCACCCACCGAGGCCACCACCGGAGGGTGCATCTGCTCGATGGTTTGCAGGTCTTTGGCTAACGCTGGTTGTGACGAAAAACCGATGATTGATACAACCACGCACACACAACTAAAAAACCTGGCCATTTTCATTTACTTCCCTGTTGATCCACGAACTGATCATTCTTCAAAGACTTGCGCCGCCGACTTAAGGCCGCTCATAGTCGATCCTTTTAACCGTAGGACTCTCCTGCTGAAGCTGTCTCTTCGTGACGCCATAAGCCTTGATCAGCCCGTCCCAGGAACCTTTCGAACCAAACGACCGATAGCTATTGCTGTAGCTGTAATGCTCTAACCGTCCGGCCGTCGAGTAGTAACCGCGCCATTCAGGGCAGGATCCGCACCCGCCATAACCGCCAATTGAAACCAGGCTGCCCTTGGTTCCTTTCACGCAATCCATCGCCACTACCACGTTACTCAACATCTTCGTCTTCGCACCGTCGGACGTGAGCTGTGAAACTTTGTCGATGTTGCGCCGAAGCACTTTGCCGCCGATGTTGATTGTCTGGTCGGAGCAGACCGGGATTACGTGGGTTTCAGTTTCTTGCACTGTCACGGATCGACAGGACGAAACCAACACCACTTCAACGCCGCCACACTGCATGACATCGCGTTGGGTGTAGGCATCCGAAGGAGCGGCGAAAGTTGGAAACGAGAGCAGCAGCGAAAGGCTGCCCGCGAGAAGACGCTGATTCATGGAAAATTCCTTTTCACCGTTAACTGGCCTGTTTTTTCGCGAGACACTTTGCATAGCCGTCGGCGAATTTGGCATCGAATGACAGTTCCACCGGTTCTTCCAGTTCAGCCGCGGCATTGAGCAACACTCGGGTATCCGGGATGTATTTGATCCAGCCGATGGTCCCGGTGCCGTCTGTGTCATAGAGCAACTTGGCCCGCACGGTTTCACCGTCGTCATCGTCAATCAGTAGGTTGACCTTGTCCTTGTCGACATAGCGAAACGGGAAGTTGCTGCTCCTGACCATCTCGGTGAGGTAGCCGTAGCAACTTCCTGCTTCGGCGGTTGCCGGGATGGCGTAGGCGAGGGGCAACAGTAAAAGAGCACTCAGCACAGCCTCAATGAAAAAGCGGTTCATCCAATCATCCTTAATCAAGCGGCGGCGATTCCGCGTCAGTCATCGTCAACAGCCGGAACTCATTGTTCACAAACTCGTAGTAACGATCCCGGTAACGACTTTCCAACCGATTGCCTTGCGCGTCCTCTTCGCCATCGAGCGCGAGGCCGGAAATGAAGATCAAGCGGCTATCGGGCTGGTAGGACATATCGAAAGTGCTGCCGTCGTATGCATTCGGCAGCTCGACGACAACGTCCCACGTACGCGCATCCAGCACTTCGCCGCAAATGGCACTGCCGCCACAACCGAGCCTGTGCAGGATGTAATGACCGGCGAAATTGACCTTGCCTTTCAGGGCCTGCGCTCGTACTTGATCCATCATCGGGTTGCTGTTTTCTTGTGGCACCAGTTCATGGTTGGCGCCGCTAAACACAGGCGTAACACTGTAATCCTTGAAGTCAGGGTCGGCGGCAAACGCCACGGACGTGGCAGTGGCCAAGAGGCCGCCGAGCAGAACTGAACATCCTTTCACGTAGTAACTCCGTAGATGAGTGTGGACCAAGGGCCTACTCGGACTGACCTTCATAGCGCCGCGTCTGCAGATTGAAACGCCACAAATGAGGCCGGGTCATGGCCTCTTCGCCCTTGTAGCGAATCTGGCCGCGCTTGTCCCTGATGTAGGAATAGATCTCGATGTCTTTGAAATCGCCGCCGTCCAGGGGAGGGCCATCCAGAACCTTGACCCCGGCGAAGTAATCACCACCCGCATGCTTCAAGTAACCACGGCACTGGATCAGGAAGGCGTATGTCATATCACCGGCTGAGCCGTGACTTGAATAGGAAAGGAAAATGAAGTCGTCCCTGCCATCACCATCGAGGTCACCGCGATACACAACCTTGCCCCGCTCCCAAAAAAATTTTCCCTCGTCGATGCGTGAATGTATGTCCCCAACGCTTTCGTCGTTCTCGATCCATTGCGAGAGAAAATTCTTGGTATCGCCATCCTCATTGCAGATTTCCGAAGCCATGGCCGCCGTTGGAAACCAGCTCACAAATACCGAAAGTAGTCCTTTCAAAACAAAACGTTTCACTGTGTTCTATCCTTGATGCATTCAGGTTCTACGTTTTGGAAATCTGGTTACGCATTGCTTCGGTACGTTCATTTCCCAGTAAGTACTGATCAGTGCTTTGCGCTTGTTCTCAACATGGAGATTGACGAAACCATCGCCGCAATCAGGCCGCAACTCTTCGAAGGTGCCGGTTTTGGCTTGGTAAACGAAAATCCTGTAGTAATCGTAAGTGCCCATGCCGTCATCGACCTGCGAGACCGCGAAGTCTTTTGCGCCGTCGAAATTGAAATCGTCGACCTGCACATGCAGCTCGTTTTCCGCTTGAAAATCGATCGTCCGGGATTCGCTACGGGCATCGTTTTTAACAGCGACCGTTAACGTGGAGCCGTCCAGAACTAGCGTCGCTTCAACATTATTGGTGGGACTGAACGTGGTTACCTCGGCAAATGCCGGAACCGCCCACAACAGACCGAGCAATGACCCGGCTAAATATTTAAATCGCATGCGCTCGCCTTACTCCCACTTACATCCTGTTCCCAGGAAGAATCAATGCTGGTGTTGTTCATGAAGTTGTACTGCTTGCCATTGGCCTTCGTTGTGTAGGACATCGAGACAGGTTCCGGTGACCTTCTCATCCACGACTTCTGACCACGTCGCGGTGCTCTGCCAAGGCATCAGAGGATCGATTTCTTCGTGCTGGGAATCCGTTAGCACGACGGAAATGGGCACGTTCGACTTCGCGTATTTGACGAAACCGCCCAACCACTTGCTGGCTTCGTCATAGAAGGTTCTGAATTCAAACTTTACAGGGCTGGATTGAGAGTGTTCGAAACAAAAAAAAATCACTGGTGACTCCGCTATGAACGGCGAATGGGAATACCGCCAACAGGGTTAAAAGCGATTTTTTCATACTTATCGAAATCCCATAAACCAACGACCTGCTTTGCAGAACTATCAACTCAACGCTTCTTGTCCGGAGCCGTCGCCAATTGGCGCGCCCGTTCTATTGTCGCGCGTATTAAACATGCATCAGGAAACTCCCCGAACATCGTTGTATACGACTTCACGTCCATCAGGCATTCCGCATCTCGAAATTTCATCCAGGATCTCTGAGTATCTCTCAGCCCTTTCTGAGCGTTTTCATCCAGGCGAGTCATGCGATCCCGGTACACAGAATTAAGCAGCGCATCTGCATCAGCAAGTACCACACTAAATACCCCATGAGGCGTGGATGGCCATTCCCCGTCCGCTAATGCCTGCTTTGTTTCATTGTTCCAATTGTAAAAGCCATTTTCTTCAATTCTCAGCAACGCAGATCGCCGATGATGATTTGTCGGATCAGTCGTGCTAACTTCCGAACGATAAACAATCTCTAGATAGATAGGATCGGTTGAGCGCTGAGGATCATTCAACAGCGTTTGGCGGACAATGGTCCGCTGTTTCTTGCTCTCGCTGATCTCTATCGAAAAACATGGATCCGGCCCAGGACGATCAGACGACTTAACCCTCTCCAGACATTCCTTACGGACTGCCATGGAGGGCGTATCTGAACCTCCACCTACGTCTACTACCCTGACAAGAAGGCGTATCTCGGGATCTTTGGAAAAATCGGCCTGTAGAACGGTCGCAACCATAGTTCCTTCTGCTTTCACAATCGAAGACAGCAAAAAAACCACTAAAATTAGGCTGAATCTAAAAATCATCATTCCTTGATACTCGCAGAAAAAATTGACAGCAAACTAACAATTTACTTGACCCCAGACTGCAAAAACAATCGGGACAGATCTATTTATCGAGTTCCGTTGCGGTTACCAAGCCCGATAAATAGGCGTGACCACCTTTCACAAAACACAAAAATAAATCCGTTCCCTTTTCGCTCCTTTTCACTCCAGCCCCTTTCGCTTTCAATTTTCGATCAAAGTCGGACTTATTTAATATCGCCAAAAATCCGTGGCTGTTCATTTATAGTCTACTTCGTTCGTTAACACGCTCAGGAATTTTTTTCTGCTTACCTGATGACACCATCAGATCGGCATACTTTTTATAGTTGGCAGATGCCTTCTGCTTATCCCCTTTCGACCAGTACGCATCGGCTATATTAAGGTAGGCAACTGTACGCTCAGGACTATTCGATATCACCTTTTCAAGCAACCAAATAGCATCTTCATTAAAGCCCGCCTGTTGCCAATAGTATGCGATATCATTGTACGATTGCTGATTGATCACTGAATACGCATACTCAGCAATGTACCTTTCCACGAATACCCGTTTAGGAAAGTCCTGGAAGCGCACTTTGTCCTTGTAAAGTCTCGCAGTAGCGTTTTTGAACTCAATTAGAGTCTCAGCCTTTATAGAGCTGGTGACTTTTGTAACCAGCTCCTTCTTACCCTTGCATTCCGACGTAGAACAAAGCTCTGATGGAACCGACCCATCAACCTCATAGCAATAAGGATATGGGGAATTATCCGCGCTTGGAATTTTTTGCAAGCTAACTAGCTTATCTGAGCCCGCATGCAGAGTCGTGCAATAAGGAACCAAACCAAAAATATCTCGGACCCCATCCTTATTTTTTCTTAAGTCGATAGTACTTACTATCTTACTGGTTTCAATTTTTTTCACAGACTCCTTATTGACACCAGAAACAAACCAGAACGTATTCTCCTGGGAAGTGCAATTGCACTCACAACTTAAAATATATTCCCCAGTACGTATATCCCACTTAGTTTTCGCCGTCTCGCCTACCCCACAATAATTTTCGGCAACCACAACTGTGCACACATTACTATCAGAATCACAAACCAAGTCTTGGGCAGCAACCAAAGAGGAAGCCGCAAAAACCAGCCCCCCCAGAAAATAAAAATTATTAAATTTCACACACGTCTCCTTCTATTATCAAACCGTAATTTGAATTACTTCTAGTTTTAGTTATACCATTCATTGTCGCAGTGTATGCTTGCCCTTGAATTATTCCCATTCGGCGACTAAAGGCGTCGGACCTCCAAGCAGTTAAGGCTTTTTCAGCACGCTTCTTACATACAAATACAAGAAGCTCTTTCTGACTTGTAATTTGGGCAGTTGGGAACTCCGTCTGAATTAATTCCTTAGCGCTATTTAGATTATTTTGCTGCACACACAAATCAAACAAAGCACAATACGTCCTCAACTGAACTTTCACCATTAAATGCGGGGCAAGCTCTCGCATGAATGTAAGGCACGATTTAATATTCTCATTGTAATGAGCCGCAAATTTCAACTGTATTTTCCGGAACTCCTCCACTTCACCAACTTTCCTAAAGGCGGACTTCCAGTTAGGATTGCTAGCAGCTACACCTGTAGCCCAATTCATCTGAGAAGGGATGCTCGCAGCATTTATCGCATTAAGCAAAGTCTGAAAGTTCATATTGGCGTCAAAACAGCTATCAAACTTGGCTTGATTCTCCGACCTCATCGCCAGCAATAATGGCCCAAGTGTACCTTGCCCGAAATTCCACTGAATTATGCCAAAAGACACGCCTTGACCATCAAAGTTACCAGCCACGGCCTCGTAATCCAGCGTGTTTGAGGTTGAGCCCTCATAGCCGGAAGAAACCAGAAGGGCAATTTCTTGCGCCTTTTCCAAAGGAATACATACAGATGATAGAAAATTGTCTACGAAGCTAATCGGATGAAAATGCCAAATCACATCCGAACTCATGACTGCCTTGCCGGCAAGTTCTTCCCAAAAAATGTAATTAGTTATTCTTTCTTTTTCGTGCTTCAACATTTTTGGAACTGCTTCCAGTATTTTGTCTAACTTACTCCATTTCGCAGAATCTGCTGTGAACTTCCACTCGGTTGGATGATGGGCAATTAGTTTCGCCCACTGACCTCTAGTGTCAGCATTCTTCAATGCGTCGGCGAGCTCTTCTGGATCAACGTCACCATCGTTATTTTTATCGATTTTTTTGAAAAGATCCTTGAAGAACTGCGGCATGTCTTCGGGATCGAGAAAGCCATCCGCCGTGGCGTTGGACTCCTCAACTACCTGAAAGCCCAACTTCGTCCAGTCATGCTGAGTGATAATTTCAGCGCCAGCCTTTCTGATCAGTCCAGAAATAGTTTGATCACCCTCAACAACACTGATGTCATACCAATCCTCGTTGCCCTCCTTGATAACAGGAGCCTTGTTGAAGTCAATCGCATGCTCATTCTTGATTGGATCGCTGGTGCCAGTAGCAGGCAATTTTTTCTTTAGCTTGGTTCCAATTGGTAAATACAGGTACTGCTTGCCAAGCTTCAAGCCAGCGAGGTTGTCGAGAAAGTTTTTGACATCAGCCTCGGCGGTGAACATCTCCACGTGAACCTGGAATTTACTGTCTGTCTGACCTTGCTCATTGACGAGGTTTTCAGTTTTACCCAAGTAACCAATCGGGTCGCCAGCCTTGATGCCGATGCTTGTTGATACAACATCAAATTCTGTAGGAGTTACCGTTTCCCACCGTACGTACTGACTTTCAGGATCGCTTTCGACAATGGCCCAGAAATTTGACGGTACGCTCCCCGTACCTGTCCATATGCTAGCGTCCAACGGTGTACATGGGGCCATACGCCGCAGTTTATTGTCGACAACCAGATTCAAAACGTCTTTGCTATCGAACTCGATGGTGCTATCGACCGTTATCTCTCGATTATTTTCAATGCGAGCACCTGCAGGTTGCCCATTCGTAGGGTTTGCTGGTGCACCGTACATAGCTAAACGTTGAGTCGTTTTAGCTTTTACCTTCCCTTGCCAATACTTTGGCCTGGCACGCTCAGGAATAGCGTCAGCTACCCAAATAGCCTTGTGGTTGGAGTTCTGATATGGAGCATCATTCTCCAAATAAGCAAACCAAACCTCTTGACCGACTTCGCGAACTTTACTTGCCCCGTGTTTTACACTACCAGAAAGGATTTTTCCTTTGGCATAGGTAACGCTCCCGACCGCTCTCCTATCCAGCACCTCAAGTTTAGTGTGTTTCGTTAACTTACCGGGATACGGGAAGTTACTCGATGCGGGAAAATCATCGTACGCTTTGAAATCGCTTACCGTCATGGTCACTACAGGATTGGGTTTTTCATCCTCGGCTAACGGGTAGCGCTTAAAGGGCAAAAGATGCATATACAAGCTGTAGAAATTCAGCTTGTTTTGCTTACCTTTGTTTGGCCCATCTTCCGGATTGGGTGCCGACTTGTACTCGTGACGCACCAGGCAGAAGGAGTTGGAATATTTCAGCTTTTTCTCGTTGTCACCGAAGGTCGACTCCAAATAATCCTCGTTAAGGCGATACGCAACGACTTCGCCATCGGCCATGCAGCGTATCGGCTCATTCAGTACGCATTGTGGGGCACTTGCATCGCTGATGTGGATGCCGCCATGCCAAAATTTGTTGCTCCCCAGCAGGTAATGGCCTGACTTTTCACCCTCAAGTGCTTTGTAGACTTCCTCAGCATCAGTGAACTGTTTTCCGTCAGCCTTTCTAAAAGGATATTGGAAGTTCATTAACGGCGATGTCGCTGGAGCGGGTGCAGGTGCAGGTGCAGGTGTCGGAGTTGGATTCCCCCCCGTCCTTGTCGACTCTTTAACTCTCAAAAACTTTGTTGGAACTGGCCAATACCAGGCTTTCCCAAAAGCACCGAATGGTGCAGTGGCTGGACCAGAACTTTGTGCCCCAAAGAACTTGCCAAACTCAGAGTCTAATGTGCTGTCATAAAACTCGACAATCCCCGTATGATTTAACGTCTTATTTTCATGATTGGACGTTGCGTTAATCCAGAGGACGATATCTCCACGCTTTACATTAGCAGGGCTAATCACATCATAGTATTGAAGGGCCTCCCCGCCATTGAGAGCCGCTGTATTCTGATAAGGTACTTCGTAGTCGGCACTTGTGAGCAGCAAATTAACCATATGAGAGCAGTCGACAATTTTTTTTCCATTCTCAACGTCAAAACCGTTCCCTCCCTCCTTATATATATAATTAGCGCTGGTATAGTTGCTCGAAAAATCAAGTGGCTCTGTCATTTCTGCTTCCTGCAATAATCAATAGCAATAGCTGGCTTTGAAAGTTCCGGCTGGCTGCTTATTCAAGCGGTCCAGATGTGCGATAGCCCCTTTACTGCCTTGTTTGGCAGCGAGTTGGTAGCAAGCAACCGCCCTGGACATATCCTTTGTAACCAATTCTCCCGTTTCAAAGGCACGCCCGAGTGCATTTGTCGCGAAGGCACTTCCCATACGGGCAGCGTGCGTCAGCGCTTCTTCAGCCTGTGCTGGATGCTGGCAAGGGCCGTCAGAGGAAATGTTGTTACCAACGCAATAAAATAACGAAAGACTCATTGCCCCCTCCGGCAAGGTGGTTGCTGCTGCCTTGAATAGCTGCTCAACCTTCTCGTTTTTTAACTGCGGCGCCATACCGGAAAGACTCAAACTTGCAGCATTCAAACTGGCTTGAGGATCGCCGGAAGCTGCAGCGCATAGATAGTTTTCCAGAGAGGCTTCAAACAACTCCCCCGTGAGTCGGTACTGCTCCAGCCCTCCCAAACCTCTAAAGGCTTCCGCACGTTGAAAGCAAAAGCTCTCTGCCTCGCTCATGTGAGGATTGCTCGCCACTACGAGATCTTTCTCACTAATCGACCAATCCTCAACTCCCTCCAAGACCCAACACGCCTGCCGAGAAAAATTGAAGATATTGATGTTGCTGTTACCCGCCCGCTTATCCACAACATTGAAGTGACTGTCGTCGATCGCTTCGACTTCGACACCTTCTGTCTTGTCTGTGGCTACGGGCGCCATTAGCGGAAACGCCAAATTGGAACTGTTGACTCCCGTCGTTTGCGGCTCAAAAACCCCATGTTCTCCCACCGGTTTCAAAACCAGCGACTTCACCGTCATCGCAGTCAACCGCTGCTGGGTTTCAGCATTCGCAGAGAACGCCGGAAGGAATTGGGCAAAATCCTCAGACGGGCACTCATCCGCATAAACGCTGCTATGAAACAGGCTCAGCAGCGACACACTGAAAACCGCTACAGCGAAGCCATTGCTCTTCTTCAACACACCATTCATGTCGATCACTCAGAAAACACAAAAAAAGCCTTCGGTTTAACCTTCTCAGGCGGAGCATTCCCCAGCGCCTGATCCATCAAACTCCCCGCCTTATCCTTATCCGCCGCCCCCGGCAGTACCGGCGGCTTAATCCCAATCCCAGTCCCACTCCCCGCCGAACCACCGGCATTAATCTTCACCACCGGCCCAACAACCGTCACCCCACCCGCATCCAGCTTGATAAAACTCCCCCCGGCCTTAACCGTGAGCTCCATCCCGGCTTCGATAACAATCTTGTCCCCAGCCTTCAGGTGAATCTCTTTCCCCGCACTGGTCAGCTGCGCAGTCCCCACCTTGATGTGCTGGTTCTGCCCAACCGTCAGATGATCATCCACCCGCACTTCACTCTTGCGATCAGCAATCGTGGTGCGATGCTCCTCAGCCTTCAGCTCGGTGTAGGTGTTCTTCACCACCGTGTCGTGGCGTTCATTCCCCACCCGAATCTTCTGGTCGTGCTCGATGTTTTCATCCCAATCCCGCTGGGCATGAATAAAGATCTGCTCGGCGCCCTTCTTGTCTTCAATCCGCAGTTCGTTGTACCCACCGCCCCCCGGTGAGCTGAGGGTTTTGAATACGGTGCGGGTTTTGTTCGCGGGCAGGTCGTAGGGGACGAGGTTTTCCTTGTGGTACAGGCAACCGGTCACCAATGGCTGGTCGGGGTCGCCTTCGAGGAAGGTGACTAGCACTTCCATGCCGATGCGCGGGATGGCGATGGCGCCGTAGCGGTCGCCGGCCCAACTCGAAGAGACGCGCATCCAGCAGCTGGTTTTGTCGTCGGCGAGGCCTTCGCGGTCCCAGTGGAATTGGACTTTGATACGGCCGTATTGGTCGCAGTGGATTTCTTCGCCTTTGGGGCCGGTGACCATGGCGGTCTGGCTGCCGAGGACACGGGGTTTCGGGTGTTGTAGCGCGGGGCGGTAGAAGACGTTCCACGGGGTGGCGAGGAAGCGGTTGCGGTAGCCCTGGTGGAAGTCGTCTTTGTTGTTGGTGGTGTCGCTGGTCACGGATTCTTCGAGCACTTGCGGCTGTTTGCCTTCGTGGACGATTTCGGTGAGTAGCCAGAGGTCGTTCCACTCGGTGCGCGGGTGGTCGGAGATTTCCAGGAAGTGGCCGCTGGCGAGGGTGGTCTGGTCGCCATGGCCTTCGGCTTGCTGGTAGTCGGCGCGGTGGCGTTCGAGGGCGCGTTGGCTGAGGAACTTGCCGCGGGCGCGGTCGAGGAAGCGGCCGGGGTAGTCGTAGTCTTCGAGGTCCGGTTCGGTGCTTTCGCCGTCGGGTTTATAGCCGGCTTCGAGTCGCAGGTTGGGCTTTTCGAAGTCGTAGTCGCGGCGGGTGACGCGGCCGGTGCGGGTTTCCAGGCGCAGTTTGAAGCCTTTGATCACTGGTTCGTCGGCGACCATGCCGCTGCCTTGGACATAAGCCGTTGGCTGGCCGAGTTTGGGGAACACGGTCTGGTCGTCGCCGAATACCAGCAGGTGGGCTTTTTCGCTGTGCTGGAAGTGGTAGTGAATGCCTTCTTCTTCGCACAGGCGCTGGACGAAGTGCAGGTCGGTTTCGTCGTATTGCACGCAGTAGTCGCGGTCCGGGCACGGGGTGTTCAGCTGGAAGCGGTAGGCGTTGCCTTTGATGCCGTGTTCTTCGAGGATCAGCGCGATGATTTTCGGCGCCGACATCTGCTGGTAGATGCGCTGGTTGGTGCGGTGATGCAGGTATTGCAGCTGCGGCACCAGGGAGACTTTGTAGCGGGTCAGGCGCTTGCCGGCATCGCCTTGGGCTACGCGGTAGATCTGGCCGTGGATGCCACTGCCTTTCGGGTCGAATGCGAGGAACGCCTGCTTGTGCAGGAGCTTTTCCAGGTCCAGATCCGGGTTTTCGCTGACCAGTTCCAGGTCGAAGCGATACGGCTGGCTGATGCCTTCGGTGCCGGTGAACGACAGCACTTGCAGGTCGCCGGCATAGTCTTCAACGGTCAGACTGAAGTGCGTTTCGTTAGCTGGGTTGAACATAAAGTGCTCCCTGTTCGAATGTCATCCGTTACGCCCGAAGTCGCAGACGTTGTAGCCAGGACGAAGTGGCGCCCAAGGCGTCACGCAATTGGGTGGCAGTGATGCTGCGTTCTGCCGCGTTGAAACTCAGCGCGGTGCGCAGCGCTGGCCAGCAGTGTTTCGGTAGGTTCCGCGGAGCCTGCAGCTCGCGCTCCAGGTGTTCGTCGCGGGCCTGGGTCGAGGGCAAGCGGCGGAACGGGTGTTTGCCGCCCGCCAGTTCATAGATCACGCAGGCCACGCCGTACACGTCCGCGCTGGCCGACAGCGGTTGGCCTTCGAGCAGTTCGGGGGCGGCGTAGCCGGGGGTCCAGGCGTTGAAGCGGCTGCGGCTCAGGTGTGGCAGGCCGGGCAAGATGCCCTCTTGCGCCTGG
>NZ_JBIVCD010000055.1:0-26843 GCF_044746425.1 Pseudomonas sp. NPDC086112 | reverse complement strand
CGAAGGCACCACCGGTATCCAGGCACTCGACCTGCTGGGCCGTAAAGTGCTGATGACTCAAGGCGAAGCGCTCAAAGGCTTCACCAAGATCGTCCACAAGTTCTGCCAGACCAACGAAGGCAACGACGCGGTCAAAGAGTTCGTCGAGCCATTGGCTGCGCTGAACAAAGAGTGGGGCGAGCTGACCATGAAGGTCGGTATGGCTGCCATGAAAGACCGCGAAGAAGTTGGCGCCGCGTCGGTGGACTACCTGATGTACTCCGGTTACGCCTGCCTTGCCTACTTCTGGGCTGACATGGCGCGTCTGGCTGCCGAGAAACTGGCTGCCGGCACCACCGAAGAGGCGTTCTACACCGCCAAGCTGCAGACTGCGCGCTTCTACTTCCAGCGTATCCTGCCGCGTACTCGCACTCACGTTGTAACCATGCTGTCGGGCGCCAACAACCTGATGGACATGAAAGAAGAAGACTTCGCACTGGGTTACTAAGCCCTACGCAGTCTCTTCACAAAGCCGCTGCTTCCTCGGGAGCAGCGGTTTTTTTATGCCTGACGCAAACGATCACGCCTGTAAATATTCCTGACTAAAACGCTAAGAAGAACACCATTGCTGCCGTTAAAGAGGATGGCGATGTGACACACGTCACATTGCATGTGCTTAGCTGTGCTAAATGCAGGCACAATGCCATCTTTGTTTGCCGGGTCGGAGTTTTACCCTTGCCGCGTTCTTCCGCTGTACGTTTCAGTCACTTTTTGCCATCGCTACTGTTATTGCTTGCGGGGCTTGCGGCTGCCTACGTCAAGGATCTCAACGTCTTCTTCACCTCGCTGTTCAACGTGCTGCCTACGCTGGTGCTGTTGCTCGGCGGGGCGTATTGCGCAGTTTACCGACGTCAGCGTGAACTGTTTCTGATGGTCACGGTGTACATCGCCTACTTCTTGCTCGACACCCAGACCGACTACTACCGCGACAATGGTAAAGTCCGTGACGATGCCGCCGTGGTCTTCCATCTGTGCTGTCTGTTGCTGCCATTACTCTTCGGCTTGTTCGCCGCCTGGCAGGAGCGCACCCATCTGTTTCAGGACATGGTGGCGCGTTTCGCCGTGTTGCTGGCGTTCGGCAGCGTGGCGCTGGGGCTGGAACAGAGTTACCCACAGGCGCTGTTGATGTGGCTCTCGGAGATCCGCTGGCCAGCCCTGCATGGCGCCTGGATGAGTCTGATCCAGTTGTCCTACCCGGTATTCATCGCCTCGTTCCTGTTACTGGCCTGGCAATACTGGCGCAACCCAAGACCCTTGCATGCTGCGCAATTGGTGGGTCTGTTGGGATTGTTCTGGATGTTGCCGAAGACCTTCATCCTGCCGTTTACCCTGAACATCATGTGCAGCCAGGTGATGTTGATGATTGCCGCTGCAGTTGCCCATGAAGCCTATCAGATGGCGTTCCGCGATGAGCTCACCGGCCTGCCGGGTCGCCGCGCCCTGAACGAACGCATGCAACGGCTGGGGCGCAATTACGTGCTGGCCATGGGCGACGTCGACCACTTCAAGAAATTCAACGACACCCACGGCCACGATGTCGGCGATCAGGTGTTGCGCCTGGTCGCCAGCAAGCTGTCGAAAATCAGCGGGGGCGGTAGGGCATATCGCTACGGCGGTGAAGAATTTGCTCTGGTGTTCGCAGGCAAAACCCTCGAAGAGTGTATGCCGCACCTGGAAGTCATCCGCGAATCCATCGCCACCTACAACATCCAGCTGCGCAATCAGGACAGTCGTCCCCAGGATGACCAGCAGGGACGCCAGCGCCGCGCGGGTTCAGGCGCCTCGAGTGTATCGGTCACCGTCAGCATCGGTGTCGCCGAGCGGTTGGAGCAGCGCACGCCGGAAGAAGTGCTCAAATCCGCTGACCAGGCGCTCTACAGCGCCAAAGGCGCGGGGCGAAACTGTGTGATGGCTTTCGGTCAGAACCGCCGTGGCGCGGTGCGCATGGACGCCGCTGCGGGTTGAGTGATGATGGCGCATTCAGCGTCTGGACTGTGATTGTGAGGCGTGGTGCGCGGCAGTAGGTTTGAGCAATCTGCTGCCGGAGAAATGACCATGCCCGAGTACAAAGCTCCCCTGCGCGACATGCGCTTTCTGATCGACCACGTCTTCGATTTCCACCGCAACTACGCCGCTCTCGGGGCTACCGATGCCAGCCCGGACATGATCAATGCGATCCTCGAAGAAGGCGCGAAATTCTGTGAGAACGTTCTCGCACCGCTGAACCGAAGCGGCGACGAAGAAGGCTGCCATTTCGACAACGGCGTGGTCACAACGCCTACAGGTTTCAAGCAGGCTTTCGCACAGTACGTGGAAGGCGGCTGGCATGGTCTGGCGGCGGATCCGGCTTACGGCGGCCAGGGTTTACCCAGTTCTTTGGGGCTGGTCATCAGTGAAATGGTCGGTTCCAGCAACACCTCCTGGGGCATGTACCCCGGCCTGACTCACGGTGCTATGTCGGCGATCCATGCCCATGGCACCGAAGAACAGAAACAAACCTATCTGAGCAAGCTCACCGCTGGCCAATGGACCGGCACCATGTGCCTGACCGAAGCCCATTGCGGCACCGATCTGGGCATCATCAAGACCCGCGCCGTGCCTCAGGCTGACGGCAGTTACGCGATTTCCGGCAGCAAGATTTTCATTTCCGCCGGCGAACACGACATGAGTGACAACATCATCCATCTGGTGCTGGCCAAACTGCCGGACGCGCCGGCCGGTACCAAGGGCATTTCGCTGTTTATCGTTCCTAAATACCTACCCGATGCCGAGGGCGAGGCGGGTGAGCGCAATGGTGTTTCCTGCGGCTCGATCGAACACAAAATGGGCATCAAGGCCTCGGCCACCTGTGTGCTCAATTTCGACGACGCGAAGGGCTTCTTGATCGGTGAGCCGAACAAGGGCCTGAACTGCATGTTCACCATGATGAACCACGCGCGGCTCGGCACCGGCATGCAAGGTCTGTGTCTGGGTGAGGCAAGTTTCCAGGGCGCAATCAAATACGCCAACGACCGCCTGCAAATGCGCTCGCTGACCGGCCCGAAAGCGCCGGAAAAAGTCGCCGACCCGATCATCGTTCATCCCGATGTGCGCAGGATGTTGCTGACCATGAAGGCCTTCAATGAAGGCAACCGGGCGCTGACTTATTTCACCGCGCAGTTGCTGGACGTCGCTCATCTGAGCCTGGATGAAACGGCGCGCCAGGATGCCGAAGACTTGTTGGCATTCCTGACGCCGATCTGCAAAGCCTTCATGACCGACACCGGGCTGGAGGTGACCAACCTCGGCATGCAGGTGTTTGGCGGCCACGGTTTCATTCGTGAGTGGGGCATGGAGCAGCTGGTTCGCGACTGCCGGATCGCGCCGATCTACGAAGGCACCAATGGCATTCAGGCGCTGGACTTGCTTGGGCGCAAAGTCCTTGGCAGTCAGGGAAAACTGCTGCGCGGCTTCACCAAAATCGTCCACAAATTCTGCGCGGCAAACGCTGAGCATCCGCAACTCGGCAGCTATGTGGCGCAGCTCAACAGTCTGAATCAGCAGTGGGGCGAGTTGACCACCAAGGTCGGCATGGCCGCGATGAAAAATCCGGATGAAGTCGGCGCTGCCTCGGTGGATTACCTGATGTACAGCGGCTACATCATCCTCGGCTACCTGTGGCTACGCATGGCGTTGGTGGCTCAGGCGCAGCTGGATGCGAGCGGCGGCGATGCCGATTACTGCCGGGGCAAGCTGGCGACCAGCGAGTTTTACTTCAAGCGTTTGCTGCCACGTACGGCTGCTCATCGGGCGGCCATCGAGGCGGGCAGCGATTGCCTGATGAAGCTGCCGGCAGAGTTGTTTGCGCTCTGACGGTTACCCGAAAAGCTTCGCGGGCAAGCCTCGCTCCTACAGGTCGTGTCGTACGCATTTAACGTGAACGACATAGAACCGTAGGAGCGAGGCTTGCCCGCGAATGCGTTCTGGCAGGCGAGAACGATCTCAGCTGAAAGGCTGGTGACTAAAAATAACAAAACGGTCATGGGCTGACCCTATGTGTCGTAAAAGTTGTTGAGGTACACTCGGACACAACGAAATCACATTCTACGAACCACCTGTTTAGATCTTGCGAGGTTTGCCATGGCTGACTACAAAGCGCCCCTGCGCGATATGCGCTTCGTCCTCAATGAAGTTTTCGAGGTCGCCAAACTCTGGGCCGAACTGCCTGCGCTGGCCGAGACCGTCGAAGCGGAAACGGTCGAAGCCATTCTCGAAGAAGCCGGCAAGGTCACCAGCAAAAGCATCGCGCCCCTGAGCCGTGCAGCTGACGAAGAAGGCTGCCACTGGGCCGACGGTGCCGTCACCACCCCAGCCGGTTTCCCACAGGCTTATCAGACTTACGCTGAAGGCGGTTGGGTTGGTGTCGGTGGTGATCCGACCTACGGCGGCATGGGCATGCCCAAGGCGGTTTCGGCGCAGGTCGAAGAAATGGTCAACTCTGCGAGCCTGTCGTTCGGTCTGTACCCGATGCTGACCGCCGGCGCCTGCCTGTCGATCAACGCCCACGCCAGCGAAGAGCTGAAAGCGGCGTACCTGCCAAACATGTACGCCGGTGTATGGGCCGGTTCCATGTGCCTGACCGAGCCGCACGCCGGTACTGACCTGGGGATTATCCGCACCAAGGCCGAGCCTCAGGCCGACGGTTCCTACAAAGTCAGCGGCACCAAAATCTTCATCACCGGCGGCGAGCACGACCTGACCGAGAACATCATCCACCTGGTACTGGCCAAACTGCCGGACGCGCCAGCGGGACCGAAAGGCATCTCTTTGTTCCTGGTGCCGAAGTTCATGGTCAATGCCGATGGCAGCCTGGGCGCACGTAACCCGGCGAACTGCGGTTCGATCGAACACAAGATGGGCATCCAGGCGTCCGCGACCTGCGTGATGAACTTCGACGAAGCCGTGGGTTACCTGGTCGGCGAGCCGAACAAAGGCCTGGCGGCGATGTTCACCATGATGAACTACGAGCGTCTGGGCGTCGGCATCCAGGGCCTGGCCACTGGCGAGCGCTCGTACCAGAACGCTATCGAATATGCTCGCGACCGTCTGCAAAGCCGCTCGCCGACCGGCGCGCAAAACAAAGACAAGGTCGCTGACCCGATCATCGTCCACCCGGATGTGCGTCGCATGCTGCTGACCATGAAAGCCTCGAACGAAGGCGGCCGTGCTTTCTCGACTTACGTGGCGATGCAGTTGGACACCGCCAAGTTCAGCGAAGACGCCACCACCCGCAAGCGCGCAGAAGATCTGGTTGCATTGCTGACGCCGGTGGCCAAGGCATTCCTGACCGACCTGGGTCTGGAAACCACGGTTCACGGCCAGCAGGTGTTTGGCGGTCACGGCTACATTCGTGAGTGGGGCCAGGAGCAACTGGTTCGTGATGTACGGATTACTCAGATCTACGAAGGCACCAACGGTATTCAGGCGCTGGACCTTGTAGGACGCAAAATCGTCGGCAGCGGCGGGGCGTTTTACAATCTGTTCGCTGATGAGATTCGTCATTTCATCGGGACAGCCAGTGCTGACCTGGCGGAGTTCACCCAGCCGCTGAATGATGCGGTGGACACCCTCGACGAACTGACCGCGTGGTTGCTGGACCGTGCGAAAAACAACCCGAACGAGATCGGCGCGGCGTCGGTCGAGTATCTGCAAGCATTCGGCTACATGGCCTACGCCTACATGTGGGCACTGATGGCCAAGGCAGCCTTCGGTAAAGAAGCGCAGGACGAATTCTATGCGAGCAAACTCGGCACGGCGCGGTTCTATTTCGCACGTCTACTGCCGCGTATTCACTCATTGAGCGCGTCGGTAAAGGCAGGCAGCGAATCGCTGTTCCTGCTGGACGCAGGACAATTCTGATCCTTTGACGTTATGTAAGCATTCTCTTACATAACGTGCTGCTGTTTTCCCATAGGCGAAGATTGGATCCAGAGCTAATCTACTTCACATGGACGTCGCGCAGGAAGCGCAAAGCAACAACACGGACACGTAGGATTCTGCCAGGACGGCGGAGTGAAATGGATGTCAGGGAAACAGTCTGCAAAGCCCCGCTTCGGCGGGGTTTTCTTTTGCCTGGAAAAAAGTGCTCAGCTCAACCCGTCCAGTGTCGCCGGGCCATTCAAGTGGTCATCTGGCCCATTTATCACTTCTTCCAGCAATGTCCGCAACAACGTCAGCGAAGCCTGTTGCCGCTGCACATCCCGACACACCAATCCGACTTTCAGCGGCACCCGCGGCTCGCTCAGTGGTTTCCACAGCAAGGCCTGATCGCCATGGGTCTTTTGCGAGCGCCCAGGCAGAACCGTCGCCAGTCGCGTGTGCGGCAGGCTGTCGAGAATCCCTGCCATGTTGTTCAGCTCAGCCTGCACTTGGGGGCGACGTCCCAGATTGGCTAATTGTGCCTGCCAGATCTGCCTCACTTGGAACTCTTCACCCAGTAGCAACATCGGTAACTCGGCGGCCTGGCTCATAGAGACTTTCTTGAATTCGCGCAACGGGTGGTCCGCCGGGATGACAAGGGTCAGTTCATCTTCGTACAACTGCACGCCGTGCAAACCCGGCTGACGGGGCGGCAGGTAGCTGATGCCGATGTCCAGTGAACCATTGAGTAGCCGCCGCTCGATTTCCAGGCCGGTCAGTTCATAGATCTGCACCACCAAATGTGGCTGTGCCTTGCGCACGCGTTCGAGCATTTGCGGCACGAGGCTGGAGTGGACGGTCTGCAGTACGCCGATGGCCAAGGTTCGTAGCGCCTTTCCCTTGAAGTTGCCCAAGGCTTCGCGTGCGCGCTGCAGGCCATCGAGCAAGGGCAGAGCATGGTTGTACAGCGTATGGGCAGCCAGAGTGGGCAGCAGACGTTTGCTGCTGCGCTCGAACAGGCTCACATCGAGGTTTTTTTCGAGTTGGCGAATCTGCTGGGACAACGCTGGTTGGGAGATTGAAAGTCGCTCGCCGGCCCGGCCGACGTGGCCTTCTTCGTAGACCGCGACGAAATAACGCAGTTGCTTGAAATCCATAAGTAATACTTATCGAAAATGCTGGAAAATCGAAATGGCTCAGTGCCTTGCCTAAGCCTAGTCTAACCACATTCACAGGGCTTACAGGGCCATAGCGCACGATGAATACCGTTTACGACGATGGTGTTTACATAGGCAAGACAGAAAACCTCAAACGAGGTTTTATCCAATGAATCTGTTCAACCTGCGACGCAAAACACCGAGCCTTGATGACCTGGCAATGGACACCTCCCTGTCGTCCAGAAGCGACAACTTAACCAGCGAGTGCCTGATGCCAGTGTCGAACGGCCGAAACAGATTTTCGTGCGGGGCCAAGGCTCATGGCTGTGGGACAGCGATGACCGCGCTTATCTTGATTTCTCACAGGGTGGCGGCGCCAATAGCCTTGGACATAGCCCTTCGGCACTGGTCAAAGCCATTTCGGAACAGGCTCAGTTGTTGATCAACCCAGGTTTCAGTTTGCATAACCGTGGCATGCTCAACCTCACGGAACGGCTCTGTACCAGCACCGGCAGTGACCAGGCGCACCTGCTCAACAGTGGCAGCGAAGCCTGTGAAGCAGCGATCAAGTTGGCGCGCAAATGGGGTCAGCGACATCGCGGCGGTGCTTCGAGGATCATTGTTGCCAGTAAAGGTTGTCATGGCCGTAGTCTCGGGACGATTTCAGCGTCGGACAGTTCCAATCTGATCAACCGATTCGAGCCACAACTGCCGGGCTTCAGTCATGTTCCGTTCAATGACCTGCCGGCGTTGCATGCGGCCGTGGACGCCCAGACTGTCGCAATCATGCTCGAGCCGATCCAGAGCGAGGCCGGAGTGATTCCCGCCACCGAACACTACCTCAAAGGTGTCGAGCGCCTGTGTCGTGAGCTTGGCATCTTGCTGATACTCGACGAAGTGCAAACCGGCATCGGTCGCTGCGGCAGCTTGCTCGCCGAACAGTCCTACGGCGTGCGGGCAGATATCGTCGTGCTCGGCAAAGGACTCGGCGGTGGCGTGCCATTGGCGGCATTGCTGGCGCGAGGCAAGGCCTGTTGTTTCGAAGTCGGCGAACTGACCGGCACGCATCACGGCAATGCGCTGATGAGTGCTGCCGGTCTTGTCGTCCTCGACAATGTGCAGGACAAGGGCCATCTCGATCATGTGCGCGAGGTCGGTCAGCATCTGCGTGAAGGCTTGAGTCGTCTGGCTCATCGCTACGGTCACGGTGAGTTGCGCGGGCAAGGACTGCTCTGGGGTCTTGATCTGTCCGACGATTCGGCTGAGGCCGTAGTCAAGGCTGCGCTGTACGAAGGATTGCTGCTCAACGCCCCGCAACCCGATTGCTTGCGCTTTACCCCAGCCCTCACCGTTAGCAAGGTCAATATCGACGAAATGCTCCTGCGCCTGGCCCGTGCCTTCTCCCGCGTACGCACCGCGCAACTGCAGTGCCGGAAAGGTATTGCGGTCTGATCAGACCCGTCCTACACGAATTCTCGAACCGTCTCGCGGTATAACGCATCGCCCTACGCCTGATTCTTTTGGCGTGGGGCGTTTTTTTGTCTTCCTTTGGAGGGAGGCAGTGATCGGAATTGACAACTGAACCCCGTAGAACGCCGCAGGTCGATTAGCTGTATGGTTTCACAAGAGCCAACTTCAATCAGGAGCTACCCCATGGACTTTATTCGAATCATCATAGCCATTCTGTTGCCGCCACTGGGTGTGTTTCTGCAAGTCGGTTTCGCTGGGGCGTTCTGGCTGAACATTCTGCTGACGTTGTGCGGTTACATTCCGGGGATCGTGCATGCGGTATACATCATCGCCAAGCGCTGAGTTTTGATGTGTCAGGTAAACAGCCTTCGCGGGCAAGCCTCTACGTTCTGTAGGAGCGAGGCTTGCCCGCGAAGGGCACGACGCGGTTTCAGCCCGCCAACTCCATCACCCGCCGATAAAACAACCACTCCTGTTCCAACGCATGGGCCTGATTGCCGGCCTTGCGAAAGCCATGGCGCTCGTCGGCGTAGTAATGCGCTTCGACCAGAATGCCGTTGTCCTGTAGCGCAGTGACCATGTCGCGGGTCTGTTGCGGCACCACCACGGCGTCCAGTTCACCCTGAAAGAAAATCACCGGAACGCTGATGTTGTTCGCGTGCAGCAATGGCGTGCGCGCGGCGTAGCGTTCGGCGTCCTGCACCGGGTCGCCGATCAACCAATCCAGATAATCACCTTCGAACTTGTGAGTGGCGTGGCCTAGCGCAACGGGATCGCTGACGCCATACAGACTGGCGCCCGCACGAAAGACCTTGTGAAAGGCTAGTACGCACAACGTGGTGTACCCGCCGGCGCTGCCGCCGCGGATAAACGCCTTGTCGCCGTCGATCAGTCCCTGATCGGCTAGGTAGGCCACCACCGCACAGGCGTCTTCCACATCCACGTCACCCCAGCTCAGATGCAACGCCTGGCGATAAGCCCGGCCATAGCCGCTGCTGCCTCGGTAATTGAGGTCGGCCACGGCGAAGCCGCGTTGTGCCCAATACTGGATCCGCGGATCGAACATCGGGTAGCAGGCTGAAGTCGGGCCGCCGTGAATGAACACCACCAACGACGGTTTCGTGTTGTTGGTCATCGCTGGGTAGAAAAAACCATGGGCCTCGCCCGAACCGCTTGGATAACGCAGGGTTTTCGGGCAGCTGATCTGTTCGGCTGGCAGCGGTGCGATACCGCCGGCCAGAACGTTGACCTGGCGTGTTTCACGGTCGATGGCAATGATTGCCGATGAACTGACCGGCGAAGCGGCGATGCAGTAGATGAACTGCTCATCCTGTGCGAGGTGGCGGAAGCGGCTGTAGTCGCCAGTGAAATCGTCACGGGAACCATCGCCATGACAAAGCCCCAGTCGACCAAAACCACCCTCGGTCCAACTCGCCAGATAAGTGTCGTCGCCCAACGGCAACCAGGTGCAACCTCCCAGTTGCCAAGGCGCCGGTCCATGGTCGGCGGCAGCGCTTGGGAGTGGGCTCAAGCCGTTGCCGGACTCCACCCACGGCTGCCAGAAACCGCCGCGATCGGTCAGACAAAACAAACGGCTGCTGTCATCGAATCTAGGTTGTTGCAGTGACTCCTGGGCGCCGTCACCCGCCACACAGCGCGGTGGCGCAAAGGTGTGATCACTCTGGCGTTCGGCAACCATCAGGCGGGTAGCGGTCCAAGGCTGATCCGGACGGTTCCACTCGATCCAGGCCAGACGCTGACCGTCAGGACTCAAGGTCGGTGCCGAGTAGAAATCGGCACCTTCGGCCAGCAGATGACGTTGGCCGTCAGTCAGATTGATAGCCACCAGGCGATGTCGATCACGGTTCTCTTCCACCGCCAGCACCTGCCCGTTGGCGAAGTGCAAATCGCCGTAGCGGCATTCACTTGAAGTCAGGACCTCAGGTGCCTCACCCGTCAGCGATTGCCGATACAGCTGCTGGTCGGCCTCGTTGACGAAAACCAGCCCGTCATCGGTCAGACAAAACGCGCCGCCGCCATATTCGTACACCCGGCTGCGCACACTGAAGGTGGGCGGCGTCAGGCAACGAGCCTGGCCGTCGCGCCACTGCCAGATCCGGCAGGCGGCGTCCTCGGGGCGGTATTCGTTCCAGAACAGGCCATGTTGCCCGACCTGTAACTCGGCGAAGTCGATGCCGGCCGCGACAGCCTTGGCGGCGCTCAAGGGTTCAGCTTTTGGCGATGAGGCGTGAGTTTCGTTCATTGCGAAAGGCCAGTTGTTCAATGGTCTGGGTCGCGTGTTCGGCTTCTTCGCGGGCCTTGAGAATCACGCCGTGATGTTCCGACTTGCTGCACACCGGGTCGGCGTTGCTCGCGTCCCCCGTGAGCATGAACGCCTGACAGCGGCAGCCGCCGAAATCCTTTTCTTTCTCGTCGCAGGAACGGCACGGCTCGGGCATCCAGTCGTAGCCGCGAAAGCGGTTGAAACCGAACGAGTCGTACCAGATGTGCTGCATGCTGTGGTCGCGCACATTGGGAAACTGCACCGGCATCTGTCGGGCACCATGACAAGGCAGGGCGGTTCCGTCCGGCGTGACTGTCAGAAAAATACTGCCCCAGCCATTCATGCAGGCTTTCGGGCGTTCTTCGTAATAGTCCGGCGTAACGAAAATCAGCTTGCACGGATGCCCTTCGGCTTCCAGTTTGGCGCGGTATTCATTGGTGATGCGTTCGGCGCGAACCAATTGTTCTTTGGTCGGCAACAGGCCAACCCGATTGAGCTGGGCCCAGCCGTAGAACTGGCATGTCGCGAGTTCGACGAAGTCCGCTTCAAGGGCAATGCACAGCTCGATGATCCGGTCGATCTTGTCTATGTTGTGCCGATGGGTGACGAAGTTCAGCACCATCGGGTAGCCGTGAGCCTTCACCGCGCGAGCCATTTCGAGTTTCTGCGCGAAGGCTTTTTTTGAGCCGGCCAGCAGGTTATTCACTTGCTCGTCGCTGGCTTGAAAACTGATCTGGATGTGGTCCAGACCGGCCTTCTTGAAGTCGCTGATTTTCTGCTCGGTGAGGCCAATGCCCGAGGTGATCAGGTTGGTGTAGAAGCCCAGCTTGCGCGCCTCGGCGATCAGCTCGGCGAGGTCTTGGCGCACCAGCGGCTCACCACCGGAAAAGCCCAGCTGCGCCGCACCCATCTCCCGGGCTTCACGAAAGACTTTGAGCCACTGCTCGGTGGTCAATTCTTTGCCTTGCTCGGCGAAATCCAATGGATTGGAGCAGTACGGGCATTGCAGCGGGCAGCGATACGTCAGCTCGGCCAGCAACCACAGTGGCAGGCCGATTTCAGGCTTGGGCGGTAACTTGATTGACGTGGAGTCAGGCAAGTTCGATCCAGTGCTGAGCACGGGCGACCTCCATGAATTGCTCGATGTCTTCACCAAGCTCGGGCACGTCGGGGAATTGCGTGTTCAATTCGGCGATGATCGCCGCGACATCCCGCTGACCATCAATCAAACCGCCAATCAGCGCGGCGCTGTCGTTGAGTTTGATCATGCCTTCCGGGTAGAGCAGCACATGGCCTTTTTGTGCCGGCTCGTACTGAAAACGATAGCCTGGGCGCCAGGTCGGGGTTTTGCTGCGATCGAAACTCATACGATGATTCCTTTATGCCAGACCCGCTGTTCGGTCACGCTGTGGTAGGGCGGGCGGTTCAGTTCGTAGGCCATGCTCATGGCATCGAGCATGCTCCAAAGAATGTCCAGTTTGAACTGGAGAATTTCCAGCATGCGCTCCTGGCCTTCCCGCGTCGTGTAGTGCTGCAAAGTGATCGCCAGACCATGCTCCACATCCCGGCGCGCCTGGCCCAGACGCGTACGGAAATATTCGTAACCGGCCGGGTCGATCCACGGGTAATGCTGCGGCCAGCTGTCGAGGCGCGATTGGTGGATCTGCGGCGCGAACAGCTCGGTCAGCGAACTGCTGGCGGCTTCCTGCCAACGGGCCCGGCGGGCGAAGTTGACGTAGGCATCCACGGCAAAACGCACGCCGGGCAGCACCAGTTCCTGAGAGCGCAGTTGATCCGGGTCGAGGCCGACCGCTTGGCCAAGGCGTAGCCAGGCTTCGATGCCACCTTCTTCGCCGGGGGCGCCGTCATGGTCCAGCAAACGCTGAATCCACTCGCGACGAATCTCGCGGTCCGGGCAGTTGGCCAGAATCGCGGCATCCTTGAGTGGAATGTTCACCTGGTAATAGAAACGGTTGGCGACCCAGCCCTGGATCTGCTCGCGGGTCGCCCGGCCTTCATACATCGCCACGTGATACGGGTGATAGATGTGGTAGTAGGCACCCTTGGCGCGCAGGGCCGCTTCGAATTCGGCGGGGGACATTGCGGTGTCAGTCATTGCGGTTCTCCGGGGTACAACCGGTGGATTCTGGTGTATCTGGTGGGACGCCTTCGCGGGCAAGCCTCGCTCCTACAGGTCGGCGTTATCGCTCTGTAGGAGCGAGGCTTGCCCGCGAAGAGGCCATCCGCTACAACACAATACTCATGCCGTCATACGCCACTTCAACCTCGCGACGGGCCAGCTCCGCACGCTCTGGCGAATCCTCGTCGAGAATCGGGTTGGTGTTATTGATATGGATAAGCACTTTGCGCTGTTTGGGCAGCTGTTCCAGCACTTCGAGCATGCCGCCAGGGCCGTTCTGCGCCAGGTGGCCCATTTCCCGGCCAGTGCGGGTGCCGACGCCACGGCGCTGCATTTCGTCGTCGTCCCACATCGTGCCATCCACCAACAGGCAATCGCTGCTGGCCATGATCTTCAGCAGCGATATGTCGACCTTGCCCAGGCCCGGTGCATAGAACAGTTTGCCGCCGGTGCTCAGGTCTTCGACGATCAGGCCAATGTTGTCGCCCGGGTGCGGGTCGAACCGATGCGGCGAGTACGGTGGTGCGGCGCTACGCAGGGGCAGCGGGGTGAAGCGCAAGTTCGGGCAGGCCGGGACGGTGAAGCTCTGATCGAGTTCGATACGGTTCCAGTTCAACCCGCCATTCCAGTGAGTCAGCATGGTGAACAGAGGGAAACCGGTGCTCAGGTCTTCGTGGACCATGTCGGTGCACCACACCTGATGCGGGCAACCTTCGCGCAGGCTGAGCAGACCTGTGGTGTGATCGATCTGGCTGTCCATCAGAATGATTGCGCTGATGCCGGTGTCACGCAGCGCGCGGCCCGGCTGCATTGGCGCAAAACTCTGGAGCTGGGCGCGGATGTCCGGCGAAGCATTGCACAGCACCCAGTTCACGCCGTCATCGGAAATAGCGATGGACGACTGGGTACGTGCCTCGGCCCGCAGGCTGCCGTCGCGAAAACCTGCGCAGTTCACGCAGTTGCAGTTCCACTGGGGGAAACCGCCGCCGGCGGCGGAACCTAGAATCTGGACAAACATGGCCGCTCCATCATTGAAAGCTGAAAATAAAAACGCCCCGGCGAGCCGAGGCGTAGCACTGCATTCTCTACCAGACGGCAGAGCTTAGCGGCTTGCGAAGTACATGGTGACTTCGAAGCCGATACGCAGGTCGGTGTAAGCAGGTTTGGACCAGGACATAGAAGCGCTCCTTCAGGTGGATGGGACAGTTGAGACCTATACATATAGTCCACCTCCAGCTGGAGATGTTCAGATAGTTAGGTGGCTATGTTACTCAAAATTACAGAGCGATTGGCCACGAATCTTTGAGAAAGCTAATTGCAGCGCCGGTAATGATCATTTTGCCACTTGCCAAGGCGCCCCGGAACAAGGCCCGCTGGCCAGACAGCGCCATCCACCATCGGCCCGATTCAGTCGTTGTGCCGCCGCCAGCAAGGCTTCACGGTCGATCATCAGAATCGCCTGAGGCAGACGCTGCAGGTAATCAGACGAGTGGCCGGCCAGTTTGCCTTGCCAGAGCAGCTCGGCGGCCTGGGCGTTGGGCAGGGCGATGCTGTCGAATTGATCGGCCAGGGCTTGGCGCTGAGCGATGAAGGTCGCGTCATCGATGCGTTCGATCATCCCTTCCAGTTCGCTGAGGAACTGTTCGATGTGTTCCAGTAAATCCATGGGCGCGACGCTCGGCGATTGCACGCCAAACAGGAGCCCGGTCTGACCGTTTATCTGGCGTAGTCCGCTGAACACGGCATACCCAAGTTGCAACTCTACCCGGAGGCGCTGGTAGAACGGCGTCTGGCATACGTGCCCGAGCAAGCGCCAGGCGGCTTCATCGGCGATGTCATGGGTTGCTGTCGGACAGAAGAGTAGCAGCGCGTGTTCGCTGGAGCCGGTATCGACGGAGTTCCAGAGATGCTGCGAGCGAATCGACGGAGGCGGCGTCAGTTGACTGTCCGCAGTGCCGGGAATACGACTCAAGGCAAGCCCCATTGCTGCTTGAGTCTGGGCAGACAGGCCTGTGGCCAGGCCATCCCAGCGTGCGCTCGACCAGAGTTGCTGTAGGTCATCTGAGGCTACGTTGTGCTCATGGCGTAGATCGGGCAATGCTTTGAGAAGCTGTCGAATCGGCATCAATGCAACAGCCGCCGGCTCTTCCTGTGAGAAATCGGCATCAGGTTTTGTCAGTTCTTTCAGCGCATGTTCGAGGACTGTCGGCATCGGTTCCTGCAGCCCCGTCATTTTCAATAGCCATTCGTTGCCCGAAGCACTGAAGGAAAAGTCGACACCGGCCTGACGCGCATCTTCGCGCAGCAACCGCAGGTTGTTTTCCAGGTTCGACTGAAGGCGGCTGTGGGGTACGAACTCCAGGCGCCAGCGCAGATAAACCGCACCTTGATCGGTGTTGCCCGGCAATGCCTGACTGAACTGCATCGGCGAACGTTCGCGGCGACTGCGTGAGCGATCCTGGGCAAACGTCCGCAGGCCGCGGTGGGCGCTGGTCTGGCCGCGAATCAAGCCGGCATTCGGGACTGGCGTCTCGGCGCGCAAAAACGGGTTGGGGGTCGGCAGTTGCCACTGGCCGGTAAAGTTATCCACAGCGCCGATTTGTTCAAGGATTGCCTTGAGGGCGACAACGCCCTGTTCGGACCGCCCGGCTTCAAGCTGTTCGCTGTCTCGTCGGGCCAGTTGCAAGGCGCTGCTGACTTGCTGTTGGCGCTGCAGCAGGGCGGAGTACTCTTCGCGCAATTCGGCCCAATCCTGATGGGAGGCAAAAAAGCCCAGCCAATCCAGAAGCCGTTCGCGGATCACGTTGTCCGGTTGCGTGGCGTGGGCGGGCCGTGTGAATTCGATGTGCAGCAGGGCTTGGCCAGCGTAGTGATAGAGCGGCGCGGCTTTCAGGCTGTCCGCCAGCCCATGCTCTCGCAGCTGCGCCACCAGGCCGCCGGGTTTTTCGGCGTTCAGCCAATGGCACAGGAACGCCAGCGCTTCGGGCGATGAGTCGGGCAGCGCTTCGAAGGTGAACAGCAGATCCAGTCGACGTTCTCCAGCCTGTTGATAACTATTGTCTGAAGAATCCATCAACAGGGTGGGTTTTGTCTGAGGGACGTTCTCGCCGGAGGGAATAGCAACGGCAAACGCCTGTGCCATCCGCTTCAATTCATCGAGATTCTGTGGCCCGGCCAGACTCAGCGTCATTTGCCCGGTCTGGTAAAACCGCTGATAGAAGTCCTTCAGCGCTTGCTGAAATTCGGGCTGCGGCACCGGCAGGCTGTAACGGTTTCCCGCATGAAACGCCCGCAACGGATGAGCCGCCGAGAGTCCATCGCACAGCGCGAACTGTTGTTGGGCCGCCGCATCCCGCGACCAAGCGACAAATTCGGCGTGCAGAACCTCCCGTTCCCGCCGCTGATCGTCCGGATTCATACGCGGATGAGCGAGCATGTCTGACAAACGCTCCAGCCCACCGTTAAACGCCTGAGGCGGCAGCTCGAAAAAGAAGTCCGTCGTACGTTCGCTGGTTCGCGCATTCACTTGCCCGCCATGACCTTGCACGTAGGCCATCAACCCCTGCTCTGCGGGAAAGCGCTCTGTACCCAGGAACAGTAAATGCTCAAGAAAGTGCGCCAGCCCCGGCCAGGCCAGTGGCACGTCGTGACTGCCTGCAGCGACCCGCAACGCAGCGGCGCAGCGCTTCAAATCCGGCGCATGACGCAACGTCACCCGCAGGCCGTTGGCGAGGGTTTCAGTATGAAGGCGAGGGTGATTCAGCGCAGGCATGAGCACTTCCAGAACAGAGAAGCGCTAATGCTAGCGGATTAGGGCTTGTTCAGCTCGCCGTATAGCTCGGGACGGCGGTCGAGGAAGTAGCGATTGGCGGCGCGGGAATCGATCATCAGCTGACGATCCAGTTCACCGACAATCAGTGCTTCATCAAGTCCGGCCTGGGCGATGCGGCTGCCATCCGGCGCGGCGATGCTGCTCTGGCCACAATACTGGATGTCGCCTTCGTGCCCGCAATAGTTGGCGTAAGCCACATAACACTGGTTTTCGAAGGCCCGTGCCCGGACGGTGACGTCGGCAATGAAATCGTAGGGAATCATGTTAGCCGTCGGTACCAGGATCAGCTCGGCACCGGCCAATGCCAGGCGGCGGGCGTTTTCCGGGAACTCCAGGTCGTAGCAGATCAAAAAGCCAAGCTTCCAGCCGTTGAGTTCAACCAGCGGAAACTCGTCCGGCCCGGGGCTGAACATCGAGCGATCGAGGTCGCCGAACAAGTGAGTCTTGCGGTAGTTGCACAACCGTTCACCATTGGCGTCGATCAACTGCACAGCGTTGTAGATCTGCCCGTCTTCGGTACGCTCCGGGTAGCCATACAAAATGGCGATCCCTGTCGTTTTGGCAATGCGCGCGATTTGCTGCGCCGATTCACCGTTGTGCACCTCCGCCAGCACGCTGACCGCATCGATGCCGATGTTGTAGCCGGTCAGGAACATCTCCGGCAGCACCAGCAAGTCTGCGCCCTTGGCCTCCAGCGCCAGTTGATGCAGGCGTTGCAGGTTACCTGCGACATCCAGGGGCAGCGGTGGACATTGGTAAAGGGCTACGCGCATTTCGGATTCCTCTTACTCGGGCAGGGCGATTGGACCGATCTCGTTGAACACATCTCCTGGACCCGGGTTTTCGGCGTGAGTTTCACCGCCGAAGTGTTTCATGATCCCCCACACCGCGTTGAGCGACGTCTGCACCGCGCCTTCGACCCATGCCGGCGTCCAAGAAACGTCGTCGCCGGCGATGAAAATCCCGCGCTGCTCGGCCGGCATATCGTCCTGCATGAAGTGCGCGTACATGCGCTGGTTGTAACGGTAGTGGCCGGGCAGGGCGCCTTTGAAAGCGCCGAGGAAATGCGGGTCGGCTTCCCACGACACAGTGATCGGATCGCCGATGATCCGCGCGGCGATATCGACTTTCGGGTAGATCTTCTTCAATGCATCCAGCGCCAGCTTCACGCGTTTTTCCACCGGGTGCGGGAGCATTTTCAGGGCGTCGCTCATCCACGAGTACGACAGGCAAATCACCCCTGGCTTGTCGTCGCCGTTATCGAACAGGTACGTGCCGCGGGTCAGGCGATCAGTGAGGGTCATGCTCATCAGGTCGCGGCCTGTTTCGGGATCCTTGTCCTTCCAGAATGGGCGATCGACCATCACAAACGTCTTCGACGATTGCATGTAGCGGGTGCGGTCCAGGGCCATCCACATCTTTTGCGAGAACAGGCTTTCGTCGCATTCGATCTGGGTGGTCAGCAGCCAGCTCTGGCAGGTGGTCAGTACTGCCGCGTATTCGCGTGTGTCGCCGTAGTTATCGGTGACGGTAAAACGCCCGTTCGGTGCGTGGGCGATTTTTTTCACACCGGAGCGTGGCGCACCGCTGTGCAACGAACTGAGACTGGTGCCTTCAGGCCAATGCACGCAACGCTCCGGCACATGGCGCCAGATGCCCAGCGGCACTTGTTCCACGCCGCCGACTACCAAGTGCTGGTGATCGTCACAGTTGGTCATCACTACGCGGAAGATTTCCAGCATCGAGTTGGGGAAGTCCGAGTCCCAGCCGCCAGTACCGAAACCGACCTGGCCGAACACTTCGCGATGATGGAATGAGAGCTTGGCGAAGGCTTCGGAGGTGGCGACGAAATCATAGAACGTGCGGTCGTCCCACAGTGGCACCAAGGTGTTCCACAGTTCCTTGAGGCGCGGCACGTCGCGGTCACGGATCGCTTGCTGGATATCGGAGAACTGCGAGCCGGCTTCCAGAGCATCGGCCCAGGCGTCAGCGACTTCCTGGAACAGTGCAGGAAGATCCGCCAGTTTCTGTGCGTAATGAGTTTTGCCTTCCAGATCGATTACCGTGCTGCCCGACGCAGGCGTCAGCGGGTTGGGGAAGGGCTTGGTCTGGAGGCCGAGCTTGTCGACGTAGTGATAAAACGCGGTCGACGACACCGGGAAACGCATACCGCCGAGTTCGGCGATGATGCCTTCAGCGCCGTTGAAGGCCTGGGAGCGCAGACGGCCGCCCATCTTCGAGGCTTCGTAGACGACGGGTTTGAGGCCCAGTTTCATCAACTCGTAAGCGGCCACCAGGCCTGCAATGCCGGCGCCGACAATCGCCACTTCGGCACCGTGATTGTGTGCCGGAATGCTGCCCAGCCCGGCCGGGTGCTCGATCCAGTCGTCGAAAGCGAAAGGAAAGTCCGGGCCGAAAACGGTGACCGGTTTTTTACCGTCTGCAGGATGGCGATTGTTCTTGTTCATGGCTGACCTTGCTGGCGACCTGACGCAGAGTGCGCGTCTGAGTATAGGAAAAGATGGCAGCCATTCTAGAGAGCGTAGAACACGTTAATAAGACGCAATATGTCGTCGTTTTACCAATTACCTGATCAATATGACGACATATCACTACACACTGTAGGAGCGAGGCTTGCCCGCGAAGAGGTCCGACCAGACACCGAAGACCTACCGGCAGAAACTCAAACCGGCTGCCCCCGATCAATCTTGCTACTCAGGATGATCGAAGTCGTCGTTTTCTCCACCCCATCCACACTGCCAATCTGATCCAGCAACTGATCCAGCTGCTCCGGCGAATCGGTGCGCAACCACGCCACATAATCAAATTCGCCACTCACCGCGCACAGCTGCTGTACCTGAGCCATGGCGCTAAGACGACGCAACACTTCCTTGCCGGACCGTGGTTGCACCGTGATCCCGACGTACGCCTGCAATCCGCCATCCACCACGCGCTGTCCCAGGCGCACACCGTAACCGGTGATTACCTTGGCCTTTTCCAGCCGCGCCAAGCGCGACGTGACGGTGGTGCGGGCGATACCCAGTTGACGGGCGAGCATGGCGACACTTTCGCGCGCGTTGATTTGCAAGGCCGCGATCAATTGGCGGTCGATTTCGTCAAGGACGGGCGGGCGGGTGTCAGGCAAAGGGGCATCTCCAGCGGTATAGAGCAATGGGCAGGCATGTTACAGGCACATCCTGCACGGTGCTCGTGGCGGTTGACTGGACTAGCCTTGGATGAGACACAAGCCGTTACTCTCATAGTCGAATACGCAACGGAGAGCTGTGACGGGAGATGATGGGAATGAACAAGAAAATGCCTCCCGCTATACGGGAACATGCATTGCAGATCGCGAATCACGAAATGGGACACTACGTGGTTGCCCGAGCTTTGGGCTTTGAAACGGGTGATGTGACCTTGAAAGTCACCATGGACTTGAGGCATCAGGCCGGGGCTTCCATTATCTTGACGCGGTCAATTTCCTCGATAGAAGAAATGAAGGAACATTTGGAAAGTCGGCTGATCGTCCTCTTTGCAGGAGCCATGAGTCAAACCTTACCTGCAAAGCATTCGGCCAGGAAACTTGTCGATAAATTGAAAGCGACAGCCATCCTGAATGGAGAGCTCGGGGCAGAACAGGATTACGCAAAAGTAAGGGAGTTACGGCATTTGCTGCGAAATATCTCCTACCCCGCTACGGATCCCGCGTCGTCCGAGCGCATAACTGCCGAGCTTAAAGAAATCACTGACCGTATGTGGTTGCGGACCCAACAAATCGTAGAGGCATTGGCCGATACGATTACCGGACTGGGCGCGACGCTGGTAGACGGCATGGTCATTGTGGAGCAATGGGGTAGGCCGGCGGATACATATGAGGTCGTGTTGACGAGGGAAATGCTTGAGCAGTTGCGGCCTGTGCAGGCCATTCCATTGTTGAGTGTCTGGGGCTGAAAAGTGCCTAAAAAAAGCCCGGCATTTTTGCCGGGCTCTATCGCAGCATTCAGGCTCAAGCGCATGCTTTGTCTTGATTGTGCCATTCACCTGCAAACTCCAGATTGAGTTTGTAAAGGTCGTGGTCCAATTTGTTGATGGTATTGATAGCCGCCATCAGATCCGCTTCGCCAGTTTTGGCTTCAAGATAAAGCCCCCGCAAGTACCGGTCGTTCACCATCGGGATTTTGTCGGTTTTTTCCCAGATCGCGACGGCTTGGCTCGTCAAACCGACGATTTCGGCGAGGCTTTCCTGGGACAGCCCAAGCTCTTTTCTCAAAAATCTGAACTCGGCGCCTGTCAGTAATGAGGGCTTCTCCGCGATGGCCTTGCCGATTACGTCATGTAGGCCTTTCACATCCGTGATGGCAACAGACTCTCCATATGCGGTCTCTTTCACCACGAAGCCATTGCTAAGCCATACGTTCGGTAGGCCGCTTTCTACGTAGTGGTACATAAAACTCACCCCTTCTTTTGTATCGTGGTCACTATGACGAGAAATGTCCCGTCGTCATCGATGTCGATTGCGCCGACGACCTGGAGAGGTGACCCAGCTCTAAACCAGGAAATAGTAAACCTCCAATCACCCCCAGGCTGCTGAAACGGCCCCTCGGTGATCTGCCCCTTACCTAAACAGTCCATTACATCCGGCATGCTCACGCCTCGTTCAATCATCCGCGCCCTGGCGTGCGGCGAATAGAAGATGCGCTCCGATACCTCCGAAAGCTCACGTATTACTTCAAGCGCTTTCTTTTTGGGTAGAGGAAAGGGGAGAAGGATGTTCATTAGTTTTCTATAATATTTATAGGTTGTGCCATCCTAAAGTGCAAGATTGGTTTGTCAAATTCTATTGTGTGTCTCGCTGCAAAAATCGATTTGGACACTTTGTGGACGTTTCAGCTGCATTAAAAGAAAAAAGCGTTAGGAAAACCTGAACGACAGACACGAAAAAGCCGCGCAGTGCGCGGCTTTGAGTATGGTGGGCCCAGTAGGACTCGAACCTACGACCAAGGGATTATGAGTCCCCTGCTCTAACCAACTGAGCTATAGGCCCTCAGTAGGCCGCGGATTATAGCGATGGTTTCTCGGCTGTGCTATCCGAAAAATCCAATATGGCTGTACGAAGAAACGTCGCGGCGAATTCGTCGGGGGGAAGTGGCAGGCTGACGATGTACCCCTGGATCTGTTCGCAGCCTTCGGCGGTGAGAAATTGCTGCTGCGCCTGGGTTTCGACGCCCTCGGCGATGACGGTGAATTGCATGCTGCGGCCCAGGGCGATGATTGCGCGAACAATGGCCGCGTCGTGTGGGTCGTCCGGCAGGCCGCGGACGAAGGATTGGTCGATCTTGAGGATGTCCAGCGGCAGGCGTTTAAGGTAGCTCAGGGACGAATAGCCGGTGCCGAAATCATCGATCGCCAGTTGCACACCCAGGCGTTTGAGTTGATGCAGCACCGCCAGCGCTTCTTCGGCCTGGCTCATGATGAAGTTTTCAGTGATTTCCAGTTGCAGGAAGCCGGGATTGAGGTGGTTGTCTTTGAGTAATTGCTCGATCCGGCCGAGCAGGTTCGGCTGGCGCAGTTGCGCGCCTGCGAGGTTGACTGAGAGTGGGCCCAGGCACTCATAGACCTGATTCCACTCGTACATCTGTCGGCAGGCGGTCTCAAGTACCCAATCTCCGATCTGCAGGATCATGCCGTTTTCTTCAGCCAGGGGAATGAAGTGCTCGGGAGGTACATCGCCAAAGGTGGGGTGATGCCAGCGGATCAGCGCTTCGGCACCTACCACTCGATGGTCATTCAGACTGATTTTGGGCTGGTAGTACAAAAACAGCTCATTGCGCTCGATGGCGCGTCGCAGTTCATGTTCCAGCGCCACGCGCTCGCTGGCTTGGGCGGTGAGGTCCCGGGTGTAGCTTTCAACCCGGTTACGACCCTTGGCCTTGGAGCGATACATCGCGGCATCGGCGTTCTTGACCAGCGTCGCGACGTCGCAGCCGTCCTTGGGGTACAGGCTGGTGCCGATGCTGGCGCTGATGAAAAACTCGTGTTCACCGGCCTGGAAAGGGGCGGCGAAGCAGTTCAACAGCTTGGTGGCAATGTTGTCGGCATCGCTGGACTGTTGCAGCCCCGGGAGCAGGATGATGAACTCGTCGCCACCGAGCCGCGCCACGGTATCGATATCGCGCAGCTGCTCCTTGAGGCGCACGGCGATGCCTTTGAGCAGCAGGTCGCCGACCGGGTGGCCGAGGCTGTCGTTGATGTGCTTGAAGCGGTCCAGGTCGAGGAACAGCACTGCGCCCTGTCCCCCGTTTTCCTGCTGGCTGTTCAGTGCGGTCAGCAGCCGACTCTCGAACAATGTGCGGTTTGGCAGGCCCGTCAGGGGGTCGTGGTGCGCCTGGTAGTCGAGTTTGGCCTGAGCGTGCTTGAGGCTGGAAATGTCCGCGAACACCGCAACAAAGTGGGTGATGAATTTGTCCCGGTTGCGCACTGCACTGATAGTCAGCCAGCTCGGGTAAAGTTCGCCATTCTTGCGCCGGTTGGAAATCTCGCCCTGCCAATGACCGTCGGCGGTCAACTGATGCCACATCGCCGCATAAAATGCGCTGTCATGCAGGCCCGAGGCGAGCAGGCGAGGGGTGTGGCCCAGCGCTTCGCTCTCGCTGTAGCCGGTAATTTCGGTGAATGCACGATTGACCGCACTGATGTGCTGTTGGGTGTCGGTGATCAATACACCCTCGGCAGTGCTCTCGAACACCGTGGCGGCCTGCTGCAGTTTCTCCTGCATCAGGTGCCGCTCGGTAATGTCCCGGGCAATAGTCAACATGCAGTCTTCATCGCCGATGGGCAACGGCCGGCTTGAAACCTCACAGAGCCGGATCTGCCCGTCTTTGCGACGGATGTGGCAACTGAAGTCGCGCACGAAACCATCCCGGTGCAGCAACTCGAGCATCTGCTTGCGTTCGTTGAGATTGACCCAGATCCCCAGGTCCAGGGCCGACCGATCCACGGACATCGCGCTGTTGAAACCGGTAATACGGCTGAAGCCTTCGTTGACTTCCAACAGCAAACCGTCGCTCTGCCGGGACAAGAGCAAGCCGTCGGGAGACGCATGAAAGGCTTTGGCGAATTTCTCTTCGGAGGTTTGCAGTTGTTGCTGGGTTTCTTTGAGCTGACTGATGTCCCGCACGACGACCACCAGGGCCGGGGTCGTATCGAGATCGAAAGGCTCGGCGGAAATCAGGCCGGTAAACACCTGGCCATTGCTGCGGCGAAAGGGCATCTCCAGGTTGCGGATGCTGCCGGCCTGCAAACGCTGCAACAAACCTGGGCCCACGCCGGGTACGCCCCAGATGTTCAGGTCGGTGGCGGTCTGGCCTATGACGTCTTCGGCCTTGAGACCGATCTGTTCTTCGAACGCTTCGTTGACTTCCAGCAGACAACCGTCGGAAAGCCGGGCGATCACCAGAATATCCGGGCATTGCTGGAACACTGAAGCGAACTTCTGTTCCGACAGGCGCAACGCCTCTTCGGTGCGCTTGGCTTCGCTGATGTCGATCATCAGCCCGCGCAGTACCGGTTCATGGGCGTGCTCGATCAGGCTGACGATATCGCGGACCCACAGGCAGCGGCCGTCGGCGGTGATGACCCGGTAATCGACGCTGTGATCGCGCCCGGCTGCCACTTCACGGTCGCAGAAGGTTTGGGCCCGGGTCAGATCCGCCGGGTGGATGATGTTGCGCCAGAAGCCCGGAATCAGCCAGTGGGGCAATGGGTAACCAAGGAGCTCCTCAGCATGAGGTGACACGTAGCTGTAGGTGTAATCGCTGATCCGGGCTTCCCAGGCGATGGCCGAAAGACTCTCTACCAGCCCGCGATAATGGTATTCGCTGCTGCGCAGCTCCTGTTCCAGAGCGACCCGACGGGCAATTTCCGAACTGAGTCGGCGGTTGATCCGGATAACCACTGCCAGCACGATCATCAGAAACAGTAATCCAGGCAGGCCGTAAATCAGCACGTCGAGCCAGATGGTTCGATGGTCCAGGACGTTACCGACCCAATGTTCCTGGATGGCACTGATTTCACTGGGTGTCATGTCTGCCAGGACTTTGTCCAGGATGCTGACCAACAGCTTGTTGTTCGGTGGCACGGCCATCGCCAATTGGTAGCGATAGGGTGTTTCACCGCTGACGTAAAGCCCGTCGAGCTTGAGCTGGCGCAGGCTCCAGACACTGGAGGCGAGGTCGCCTACTACGGCGTCCACGGCGTCGGTAGCGAGCGCCTGCAGCGCCGAGCTGACGTTGGGCATCGCCACCAGATTCAGGTCGGGATGGCGGGTGCGCAATAGTTCATGGGGGGCGTAGTTTTCCACCACGGCGATCTTCAGCCCGTACAGGTCTTCAAGTTTGCGCGGTTGGGGGCCTCCGACGTGAGCCAGAATGACAATCGGAAAGTCGAGATAGGGGCGGGTGAACGACAGATACGTCTGACGCTCGGGAGTCGACATAATGCCCGGCAAGATGTCTAGCTTGCCTTGTTTGGCCTGCTGCAAGACTTCAGTCCAGCTGACCGGCTCGATGGGCGTGAGTTTGATGGCCAGCCGTTGACGGATGACGTTGATGTAGTCCGCTGCCAGGCCCTGATAACGCCCGTGCTCGTCGCGAAACTCAAACGGCGGCCAGGACGCGTCCACGCCCAGGCGCAATTCCGGGTGAGCCGTTAGCCAGCTACGTTCTTCGTCAGTCAGAGTCAACGCGCCAGCCGTTGCGGTCCAGGTCATCAGCGACAGCAAAAAAAACACGGTCGGCCATCTGGGCATAACGGTCTCGTTACGGCTTGGGGGAATGCTTCGAGTGTAGACGGGCTATGCGGCGGGGGGGATGTACGGGGCATTTAATCTGCATAAAGCAAAACCCCCGGCCTGGGCCGGGGGTTCTGTGATCACTCGTCGAGGAAGGAGCGCAAATGCTCGCTTCTCGTCGGGTGGCGCAGCTTGCGCAGCGCCTTGGCTTCGATCTGACGAATCCGTTCACGGGTCACGTCGAACTGCTTACCAACCTCCTCAAGGGTGTGGTCGGTATTCATGTCGATACCGAAGCGCATGCGCAGAACCTTGGCTTCACGGGCAGTGAGGCCGGACAGGACTTCGCGAGTCGCTTCTTTAAGGCTCTCAACAGTGGCGACATCGATTGGCGACTGCATGGTCGAGTCTTCGATGAAGTCACCCAGATGAGAATCTTCGTCATCACCGATCGGGGTTTCCATGGAGATCGGCTCTTTAGCGATCTTCAATACCTTGCGGATCTTGTCCTCAGGCATTTCCATGCGTTCGCCCAGCTCTTCCGGGGTCGGTTCGCGACCCATTTCCTGCAGCATTTGCCGGGAAATACGGTTGAGCTTGTTGATCGTCTCGATCATGTGCACCGGAATACGGATGGTGCGGGCCTGGTCGGCGATCGAGCGAGTGATCGCCTGACGGATCCACCAGGTGGCATAAGTCGAGAATTTGTAGCCGCGGCGGTATTCGAACTTGTCTACCGCTTTCATCAGACCGATGTTGCCTTCCTGGATCAGATCGAGGAATTGCAGGCCACGGTTGGTGTACTTCTTGGCGATGGAGATCACCAGGCGCAGGTTGGCCTCGACCATCTCCTTCTTGGCCTTGCGCGCCTTGGCCTCGCCGTAGGCGACGGCGCGGCTGATTTCCTTGAGCTCTTCCAGGGTCAGCAGCGAGCGCGTCTCGACTTCGATGGTGGCCTGCTGTTCGGCCACGATCTGGTCCTTGACGTCGCGCAGGCCCGAGGACCACTTCTGCTTGCGCTTGAGCAGTTCGTCCACCCATTCCAGATTGGTCTGGTTGCCTTCCCAGGCGCGGATGAAGTCCTTGCGCGGCATCTTGGCCACGCGGGTGGCCAGGTCGAGGATCTTGCGCTCGTGGTCCTTGATCGAGCCGACCACTTCGCGCAGGTTGCGCATCAGCGTGTCGGTCAGGGCCAGCGGCAGCTTCAGGGTGACGAACACCGCGGCGATGTCCTC
>NZ_JBIVCD010000054.1:27111-28069 GCF_044746425.1 Pseudomonas sp. NPDC086112 | reverse complement strand
AATCAGGCGCTGTATGACGCGCTAACCGTCCTCCAGCACCGCGGCCAGGACGCTGCCGGTATCGTGACCAGCCATGATGGCCGGTTATTCCTGCGCAAGGACAATGGGCTGGTGCGTGACGTGTTCCATCAACGTCACATGCAGCGCCTGGTCGGCCACATGGGCATTGGCCATGTGCGTTACCCGACCGCGGGCAGCTCGACTTCGGCCGAGGCCCAACCGTTTTACGTCAACTCGCCGTACGGCATTACCCTGGCGCATAACGGTAACCTGACCAACGTTGAACAACTGGCCAAGGAGATTTACGAATCTGACCTGCGCCACGTCAACACCAATTCCGATTCGGAAGTGCTGCTCAACGTGTTCGCACACGAGCTGGCCCAGCGCGGCAAGTTGCAGCCGACCGAAGAAGACGTGTTCGCTGCTGTCACCGACGTGCACAACCGTTGCGTCGGTGGTTACGCGGTCGTGGCGATGGTGACCGGTTACGGCATCGTCGGTTTCCGCGATCCGCACGGCATCCGCCCGATCGTTTTCGGTCAGCGTCACACCGACGAAGGCGTCGAGTACATGATCGCCTCCGAAAGCGTTTCGCTGGACGTACTTGGTTTCACCCTGATTCGCGACCTGGCACCGGGCGAAGCGGTCTACATCACTGAAGACGGCAAGCTGCACACCCGTCAGTGCGCGACCAACCCGTCGCTGACTCCGTGCATTTTCGAGCACGTCTATCTGGCGCGTCCGGACTCGATCATCGACGGCGTCTCGGTCTACAAGGCCCGCCTGCGCATGGGCGAGAAGCTTGCCGAGAAGATCCTGCGCGAGCGTCCGGATCACGACATTGACGTGGTCATCCCGATTCCGGACACCAGCCGCACCGCGGCCCTGGAGCTGGCGAACCACCTGGGCGTCAAGTTCCGCGAAGGCTTCGTGAAGAACCGCTACATCGGCCGGACCT
>NZ_JBIVCD010000054.1:469-27101 GCF_044746425.1 Pseudomonas sp. NPDC086112 | reverse complement strand
CATGCCGGGTCAGGCTGCACGGAAAAAATCCGTACGCCAGAAGCTCAACGCCATCGAACTGGAGTTCCGCGGCAAGAACGTGATGCTGGTGGACGACTCCATCGTTCGCGGCACCACCTGCAAGCAGATCATCCAGATGGCTCGCGAAGCTGGCGCCAAAAACGTCTATTTCTGCTCCGCGGCACCGGCCGTGCGTTACCCGAACGTCTACGGCATCGACATGCCGAGTGCTCACGAGTTGATCGCGCACAACCGTTCGACCCAGGACGTGGCTGATCTGATCGGCGCTGACTGGTTGATCTATCAGGACTTGCCTGACTTGATCGAAGCGGTCGGTGGCGGCAAGATCAAGATCGAGAAGTTCGATTGCGCGGTGTTCGACGGCCAGTACGTCACCGGCGACGTCGACGAGGCTTACCTGAACAAGATCGAGCAGGCACGCAACGATGCCTCCAAGGTCAAGACCCAGGCAGTCAGTGCGATCATTGATCTGTACAACAACTGAGTAACTACCGGCCTGTAGGAGCGAGGCTTGCCCGCGAAGCTTTTGGCGTTCCCAAAGGCCCCTTCGCGGGCAAGCCTCGCTCCTACAATGGTGTCCTGCCTCAAGGCCGGTTTTGTATCTACTACCGAACAAGGCAAGGAGTGACAGCATGAGTCAGGATTGGGATGCCGGTCGGCTGGACAGCGACCTCGAAGGCGTAGCGTTCGATACCCTGGCCGTACGCGCCGGTCAGCACCGCACGCCTGAAGGCGAACACGGTGATCCGATGTTCTTCACTTCCAGCTACGTATTCCGTACCGCCGCCGACGCGGCCGCGCGCTTTGCTGGCGAAGTGCCGGGTAACGTTTACTCGCGCTACACCAACCCGACCGTGCGCGCGTTCGAAGAGCGCATTGCTGCGCTGGAAAGCGCCGAACAAGCCGTAGCCACCGCGACCGGTATGGCCGCGATCATGGCGGTGGTAATGAGCCTGTGCAGCGCCGGCGATCATGTTCTGGTCTCGCGCAGCGTGTTCGGCTCGACCATCAGCCTGTTCGAAAAGTACTTCAAGCGCTTCGGCATCGAAGTCGATTACGTGCCCCTGGCGGACTTGTCCGGCTGGGATGCGGCGATCAAGGCCAACACCAAGTTACTGTTCGTCGAGTCGCCCTCCAACCCGCTGGCCGAACTGGTGGATATCAAGGCTCTGTCGGAAATTGCTCACGCCAAGGGCACGATGCTGGTGGTCGACAACTGCTTCTGCACCCCTGCGTTGCAGCAACCGCTGAAGCTGGGCGCGGACATCGTTGTGCACTCGGCGACAAAGTTCATCGATGGCCAAGGCCGTTGCATGGGCGGCGTTGTGGCTGGTCGTAGCGAGCAGATGAAAGAAGTCGTCGGTTTTCTGCGTACTGCCGGGCCGACCCTGAGCCCGTTCAACGCCTGGATCTTCCTCAAAGGTCTGGAAACGCTGAGCCTGCGCATGAAGGCGCACTGCGCCAATGCCCAGCAATTGGCCGAGTGGCTGGAGCAGCAGGACGGTATCGAGAAGGTCCATTACGCGGGCCTTAAGAGCCATCCGCAGCACGAGTTGGCCCTGCGTCAGCAGAAAGGCTTTGGTGCGGTCGTGAGTTTCGAAGTCAAGGGCGGCAAAGAGGGCGCCTGGCGCTTTATCGATGCGACGCGCCTGATCTCCATTACCGCCAACCTGGGCGACAGCAAAACCACCATCACGCACCCGAGCACCACCTCTCACGGCCGTCTCGCGCCGCAAGAGCGTGAAGCGGCAGGGATCCGTGACAGCCTGATCCGCATCGCGGTCGGTCTGGAAGATGTGGCAGACCTGCAAGCCGATCTGGCGCGCGGGTTGGCTGCCTTGTGATCGAGTTGTCGACGCCGACCACGGGTACCCATGGCCGCGTCGCGCTGGTCACCGGTGCTGCGCGCGGCATCGGTCTGGGGATTGCGGCCTGGTTGATCAGTGAAGGCTGGCAGGTGGTGCTGACTGATCTTGATCGAGTACGCGGTTCGAAAGTGGCGAAGGTGCTCGGCGACAACGCCTGGTTCATCGCCATGGACGTCGCGAATGAAGCGCAGGTGGCGCTGGGCGTGGCCGAGGTACTCGGGCAGTTCGGGCGTCTGGATGCGCTGGTGTGCAATGCCGCGGTGGCCGACCCGCACAACATCACCCTGGAAAGCCTCGATCTGGCCTACTGGAACCGGGTGTTGGCGGTGAACCTCAGCGGGCCGATGCTGTTGGCCAAGCACTGCGCGCCGTACCTGCGCGCTCACAGCGGCGCCATCGTCAATCTGGCCTCGACCCGTGCCGGCCAGTCAGAACCCGACACAGAGGCTTATGCGGCGAGCAAGGGCGGCCTGTTGGCCCTGACTCACGCCTTGGCCATCAGCTTAGGGCCGGAGATTCGCGTCAATGCGGTCAGCCCAGGCTGGATCGACGCGCGAGACCCTGCGGCACGGCGTGCCGAACCGCTGACCGACGCCGATCATGCCCAGCATCCGGCGGGCAGGGTAGGGACGGTCGAGGACGTGGCGGCGATGGTGGCGTGGTTGCTGTCCAAGAACGCCGGGTTCGTCACGGGCCAGGAGTTCGTGGTCGATGGTGGCATGACCAAGAAAATGATTTACAGCGAGTAATAGCGCGGGGCGCGGTCTCCAGTACTGAATTTGAATGTGTCGCCGTCTTCGCGAGCAAGCCGGCTCCCACACTGAATTTATGTCGATCACAAACCAGTGGTCTGTCGCGGATCCAGTGTGGGAGCGGGCTTGCTCGCGAAAGCGGTCTGACTGTGTAAGACACAATTTTGTCTTTTTCAGAAAAACTTCAAGCAGGGTATTGACTTAGCTTCGGTACCTGCGTAAATTTCGCGGCCTCGGAGATGCAAACGGGTGATTAGCTCAGCTGGGAGAGCGTCTGCCTTACAAGCAGAATGTCGGCGGTTCGATCCCGTCATCACCCACCACTTCCGAGAGTCTTGCGAAAGCAAGATGGAAGCTTTAAAAGCCTCCACCGACGCGCAGCGGTAGTTCAGTCGGTTAGAATACCGGCCTGTCACGCCGGGGGTCGCGGGTTCGAGTCCCGTCCGCTGCGCCATATTTTCCGAGTCAGGTTTTCCTGGCTCGAGATTGAAAAGCCTCGAAGCTTTCCAGTCAGACGAGTTACTTGGGCGAAAGTCCAAAGCGATACGCAGCGGTAGTTCAGTCGGTTAGAATACCGGCCTGTCACGCCGGGGGTCGCGGGTTCGAGTCCCGTCCGCTGCGCCATATCTGCTTCAAGGCCCACTGAACGCCTTGGAGCTACGAAGCAAGCCGCTGGTAAAGCCAGTGTCTGTTTCGAGTCGATAGCAAAGACCCTGGTCGAAAGACCGGGGTTTTTTGTGTCTGCGATTTGGCTTTTCCTCTCTCATGTCCTTCCCGCCCAACCTTTCTGCGCCCCAATTGCATAAAGGACTTGGTTCACAGCTCCGACATTAATTAGAATCACTCTCATTTACGATAACTCCTTGGCACAGGGCTTCTTGAGATGAGTGATGCAGCGATGCCGAAGGAGCAAACCTTCCACGACCTGTACCGCGATCACCGTGGCTGGCTGGAAGGCTGGTTGAGAAGACGCATGGGCAATGGCTGTGATGCGGCGGACCTGAGCCAGGATACGTTCCTGCGTTTGCTCGCCAGCTCTCAACGAATTGCCGATCTGCAAGAGCCCCGTGCCTATCTGCTGACCGTGGGCAAACGCCTGCTGAGTAATTTCTATAAACGTCGAAGCCTCGAGCAGGCTTATCTGACGGCACTGGCGGCGTTGCCGGAAGACTGTGTGCCGTCGCCCGAGCAGCGCTGGTTGTTGCTCGAAACCCTGCAAGCCCTGGATGAACTACTCGATGGACTGCCAGCGGCGGTGCGTAGGGCGTTTCTCTGGAGTCAGTTGGAAGGCCTGAACTATCAGCAAATCGCCGAGCGCCTGCAGGTATCGGAGCGCACGATCAAACGCTACATGGCGCAAGCCTATGAGCATTGCTTGTTGGTGGAACTGTGAACAGTTCGGTGTCCGATGCCCGTCAGGCCGTGCGAGCTGCCGCGCAGTGGCTCGCCTTGCTGGAATCTGGAAGTGTCAACGAGCAGGATCGTGCGAATCTGCAGCGTTGGCGCGACAGTTGCGTCAGTCACGAGCAGGCTTGGCAGAAGGCTCAAGCCTTGCGTCAGCGGTTTGCCGATCTGCCTTCAGCGTTGGCGCTCAAAAGTCTGGATCGCCCCGATCCGGGTCGGCGTATGGTGCTCAAGCGTGCATTGGGTGCAGTGGCGTTGGTGCCGGCGGCTTGGCTGATCAGCCGACAATTGCCTTTGGATGTCTGGCGAGCCGATCTGCATACGGCCATTGGGGAGCGCAAACAGCTGCAACTCGCTGATGGCAGTTCCTTGCAACTCAACACGGCCAGTGCCGTCGATGTGGATTTGCAGAGCCGTAGCTTGAAGCTGATTGAGGGCGAACTGTCGCTGAAGGTGCCGAGCGCGTCGCCGCTGACGATTCAAACGAAGTTTGGACAGATCATCGTCAGCCAGGGCGAAGTCTGTGTTCGTCAGCAAGCGCGCGGTTGCCGTGTGTCGGTGTACAACGGCGCCGTGCAATTGCAGCCCTTGCAGGGGCTGGCGTTGGCTTTGCGCAGTGGTCAACAAGTCAGTCTTCAAGCAACCGGTGTCGGGCCGATCAGCCCATTCGATGTGCTTGCGCCGGGTTGGCGAGAGGGCGTGCTGATGGCGAAAAACCAGCCGCTGGGAGATTTCCTGCGCGAACTCGGCACTTATCGACCGGGTGTGCTGCGTTGGGAGCCGGAGCTTGAAGCGTTGCGGGTCACCGGCAGTTTCCGCCTGGACGACACCGATCGCGTCCTCGCGTTGCTCGCGGCCAGTCTGCCGCTGGAGGTGCATTCACGTACCCGTTATTGGGTGACGTTGCTGCCGCGCAAAAAAAGTGTGTGAAGCCTGTCCCCTTTTTTCGGCTCGCTTGTCATTCAAGGCATGTGAACGAATCAAGAGAACTCTATCAATGCCCGCAGTAATACCTTGCTGTCCGCGTCCGGCTACTTCCCGCCTGCGTCCGTTGTTGCACCTGAGCCTGATGCTGGGCCTGAGTGCCAGTCCGTTATTCATCACAGCCAGTTGGGCCGAAGACAGTGCCCGGCGCAATTATCAGGTGCCTGCCGGCAGCCTGAGCGATGCGCTGACCCGCTTTGCCGGTCTGTCTGGCGTCAATCTCTCGGTAGACCCGGCGCTGGTGGGTGGTCGCACCAGCCCTGGTCTTTCCGGCGAATTCGCGGTCGAGGAGGGCTTTGCCCGGCTATTGCAGGGTTCTGGTCTGCAGTTGCAGCCGGTGGGCGAACAGGCCTACATCCTGACGCCGGCGCCAGAAGGCAGCAGCCTGCAACTGGCCCCCACTTCGATTCTCGGTGCCACGGGTGGGGCGGACGGCGAGGTGTATGCCGGCGGCCAGGTCGCACGCCGCGGTTCACAAGGTTTGCTGGGCTCGAAAGACTTCATGGAAACACCTTTCAGTATGACCACCTACACCGGTGAGACGGTCAAAAACCTGCAGGCTCGTACCTTGGGCGATCTGATCGCCAGCGATCCTTCGGTTCGCGCCACCAACCCGGCGGGTGGGCGCTATGAGCAGTTCACCATTCGCGGGTTCAGTCTGTTCAACAGTGATGTCGCCTACAACGGTCTCTACGGCGTCCTGCCGACCTATACGATCGACATGGAGATGGCCGACCGCGTCGACATCATCAAAGGCCCGAGCCAGCTCATCAACGGCATATCGCCGCGGGGCAGTGTGGGTGGCGGGATCAACGTGGTGCCCAAGCGCGCGACCGACAAGCCCATCACTTCGTTCACCGGTAGCTACGCTTCCGACAACCAGGTCGGCGGTGCCGTGGATGTTGGTCGGCGCTTTGGTGAGGACAATAAATTCGGTATTCGTTTCAACGGCGTGAAGCAGTCCGGCGACACCGAATGGGATCACCAGAGTGTCGATCGCGAGATGGCCGTGCTGGGCCTGGATTTTCGCGGTGAACGCCTGCGACTCTCGACGGACATCGGGCGCACCGAGCGTGATACCGACGCCCCGCAGGAGCGCGTGCAGGTCGGCGCCAATGCCAAGGTGCCGAATGCGAACGATGTGCGCGACAACTATGCGCAGCCCTGGAGCAAGGCGAGTACCAACGACACGTTCGGGGCGGTGAACGGCGAATTCGATGTCAGCGATTCTGTCATGCTGTACGGCGGTGTGGGCGCGCGTAAAAGCAACCATGACTTCCTCCGGCATGCCGTTGCGGTCACCAACGACGCCGGCGATTTCAGCGTTCAGCCGCGTGACTTCACCCGTGACGAAAATGTCCGGACGGCCACGGCAGGGGTGCGCAACTGGTTTCATACCGGCCCGGTGAGCCATGAAGTCAATCTGGCCGCCAGCTATTTCTACATGGACTTCGAAAATGGCGGCGCCCGTTATGCCGCGGCCCGCAGCAACCTCTACGACCCCGTGGAAACACCAACACCTGGCAGGCCGACTCGACTCGATTCGAAGGTCTACACCGAGAACCGCTTCAGCGGCGTGGCGTTGTCCGACACTCTGGGTTTCTTCGATGACCGGCTGCTGCTGACCCTCGGCGCCCGCTGGCAGCGCGTGAAGGTTGACGACTGGACGGATAACGTCAAAGGCGCCACGGCCTATGATGAGGAAAAGGTTTCTCCGTCAGGCGGCATCCTGTTTAAGGCAACCGATAAGCTGTCGCTGTATGCCAACTACATGGAGGGCCTGAGCCAGGGCAAGATCGCGCCGTCGACCTCTGTGAACGAGGACGAGATATTCCCGCCGTTCATCAGCCGTCAGGTCGAGGTTGGCGCCAAGTATGACGCGGGTGCGTTCGCCGTGACTGCCGCGGTGTTCCGGATCAAGCAGCCGGCCTATGAGACCAACGCCACGACGCGGGTTTTCGGCCCGAACGGCAAGCGTGAGAACACGGGTGTGGAGCTGAGTGTGTTCGGTGAACCGCTCAAAGGCTTTCGCCTGCTAGGCGGTGTCATGTACGTCGACAGCGAGTTGACCAATACCACCAATGGCACCTATGACGGCAACCGGGCACCGGCTACGCCGAAATACAACGTCAACCTGGGCGCCGAGTGGGACGTACCGACCATGCAGGGCCTGACCCTGACCAGCCGGGGCCTCTATTCCAGCTCGCAGTATCTGGACCAGTCCAACAACAAGGAAATCGACGCCTGGGAGCGTTTCGACGTGGGTGCACGCTACGCGTTCAAGATCGATGAAAAGAACATCACCCTGCGTGCCAATGTCGAGAACGTGGCGGACAAACGCTACTGGAGTTCGGCCGGGGCCTCGGATGACAGCGAGCCTGGCTTGACGTTGTCGACCCCACGCACCTACCTCCTTTCGGCGACGGTCGACTTCTGAATCAGGGAAGGGCGCGCGTTCAGCGTAATGCCAGTGAGTGAACCGCTTTTCGTAGGAGCCAGGCTTGCCGGCGAAGGCGTACGTAATGACGCCTTCGCTGGCACCTTTTCACCTCTATCGATCAGTATCCGAACTTGTCCCGCAATCCGTAATACCAGGCGCCCAACGCAGCGAACGGTGTACGCAGCAATTGCCCGCCAGGGAATGGGTAGTGGGGCAAGTCGGCAAAGGCATCAAAACGCTCAGCCTGACCGCGCAATGCTTCGGCCAGTACCTTGCCCGCCAGGTGCGTATACGTTACGCCGTGGCCGCTGCAACCCTGGGAATAGTAGATGTTGTCGCCCAGCCGTCCGACCTGGGGAAGTCGCGACAGGGTCAGCAGGAAATTACCGGTCCAGGCGTAATCGATTTTCACATCCTTGAGCTGCGGGAAGGCCTTGAGCATCTTCGGTCGAATGATCGCCTCGATGTTCGCCGGATCGCGTGCGCCATAGACCACACCGCCGCCGAAAATCAGGCGTTTGTCAGCGCTCAGGCGGTAGTAATCAAGCAGGTAGTTACAGTCTTCGACGCAGTAGTCCTGAGGCAACAGGCGCTTGGCCAATTCATCGCCCAAGGGTTCGGTGGCGATCACTTGAGTCCCGCAGGGCATCGACTTCGCCGCCAGCTCCGGCACCAGGTTGCCGATGTACGCGTTGCCGGCGACGATGATGAATTTGGCCCTGACCTTGCCCTGAGGCGTATGCACCACCGGATTGGCGCCGCGCTCGATGCGCACCGCTGGCGACTGCTCGTAAATGGTGCCGCCCAGCGACTCCACGGCTGCTGCTTCGCCCAAGACAAGGTTGAGCGGATGAATATGCCCGCCGCTCATATCGAGCATGCCGCCGACGTATTGATCGCAAGCCACCACTTCACGGATGCGACGCTGATCCAATAGCTCAAGTTGCGTATGACCGAAGCGCTCCCACAGGCGCTTCTGGGATTCCAGATGGCCCATCTGCTTGGCAGTAATGGCGGCGAACACGCCGCCGTCCTTCAAGTCGCACTGGATGTTGTATTTGACCACCCGCTCACGAATGATCCGCCCACCCTCGAACGCCATTTGCCCCAATAGCTGAGCTTGCTTGGGGCCGACACTGCGCTCGATCACATCGATATCGCGGCTGTAGCTATTAACGATCTGGCCACCGTTGCGCCCTGATGCGCCAAATCCCACTTTGGCGGCTTCCAGGACCGTTACCCGAAAACCGCTCTCCAGCAAAAACAGGGCAGAGGACAGGCCGGTATAACCGGCGCCGATGACACAGACATCAGTCTCTACATCATCCTGCAAGGCCGGGCGCGGCGGCGCTACATTGGCCGACGCAGCGTAATAGGACTCTGGGTAGGGAGTGTTCGCCATCCTGCAGCCTCTGTTTAATATATTTTACGAGTGCATCGATCCTACCCGAGTTAAAAAACCACCGCCAGCCAGCGGAAAATCTTCTTTGCCACAGCAAAATTAAATATTTTGCATATTCATAGGGTTAGGTGAAAAAAAGGTGTTGACACCCCTTCGGAATTCCGTAGAATGCCGCCTCACAGCAGGCACGTAGCTCAGTTGGTTAGAGCACCACCTTGACATGGTGGGGGTCGTTGGTTCGAGTCCAATCGCGCCTACCAAACAAAATCCGCTCTGCTGGGCGGTCTAGAAGGGCTCACCGAAAGGTGGGCCCTTTTTTGTTGTCTGAGTCCCGTCCTGAATAAGGTTTACACCTGTTTCAGGACTAGACACGATTTAACTTGAGCCGATGGCGCCACCTCCAGCGAACATAGTTTCTGAACTAACACAGCCATAACCGTCTATACATTGCAGGGGGCATCCCCTTTCTGAGAGAACGGATATGTTTAGATCTCGCTCGTTGATTGCCGCTATGACGTGTCTTGCCTTGGCGTCCGGTTCAATGACTGCATTGGCCGACCCGGGAAACGGGAAGGGCCAGGGAAGCGGCAAGGGAAATCCACAAAACATCCAGGACCATGGCAACGCCAGCCATGGAAACAAAGGCAAAGGTTCAGGGGGTGACGATTGGAGTCACGGCCCTAGCATCAATCACGGAAGTGTCCTTGGAATCGTGGGTGGTTATCGCGACTATTGGAGCCCTGGGCCCGCCTTGCCACCCGGCATTCAAAAAAATCTCACCCGCGGAAAACCGCTACCGCCGGGGATCGCCAAAAAACTCGATGGCCGATTACTCGGCAGGCTTCCGCATTACGATGGCTACGAGTGGCGCCAGGCTGGCACTGACTTGATATTGGTGGCGATCGCTACCGGGATCATCTACGAGGTTCTCAATGGCGCATTCGATTGATAATGAAACTGACCAATTCAATCGTGTCCTCGCAGCATAACGACCTGTAAATCACGGGAAGCAATGTGCATTGTTCGATAACTGCACATTGCCTGCCGTTGGTCGTTGATCTTTGAACTGTGTGCCGCCGAAACAGTCAATTACTCCGTGCAATATCAACCACACGGAATCTCCCCATGTTATTAAAAAACAAGAGTGTTGCAGCCGTCATGTCATGCGTGATGATGCTCGCAGCCGCCCCCTTATTGCCCGCTGACCTGTCCATCATGAGTTCCGCCTATGCGAAGGATGGTGGTGGTGGTGGTGGTGGTGGTGGTGGTGGTGGTGGTGGTGGTGGTGGTAACGGCGGCGGCAATGGTGGTGGTAACGGTGGTGGCAATGGTGGCGGTAATGGCAGTGGCCACGGTGGTTCCGGCCATTCCGGCGGCGTCAGCAATGGCCACGGCAATGGCTTGAGCAGTGATCACGCAGGCAAAGCTGTACGCGACCGTGGTCTCAGTGGCAACCACTACGGTAATGATCGTAATGGTGATAGCGGCCATGGTTCGGTGACTTCGGGCATTGCGAATTCCCGGGATACGCGAGGAGTAACGAAGGCTTCTGCCATTTCGGCCTCTACGCCTGGCGATCACAATGCTAAAGGACTAAGCAACGCTCGCACTTCGACTTCAAAAAGAACGGATTAAGTCCAGGTTCTCAAAGCCGGGTATCCATCAGGAGCCCGGCTTTTTTGTGCCCGCTATTTGCCAATTCTGTCTGGCGTTGAAGCCTCCGGCATACTGATCACCCTGGCGGTGGTGATTGCGGATAATCAGCGGAGCCGCGTGCGTGGGCAAATCCCCGCCGATGAACTACTACTGTAGGGCTGTTTCAACTTCGTCTGTAAGGAGTATGTCGATGCTGGCTCACTGGTTTCTGGCGGTGATTCACCTCTTGGCCTTTTCGCTAGGCTTCTGGGCGGTACTGACCCGCGGTACGGCTTTACGTCGTCTGATTGCCGGAACAGGGGAGGCGCGCAGCGTTTTGGTTGCGGATAATCTGTGGGGGATCTCTGCAGTCATTCTCTTGGTCACGGGAGGGATGCGAGCTTTTGGTGGGTATGAAAAAGGCACTGATTACTATCTTCACCAACCGCTGTTTCATCTCAAAATGACGCTCTTCGTCCTTATCCTGTTGCTTGAAATTGCGCCGATGGTGACGCTGATCAAATGGCGGATTGCGCTGGGGCGTAGGGCGGCTATCGATACCGGGCGCGCAACGCTGTTTGCCCGTATCAGTCATATCGAAGCGCTGCTGCTGGTGCTGATGGTCGTAGCTGCCACGGGCATGGCGCGTGGGGTAACGTTTGGTTAGCCAGGAATGAGGAAGCTCTTTCTCGCTGCAAATCCGAAACGTCTGACAGTCATGGCATGAGATGGGCGGTAGTATCGGCTCCACGTTGCGACGGTATCGCAAAGAGGCTGGGCAGAGGGCGATGCGGTGCTTGAATCTTTAGCCAGCCGTTATTCGAGGCAGAATGGGCTGGCTACTGACCACAGCAGGATTCAGGGTGTTTGCGGTTTGTCTGGGGCGGTCAGGCCGGCCTGAATGCGTTGGTAGATTTCTTCGCGATGCACCGCAACGTCTTTCGGGGCGTTGATGCCAATCCTGACTTGCTGGCCGCTAACGCCCAGAATGGTGATCGTAATATTGTCACCGATGTTTATGCTTTCACCGACTTTGCGGGTGAGTATCAGCATGGTTTTCTCCTTGATTGCTTTGTGGGGCACCTGATTCGGACAGTGCAGAGGTCGGTATAGGTATAGATTAGTGCGAAGTCTCGCAGTTTGGGTGCCTCTTTCTGACGCGCAGATGCTGCATTAATTCCCAAGGCGTAACTATACAGAGGCCGCAACCATCATTCTCGTTGTTTTGCGCCCATTTTGCGGCGCTTGAACAGGATCCATGAGTGTTAAAATCGCCGCTTTCAGCATTCAGAGGGAAGCGTTGTGCGCAAAATGGCCTTGGTAATCGCAGTATTGACGTTGGCCGGGTGCGGTGAGGGTAAGGGGGTTGACGCTCAAAAGCCGCAACCGGCAGTCGCCTCCGTGCCGGCAGCGACAACCGGTCCACAATGGGACGTCGAGGTGCGCGGCGAAACCCCCCAGGCGGTCAGCGACCTGAGCGGCTGGTTGATTGAGCATAGCTTCGTTTCCAGCGTCATCAGGGAGAATGGAAAGGTTCGTATCCTGATAGGGCCGTTCAATTCGAAAACCGAGGCACAAGCCAAGCAAGCTGAGGTGACGGCAGCGCTTACCCGGGCAAAGAAAAGGAATATCGAGTCGCTGGTGGTCGAACATCCGACGGCTCAATAAACAAAAAACAGCGGTTAGAAACGAACAAAGGCCTGGGGTGTAACGCCCCAGGCCTTTGTGTTTTCAGCGGCCGGTCAGCCGCAGGTTTTCATGTCCACCGGGCCGACAAACTCGTTGCCGCGCCCCATCACGCACGCAACGCTCTGATTGCGTTGACGTTCCCAGGCCTGTACCGGATAGGTTTTATTCCAGGCTTCATACAGTTGCCGATCCTGTTTTGACAGGCGCAAGCCGTATTGCTTACTCATGTAGAAATAAGTCCGGGCGATCATGCCGCGAATGGAAGGGCGGGGCATGACCTTCTTTGCCTTGAAGTCGACCTGTGTCAGGCACGAACCGTATTGACCGGTTTGCACGGGCAACCAGCCGAAGCTGAAGTTGCTGCGATCGCCATTCACCTCGCCGATGCTCGGCACCAGATTGTGCAGATCGGCCTCGGCTTTCTGATAGGTCGGGTCGTACCGTGTGCAGTTCTTGCGACCGCCTTGTTGCCAGCATTCGCGCTGATGGCCGATCTGCCAGGCCGGGACAATGTGTTCCCACTCGATGCGCGAGGCGCGTTTGGCGTTTTTGCGCGGCACATAGCCGCAGGCGGCCAGGTCCACGCGGTTGCCGGTGTATTTGCAGCCGCAATAAAACTCGGTGGATTGCGGGGCGTACAACTTCCACGCGACTTTCTTGGCTTCGTTGAAGGTGCGTGGGGCGCCAGCCTGGGCGCCGAGGGTGATGAACAGCAGCAGTAAAGCAAACCAGCGGACACTCATTGACTCAGTCTTCCTTTGGCACAACCCAGAAAATCTGCACACCGCCATCGTCGCGATGGGCGAGGGTGACGTTATCGTTCTCGTCGATTTCTTCGAGCAAGCGTTCCCACTCATCCACCGGTTCATCTGGAAGACGGAAGATCAGTGCTGCTTTGGCTTTTTGAGCGGTGGGGGAATTGATGATTTTCTGAACGCGCATACCCAGGCGTTCATAGGTATCAGGAGAGACAGAGGGAGTGGCCACGGAATTATCCTTATTAAGCTGTACGGGCATACAGTATTTAACTGTAAGCATTTTCGCAACTGCTTAAAATTCAAGAAAATCCTCTGACAGTAGTTTTTTCCGTTTGGTGTAGGACGATGGGAAATTTTCTATCGGAATAGGTCGTGAACCACTCACCAAGGCTGGCGAGTGGTGGCAGCGATGCCCGACCAGAACAGGTCGGGCGAGGGCGGATCAGTATTCCCAGAACATCCGTTGCAGCTCTTTGCTGTCGTTGGTCTTGGTCAGCGCGACCATGGCCAGGATGCGGGCTTTTTGCGGGTTCAGGTCGTTAGCCACAACCCAGTCGTACTTGTCGTCAGGCTGTTCGGCGTTACGCAGTACGAAACCACCGGCGTTGACGTGGGAAGAACGAATGATTTGTACGCCGTCCTTGCGCAGGGCTTGCAGGGCGGGAACCACGCGGGACGAGACCGAGCCATTGCCGGTACCGGCGTGGATGATGGCTTTGGCGCCCGATTGAGCCAGGGCTTTGTAGGCGGTGTCGCTGACGTTGCCATAGGAATAGGCGATTTCGACGTCAGCCAGGCTCTTGATGGTTTTGATGTCGAATTCCGAATCCATGGTGTGGCGCTTGGCTGGCAAGCGGAACCAGTAGGATTTGCCTTCGACCACCATGCCCAGTGGGCCCCAGGCACTTTTGAATGCCTCGGTCTTGATGTTGATCATTTTGCTGACATCGCGACCCGACTGGATTTCATCGTTCATGGTCACCAGTACGCCTTTGCCGCGTGCGTCTTTACTGCTGGCCACGGCGACGGCGTTGTACAGGTTCAGCATGCCGTCGGCCGACATGGCGGTGCCAGGGCGCATAGAGCCTACGACGATGATCGGCTTGTCGGTTTTTTCCACCAGATTGAGGAAGTAAGCGGTTTCTTCCAGCGTGTCGGTGCCGTGGGTGATGACAATGCCATCGACGTCTTTGCTGTCGGCCAGTTCAGCCACGCGACGGCCCAGTTGCAGCAGGTTGTCGTTGGTGATGCTTTCGGATGCGATCTGCATGACCTGTTCGCCGCGAACGTTGGCCAATTGGCTTAGTTCCGGAACCCCTGCGATCAGCTGTTCGATACCGACTTTCGCCGCTTGATAGGTGGCGCTGTTGGCGGCACTGGCACCCGCGCCGGCAATGGTGCCGCCAGTGGCCAGGATCACCACGTTTGCCAATTTCTGTTGGGTTTCGACTTCTTTTGCCTGAAGGGCGGTGGGCAGAAGCAATAGCAGGGCCAAAGCGCCCGGAATAAAAGTGTTGAAGGCAGATTTCATTATTGTTTTCTCTCGTAGTGAAACGTTGCGGATGCAGGTTCATCTAGACACGCCCCCAAGCAGATCTGAACGCCGGGGGTGTAGGAGAAGAGCAGGATCTGTACCAGCCTGATATTCAACAATAAGATCTTTTAACCATATGATTTTTATATGAATTATTGAAGCGTCTGGAAAAGTTTTCGCATTTGGGTGTCCGGGTTTCCGAACATATGTAGCTTTTACGTTCGGCTCTCCGACCCTCATTGAGACAGTCGACTTGCAAAATCGGAAATCAGTGCTAAAGAAACCCCCGTGCAGGTCGATGCTCCTCTAAAGGGATCTTTTCCAGGAGTTCATATGTCGTTTACTGTCGGTTTTCCAAATGCAGGTGCCATCACTATCGCGGGCAAGTCTCCGGCGACTATCAACGCCTTGAGTGAAGCGACGTCCGACGCCTCGGCCCAAGCGCTGGGTGAAGAGGCGGGTAGTGACAACCAAGTCAGAACCGGTGGCGGTGCGCAGGCTCAGGGCGAAAGCAAATCCGAAAAAAGCAGCAATCAAAGTATTGCGGTGCAGGTGCTGCTCAAGCGCATGCAGGAACTTCAGCAGCAACTGCGCGAACAGCAACAACAATTGGCGGCCGCTCAGGCAGCGAATTATCCGACCCCGGAAGCCAAAGCCACCGCTGTCATGTCGATTCAGGGGCAAATCGCCGATACCAGCGGTGCGCTCGCGCAAGTGACAGGCAATCTGGTCAAAGAGCTGGCCAAGGGTTCCAGCAGCGGCAATCTGGTCAGCACTACGGCGTGAGCAGGGTTGGCTTTTGCCTGTCGGGACACAAAACGGGTCGTTGACAAATCTCGATAGGGTTCGCATAGTTCGGTCTACGCAAACGTTTGCGCGGTCGCCCTTGATGGCTTGATCCCGTAAGGGCAGAGTCCAGCGCAAGCGTTGCTCAGAATAATCATAAGATCGGAGTGAACCCATGAAGCTGCCATTCGCTGGACGTCTTCTCGCTGTCGCAATGCTGGCTGCCGCATCCGCCGCGTTGCCCGTCTCTTCGGCTTTCGCCGAAACCCCTGAAAAACCTAAAGTCGCATTGGTCATGAAATCCCTGGCCAACGAATTCTTCCTGACCATGGAAGACGGCGCCAAGGCTTACCAGAAAGACCACTCCGGCGACTTCGAGCTGATCTCCAACGGCATCAAGGACGAAACGGACACGGCCGGCCAGACGCGCATCGTCGAGCAAATGATTTTGTCCAAAGTCAACGCATTGGTCATCGCTCCGGCAGATTCCAAGGCCATGGTTCCGGTCATCAAGAAAGCGGTCGATGCCGGCATCACCGTGATCAACATCGATAACCAGCTGGACCCGGCCGTGGTCAAAAGCAAAAACATCACGGTTCCATTCGTAGGCCCGGATAACCGCAAAGGCGCGCGTCTGGTGGGTGAGTACCTGGCCAAACAGCTGAAGGCTGGTGACGAAGTCGGCATCATTGAAGGCGTTTCCACCACCACCAACGCGCAACAGCGCACGGCGGGCTTCAAGGATGCGATGGAAGCGGCGCAGATCAAGGTCGTGTCCCTGCAATCCGGTGATTGGGAAATCGACAAGGGCGGCAAGGTTGCCTCGTCGATGCTCAGCGAATACCCGAACATCAAGGCCCTGTTGGCCGGCAACGACAGTATGGCGGTCGGCGCGGTATCTGCCGTGCGCGCGGCGGGCAAGGCCGGCAAGGTGCAAGTGGTCGGTTACGACAACATCAACGCCATCAAGCCAATGCTCAAGGATGGCCGCGTCCTGGCCACCGCCGACCAGTTCGCTGCCCGCCAAGCGGTATTCGGCATCGAGACTGCGCTGAAAATCATCAAGGGCGAGACAGTCGATAGCGGCGCCAACGGCGTCATCGAAACTCCGGTAGAGCTGGTTACCAAGTAGTCTTTCTGGCGACACAACGGTGCTCGCCTCCTGGGGCGAGCACATGGAGAGTTTTTATGTCCGTTTGCGCCCCGAACGCTGTCCTCTCGGTCAGCGGTATCGGTAAAACCTATGCCCAACCTGTCCTCACCGGTATCGATCTGACGCTGATGCGCGGTGAAGTGCTGGCGCTGACCGGTGAGAATGGTGCCGGTAAAAGCACGTTGTCGAAAATCATTGGCGGACTGGTCACGCCGACCACCGGCCAGATGCAATTCCAGGGGCAGGATTACCGTCCCGGCAGCCGGAGCCAGGCCGAAGAGCTGGGCATCCGCATGGTCATGCAAGAACTCAATCTGTTGCCGACATTGTCGGTAGCGGAAAACCTGTTTCTCGACAACCTGCCCAGCCATGGTGGCTGGATCAGCCGCAAGCAATTGCGCAAGGCGGCGATCGAGGCCATGGCCCAGGTCGGCCTGGACGCCATCGATCCGGATACTTTGGTTGGTGAACTAGGTATTGGTCATCAGCAAATGGTCGAGATCGCTCGCAACCTGATCGGCGATTGCCACGTGCTGATTCTCGACGAGCCGACAGCAATGCTCACGGCCCGTGAAGTCGAAATGCTGTTCGAGCAGATCACTCGCCTGCAGGCTCGTGGCGTGTCGATCATCTACATTTCCCACCGCCTCGAAGAACTGGCAAGGGTGGCCCAGCGCATCGCGGTATTGCGCGACGGCAACCTGGTCTGTGTCGAGCCGATGGCCAATTACAACAGCGAGCAACTGGTCACCCTGATGGTCGGCCGTGAATTGGGCGAGCACATCGACATGGGGCCGCGCAAGATCGGCGCGCCGGCCTTGACGGTCAAAGGGCTGACCCGTTCCGACAAAGTCTGCGACGTGTCTTTCGAAGTGCGCGCCGGTGAGATTTTCGGGATTTCCGGATTGATCGGGGCAGGGCGCACCGAGTTGCTGCGCTTGATCTTCGGCGCCGATACAGCCGACAGCGGCACCGTCGCGCTGGGCGCGTCGGCTCAGGTGGTGAGTATTCGTTCTCCGGCCGACGCGGTTGGTCACGGCATCGCGCTGATCACCGAAGACCGCAAAGGCGAAGGCCTGCTGCTGACACAATCGATCAGCGCCAACATCGCCTTGGGCAATATGCCGGTGATTTCCAGCGGTGGCTTCGTCAACAACGGTGACGAGATGTCTCTGGCCCAGCGTCAGATCAACGCCATGCGCATTCGCAGTTCCAGCCCGACGCAATTGGTCTCGGAATTGTCCGGCGGCAATCAGCAGAAAGTCGTGATCGGCCGCTGGCTCGAACGCGACTGCACGGTGATGCTGTTCGACGAGCCGACCCGTGGCATCGACGTCGGCGCCAAGTTCGATATCTACGCATTACTCGGTGAGTTGACCCGTCGGGGCAAGGCGCTGGTAGTGGTGTCCAGCGACCTGCGCGAACTGATGCTGATCTGCGATCGCATCGGTGTGTTGTCGGCAGGGCGTCTGATTGACACCTTCGAGCGTGACAGCTGGACCCAGGATGATTTGCTTGCCGCCGCTTTCGCCGGCTACCAAAAACGTGATGCGCTGCTCAACGAAGCAGCGCCTAGGGATCTTCCATGAATACTGCATCTTTGGCCGGCAAACGTAGTGGCAATTTTTACGGCCTCGGCACTTATCTGGGCCTGGCCGGTGCCTTGCTGGCGATGGTCGCGCTGTTCTCGATCCTGAGCAGCCATTTCCTGTCCTACGACACCTTCAGCACCCTGGCCAACCAGATTCCCGATTTGATGGTGTTGGCGGTCGGCATGACCTTCGTATTGATCATCGGCGGTATCGACTTGTCGGTGGGGTCGGTGCTGGCGCTCGCGGCCTCGGCGGTCAGCGTGGCGATTCTCGGTTGGGGCTGGAGCGTCTTGCCTGCGGCCTTGCTTGGCATGGCGGTAGCGGCATTGGCCGGGACAATTACCGGCTCGATCACCGTGGCCTGGCGGATTCCATCGTTCATCGTGTCCCTCGGCGTGCTGGAGATGGCGCGAGGCCTGGCGTATCAAATGACTGGTTCGCGCACTGCCTACATCGGTGATGCCTTCGCCTGGCTGTCCAACCCGATCGCGTTTGGCATCTCGCCGTCATTCATCATCGCCTTGCTGATTATCTTCATCGCCCAGGCCGTGCTGACGCGTACGGTGTTCGGTCGTTACCTGATCGGCATCGGCACCAACGAAGAAGCAGTGCGCCTGGCGGGAATCAATCCGAAGCCCTACAAAATCATGGTCTTCAGCCTGATGGGGCTGTTGGCCGGGATTGCTGCGTTGTTTCAGATTTCGCGCCTGGAGGCGGCGGACCCGAACGCCGGCTCCGGTCTGGAGCTGCAGGTGATCGCCGCGGTCGTGATCGGCGGCACCAGCCTGATGGGCGGACGCGGTTCGGTCATCAGTACATTCTTTGGCGTCCTGATCATCTCGGTACTGGCGGCCGGTCTGGCGCAGATCGGCGCGACCGAACCCACCAAGCGCATCATCACCGGTGCGGTGATCGTGGTGGCGGTGGTGCTTGATACTTATCGCAGTCAGCGCGCAAGCCGGCGGACCTGAGTCATGGCAACAATCAAGGATGTAGCGGCACTCGCGGGCATTTCCTACACCACGGTTTCCCATGTGGTGAACAAGACGCGGCCGGTCAGTGAGGAAGTGCGGATCAAGGTCGAGGCGGCGATCAAAAGTCTCGACTACGTGCCCAGTGCCGTGGCCCGGTCGTTGAAAGCGAAAACCACCGCGACCATCGGCCTGTTGGTGCCCAACAGCCTCAACCCGTACTTCGCTGAATTGGCCCGTGGCATCGAGGATTACTGCGAGCGCAACGGCTATTGCGTCATCCTCTGCAACTCCGACGACAACCCGGACAAGCAACGCAGCTACCTTCGCGTGTTGCTGGAAAAACGCATTGACGGCCTGATCGTTGCCTCAGCCGGGGGGGATAGCGGTCTGGCCGAAGGTCTGGCGGGCGTGCGTACGCCGATGGTAATCGTCGACCGTGGGCTCGAAGGTCTCGATGCCGATCTGGTGCGAATCGATCACGAATACGGTGCCTACCTGGCGACCCGGCATCTGCTGGATCTGGGGCATCGGGACATCGCCACGATTGGCGGGCCGGCGAGTACCAGCGTGGCGCAGATGCGTCTGGCCGGTTATTGCCGCGCCTTGAAAGAGGCAGGCATCGAAGTGCCGCGCGAGCGCATGCTGGAAAGCGACTTCACCAGCACGGGCGGTTACAACGCCGCCGCGATCCTGCTGGAAAACAACCCGCCCAGCGCGATCTTCGCCGGTAACGACATGATTGGCATCGGTGTGTTGCGCGCCGCCGCCGAGCGCAATATTCGTGTGCCCACCGAGTTGTCGGTGATCGGCTTCGACGATATTCAGATGAGCCGTTACGTCTATCCGGCGCTGACCACCGTTGGTCAATCGATCCTGCAGCTTGGCGAGATGGCGGCCGAAGTGCTGTTGCGCAGGATTGCCACGCCGGATCTGGCAACCGATCAGCGCATCGTGACGCCCAGTATTGTCCTGCGCGAATCGACTGCGCCGCTGGCCAGTACATTCTCCCAATACCGCTGAAATAAAAAGCACCGCAGAAACAGAATTGACGAGTAGTGATGTATGCCAGCAAAAGTAGTGGTAATAGGCAGCCTGAACATGGACCTGGTAACCCGGGCGCCACGGCTGCCCCGTGGTGGTGAAACGCTGATCGGCCAATCGTTTGCTACGGTTTCCGGCGGCAAGGGCGCGAACCAGGCCGTGGCCGCGGCGCGGCTGGGGGCGCAAGTGTCGATGGTCGGTTGTGTCGGCAACGACGCCTATGGCGAAGCGCTGCGCGAGGCGTTGTTGGCCGAGCAGATCGATTGCCAGGCGGTCAGCACGGTCGAAGATTCCAGTGGCGTAGCGTTGATCGTGGTCGATGACAACAGTCAGAACGCGATCGTGATTGTTGCCGGTGCCAACGGTGCGCTCACGCCTGAAGTGATCGACCGTTTCGACGCGGTGTTACAAGCGGCGGATGTCATCATCTGTCAGCTGGAAGTACCGGATGCTACGGTCGGCCATGCTCTGAAGCGCGGTCGTGAGCTGGGTAAAACCGTGATTCTCAATCCGGCGCCGGCCAGTCGCCCGCTGCCGGCGGATTGGTATGCGGCCATCGATTACCTGATCCCCAACGAAAGCGAAGCCTCGGCCCTGAGCGGTTTGCCGGTGGACTCCCTGAGCACCGCCGAAACCGCCGCGGCCCGCTTGATCGCCATGGGCGCCGGCAAAGTGATCATCACCCTGGGTTCTCAAGGATCACTGTTCGCCGATGGCAAACGCTTCGAGCATTTCCCGGTAGCGAAAGTGAAGGCGGTCGATACCACCGCAGCCGGCGACACGTTCGTCGGTGGTTTCGCTGCGGCGTTGGCGGCCGGCAAAAGCGAGGCCGATGCGATCCGTTTCGGCCAGGTCGCCGCAGCGCTGTCGGTCACCCGGGCTGGTGCGCAACCTTCGATTCCCACCTTGTCCGATGTACAGGCCTTTAAAGCACCATGAAAAAGACTCCTTTGCTCAACGTCGCGCTGTCGCGGCTGATCGCCTCCCTGGGCCATGGCGACACGGTGGTGATCGGCGATGCCGGCCTACCGGTTCCGCCCGGCGTCGAATTGATCGACCTGGCTTTGACCCACGGTATTCCAGACTTCGTCAGTACCTTGAAGGTAGTGCTAAGCGAAATGCAGGTCGAAAGCCATGTGCTGGCCCATGAGATTCTGGATAAGAAGCCGTCGGCCTTGAGCGCGCTGGATGAGCTGAATGCCGACGGTGTACTGGGGCGGCGCGAGCTGCTCAGTCATGACCAATTCAAAGTACTCAGCCGACAAGCACGGGCGATTATTCGTACAGGCGAATGTCAGCCGTACTGCAACATCGTTTTGGTGGCTGGAGTAACGTTTTAACTTTCCGTTCTTCCCACGCACAAGGAGTGCCCTATGCAACGCTATGCTCAGAAACTGCACCATCTGCTTCGGAGTCTGCTGCTTTTGTCCCTGATTACCGCAACAAGCGCCCAAGCGGCGGAAAAGATCGACCTGATCATCGACACCGATCCGGGTGCCGATGATGTGGTCGCCTTGCTGTTTGCCCTGGCATCGCCGGAGGAGTTGAATATTCGTGCGCTGACCACCGTTGCGGGCAACGTGCGTCTGGACAAGACTTCGCGTAATGCGCGTCTCGCCCGCGAGTGGGCAGGGCGCGAGGAGGTGCCTGTTTACGCGGGCGCGCCGAAACCAATGATGCGCACGCCGATTTATGCCGAGAACATCCACGGCAAGGAAGGCCTGTCGGGTGTTACGGTGCACGAACCGAAGAAAGGCCTGGCCGAAGGCAATGCGGTCAATTATCTGATCGATACCCTGAAGACCGCCAAACCCCACAGCATCACCATCGCCATGCTCGGTCCACAGACCAACCTGGCGCTGGCGCTGATCCAGGAGCCTGAAATCGTTCAGGGCATCAAGGAAGTGGTGATCATGGGTGGTGCGCATTTCAATGGCGGTAACATTACCCCGGTGGCCGAATTCAACCTGTTCGCCGACCCTCAGGCTGCGGAAGTGGTGCTCAAAAGTGGCGTCAAGCTGACCTACCTGCCGCTGGACGTGACCCACAAGATCCTGACCAGTGACGCGCGCCTGAAGCAAATCGCCGCTCTGAACAACAATGCCAGCAAACTGGTAGGCAATATTCTCAACGAATACGTCAAAGGCGACATGGAGCATTACGGCATTCCGGGTGGCCCGGTGCATGACGCCACGGTCATCGCTTACCTGCTCAAGCCAGAGCTGTTCACGGGGCGTTCGGTCAACGTCGTGGTTGATAGCCGCGAAGGGCCGACCTTCGGCCAGACCATTGTCGACTGGTATGACGGGCTGAAGGCACCGAAAAATGCCTTCTGGGTTGAAAGCGGCGACGCCCAGGGCTTCTTCGACCTGTTGACCCAGCGTCTGTCTCGTTTGAAGTAAGTCATAGGCCCGCAGGTGTCAGCCTGCGGGGTTTTACATTCACTTGCCATCTGTCAGGCCCATATAATCGACGGGGTATTTCTCGAATATCTGGGCGATGAATGTCTGTGCGGCTTGTGTTCCCAGTTCCTTGACCAGCAAATCGATACCAATGATTGCCAGCTCTTCCGGGCTACCCGGGCTGTAAGAGCTGTGGCCTTGTGGCCACTTGGCTTTGATGTCGGCGTCGATGCTTACGGTGGTCATGATGGCGCTCGTGAAGTCGGAAAGGCTGAGTGTCGAGTTAACCATTTTGCGCGGCGTTTGGCACTCCGACTTAGGCATGAGGGGAGGGCTATGCGACACTTGGTCTTTTACGAATTTTCAAGGACCGTGCTGTGCAGATCGATTTGAACACTCCCGACGGCTTGACCCTCGAAGCGGTGCGTCAGTTGCTGGCCTCTGCCAGCGACGATGAACACACTCAGTTGCGGGTCACCAAGGGCGGTATCGCCTACATTTCCTCGGGTATTGTGGGCGGTACGGACATCGACGGGTTGCTGTTTCGCCTGGAAACCTGGGCCAAGGGTTCCGGTTATGTCGGATTGGTCGCGGCCAGCGACGAGGTCTGGGTGATGCAGATTTTCAATGCGCTCAAGGAGAACTGGCCGAAACCGCCTTTCGACTACATCGACGTCTATTGATCGCCGTTCATATTCAGTCACGATTGAATGATGAACGGCAGGGTGATGCTCAGGCAAACTCGTCGCTGTCCGGATCGAGGGCGGGGCGATGGTACTCATCTTGAAACCAAACGCCGAAATGGCGGTCGCACGATCTCAGCTTAACTATTGAAAAAAGGAGGCTTCATGCCTTGGAAGCTCGCGTCATTGGGTACTTTGTTGGCCGCCACTCTGCTGGCCGGTTGCAGCAGTACGTCTACCGAGTCGGCAAAGGACCCCGTGGCGACCGATACCGGCCACAGCCGTTGTGAAGCAAAAGCTGCCGAATTCACCATTGGCAAAAAGGCTTCGCCCCAATTGCTGGAGCAGGCACGTACCCGCTCAGGCGCGCAGAATGCTCGGTTCCTCAAGCCTGATGACATGGTGACCCTGGAATACCGCTCCGATCGCCTGAACCTGAACACCGACAACAACCTGGTGGTCACCCGCGTCAATTGCGGCTGATTGCTTCAGGCTTTTGTTTCGACCATAAAAAACCCCGTCACATGGACGGGGTTTTTTTAGTGCGCCAGAAAATTACTCTGGGCGGACTTGTGCAGCTTGCATACCCTTTTGGCCTTTCTCAGCCACGAAGGAAACGGTCTGGCCTTCTTTCAGGCTTTTGAAACCGTCGCTTTCGATAGCTTTGAAGTGTACGAACAGGTCGTCACCGCCACCTTGAGGAGTGATGAAGCCGAAGCCTTTTTCCTCGTTGAACCATTTAACGGTGCCGGTTTGGCGATTAGACATGGTGTATCTCCAAGAAACATATATTTTCAGTAGTACTGTGCTGCTCAGGCCAACTGGGCACACCGGAGTATCATAGTCGAAATGTTCGCTTTGGGAGCCCCCCGGCGGTGCTGTTTGCCCTACAGTCGTGTTTTCTTTGTTGCTTTGCGTGGCTGAAAGCCCCGGTTTAAAAGGCTTTCAGCCGAAAGTAAAGACATTAAAAAAAGCTGAAAAACCTTCGTAAATCGTACGGAAAAGCTGAAATTCATCCTTTTTTATCAGCGTTGGGCCGAGTCAAAAGGTTTTTTTTCTCACTTTTTCGCCGGTGCATTGGCCTTGCATTTGGCTATCTGACCCAGCGCCTTTTGTTGCAAATCCGGGCTGGCCTTATTGTCCATCAGAGCCTGAATGTCGCTGGCCGGGTACGATTTGATAGCGTCGGCACCACATGCGCAGTGTGACTTGGCTGCCGCAGCGCCGATCTGCGGAGTGGCCGCCTGAGTGCACTGAGCCATGTATTTCTCGCGCTCGCCCTTTGGCCAATCGGCATGGGCAGCCAGCGGCAGCAACAGGACGACGGGTGCGACGATGGCGAATAAACGATTCAGACGCATGCTGGGATGCTCCTTTTGGGTCAATGTCTTGTTATCTGAGGGGTAAAGCGAGGTTCAAGTTCAGCACTCTGGCATAAAAATGCGTGATTTGCCCCAGCAGAAAACCTTGCCACCGCGACGACCGTTCATCTGTGCTAGCATGCCTCGCTCGGGCGTTTGCAAGCTCCGGATGACCTTCAGTCCCGGCAGCGGCAGCGACTCGAATAACCCTGATTTGAATCCCAGTCACTCTGGTTCGGTTTTCCGGTTGGCCGCAAGGCTCCTGCCGCTGTAAGGCAGGCGTTCGTCATTGAATGGCCTGGATCGGATCTTGTACTGGCTCATCCCAACCCTCGTGACCTTTGTTTTGGGTCTCCACTCGGAGAGGAGTCGCCATGCCAACTATTACTCTTCCCGACGGCAGTCAACGTTCATTCGATCACCCGGTTTCCGTAGCCGAGGTCGCCGCATCCATTGGTGCCGGTCTGGCCAAGGCCACCGTGGCCGGCAAAGTCAATGGCAAGCTGGTCGACGCCAGCGACATCATCGATAGCGATTCCTCGCTGCAAATCATTACGCCAAAGGATGAAGAGGGGCTGGAGATCATTCGCCACTCTTGCGCCCACCTGGTGGGTCATGCGGTCAAGCAGCTGTACCCGACTGCGAAGATGGTCATCGGTCCGGTCATCGACGAAGGCTTCTATTACGACATCGCCTTCGAGCGTCCTTTCACTCCGGACGACTTGGCTGCTATCGAACAGCGTATGCAGCAGCTGATCGAAAAAGATTACGACGTGATCAAAAAAGTCACTCCGCGCGCCGAAGTGATCGAAGTGTTCAAGGCCCGCGGCGAAGACTACAAGCTGCGTCTGGTCGAAGACATGCCGAACGAGCAGGCCATGGGCCTGTACTATCACGAAGAATACGTCGACATGTGCCGCGGTCCGCACGTGCCGAACACGCGCTTCCTGAAATCCTTCAAGCTGACCAAACTGTCCGGCGCCTACTGGCGTGGCGATGCCAAGAACGAGCAATTGCAGCGCGTTTACGGCACCGCATGGGCGGACAAGAAGCAGTTGGCGGCTTACATCCAGCGCATCGAAGAAGCTGAAAAGCGCGATCACCGCAAGATCGGCAAGCGTCTGGGCCTGTTTCACACCCAGGAAGAGTCGCCGGGCATGGTGTTCTGGCACCCGAACGGCTGGACTCTGTACCAGGTGCTCGAGCAGTACATGCGCAAGGTTCAGCGCGACAACGGCTATCTGGAAATTAAAACTCCACAAGTCGTTGACCGCAGCCTGTGGGAGAAATCCGGGCACTGGGCCAACTACGCCGACAACATGTTTACCACTCAGTCGGAAAACCGCGACTACGCCATCAAGCCGATGAACTGCCCGTGCCACGTGCAGGTGTTCAATCAGGGCCTGAAAAGCTACCGCGAACTGCCGATGCGTCTGGCCGAGTTCGGTGCCTGCCACCGTAACGAGCCGTCGGGTGCACTGCACGGCATCATGCGCGTTCGCGCCTTCACTCAGGACGATGCTCACATCTTCTGTACTGAAGAGCAGATGCAGGCCGAATCCGCTGCGTTCATCAAGCTGACCATGGACGTCTATGCCGACTTCGGCTTCAAAGACGTCGAGATGAAGCTGTCCACTCGTCCGGAAAAACGCGTCGGTTCCGACGAGTTGTGGGATCGCGCCGAAGCTGCACTGGCTGCAGCCCTTGATAGCGCTGGCTTGCCATACGATCTGCAGCCGGGCGAGGGTGCGTTCTACGGTCCGAAGATCGAGTTCTCGCTGAAAGATTGCCTCGGCCGCGTCTGGCAATGTGGTACCCTTCAGCTCGATTTTAACCTGCCTGTCCGTCTGGGAGCCGAATACGTCTCTGAAGACAACAGTCGCAAGCACCCGGTTATGTTGCACCGGGCGATCCTGGGCTCCTTCGAACGTTTCGTCGGAATCCTGATCGAGCACTACGAGGGTGCATTCCCCGCGTGGCTGGCTCCGACCCAGGCAGTGATCATGAATATCACTGATAAACAGGCTGATTTTGCCGCTGAGGTTGAAAAAACCCTCAATGAAAGCGGATTTCGTGCCAAGTCTGACTTGAGAAATGAAAAGATCGGCTTTAAAATCCGCGAGCATACTTTGCTCAAGGTTCCCTATCTCTTG
>NZ_JBIVCD010000054.1:0-459 GCF_044746425.1 Pseudomonas sp. NPDC086112 | reverse complement strand
AAACATACGCACAAAACCCATATCAAAAATAGCAGAAAAACTCTATCAATACAATACCCTCCTACGAACAACAGATTCGGAGTAATTATTATTAAGCGTGAAATGAGACAAGATAAACGAGCTGCACCGAAAGCCCCGATCAACGAGAATATCTCGGCACGCGAGGTTCGGTTAATTGGAGCTGAAGGTGAACAGCTTGGGATTGTGTCAATTGAAGACGCGCTTCTTAAGGCTGAAGAGGCCAAACTGGATTTGGTGGAAATTTCCGCCGATGCAGTACCCCCTGTTTGCAAACTGATGGACTACGGCAAATCGATCTTCGAGAAGAAGAAGCAGATTGCCGCGGCCAAGAAAAACCAGAAGCAGATTCAGGTTAAAGAAATCAAGTTTCGTCCAGGGACGGAGGAAGGGGATTACCAGGTAAAACTGCGCAACCTGGTACGATTCCTGAGTGATGGG
>NZ_JBIVCD010000053.1:25391-31145 GCF_044746425.1 Pseudomonas sp. NPDC086112 | reverse complement strand
ACCGCTTCCGAGAGGCCGTCATCCATGGTGAAGCGCTCACGGCTCCAGTCCACGGACGAGCCGAGGCGGCGGATCTGACGGCTGATGTTGCCGCCGGACTGATCCTTCCACTCCCAGACTTTCTCGAGGAATTTTTCGCGGCCCAGATCATGGCGATTCTGGCCTTGGGCTTCGAGTTGACGCTCCACCAGCATTTGCGTGGCGATACCGGCGTGGTCGGTACCCGGCTGCCACAGGGTGTTGCGACCCTGCATGCGGCGGAAACGGATCAGGGCGTACATTATCGCGTTGTTGAATCCGTGACCCAAGTGCAGGCTGCCGGAGACGTTCGGCGGAGGGATCATGATGGTGTAGGACTCGCCCGCGCCTTGCGGGGCGAAGTAATTCTCAGACTCCCAGGTGTTGTACCAGGAAGTTTCAATGGCGTGCGGCTGGTAGGTCTTATCCATGCGCGGCGGGACCCTATTGGCATTTAATCAGGAAAAGCCGGCAAGTATAGCGGGGCGTGGGGCGTAGGGCGAGTTGATCGCGGGATGAGCTGACCATCAGCCATTGCACAAAAACAATGTGGGAGCGGGCTTGCTCGCGAAGACGGCCTGTCATCCAACACTAATGTTGAATGTTACTGCCTCTTCGCGAGCAAGCCCGCTCCCACATTAGAATGGTGGTGTTTATTCGTACTGACTCAACAACCGCTCCATCCGCGCATCCAGCCGACGTTTGATTTCGGTTTCGATGTGCGGGGCGAAGTCGTCGATCACGTCTTGCATGATCAGCAGCGCGGCGGCGCGCAGTTCGCTGTCCAGGTGCAGCAGGGCGTCGGGGCCCTTGCTCGCGGCAGGCGACGGTTGCGCGGCTGGGGCGGGTGGCGGTGTCGTTTCGACGGGTTGCGGCGCATTGCCGACAGTGTCGAACAGCATGGGGATCTGTTCCTGATCACCTTCAATGACCGTGTCGGTCAGCAAGGGCGGTTGCAGGTTGTCATCGCCGAGCAGTTGGCGGATCGACTCGAGGTCATCCAGCAGATGCGCGGAATTTTGCTGCGGTTTTGGAGTGTCCATCGGAATGCTCAGAGTCGCTGTAAACGGTGATCTTGCAGAGGATAGCCCTGTTCGCGGTAGAAACGGAAACTCTCCCGCGCAGCCGAACGAATCGTCGGATCTTCCACCACCACTTCCGCCACGCGGGCGAACTGTTTGGCAAATACCGGGACTTTCAGGTCGAGATTGACCAGCAGATCCTGATGCTGACCGCAGTCATCGCCAAGGCCCAGGACAATCAAACCCTCCGGCTCGCTTTCGGCGGGACCGTGAGGCACGAAGCTTTCGCCCTTGAAGGCCCACAAACGCGCATCGAGGTCATCACGCTGGGCGGCATCGCTGCAGTGCAGGTAAATGCGGTGGCCCATGCGCCAGGCTTTTTCGGTGAGCTTGCAGGCGAAATCGAGCCGTGCCGAAGGATCGGCGCTGGGCAGGATATAGAAGTCGACTTTGGTCATTGCGGTTCCTGAGCCCCGGGCGGCGCCACTGGTCAGTGGCACCGCTCGGGGTCATCGGTTTCAGGCTTTGGCGCGGTCCAGCAGGTATTGGGTCAGCAGGGGAACCGGACGGCCAGTGGCGCCCTTGTCCTTGCCGCCGCTGGTCCAGGCCGTGCCGGCGATGTCCAGGTGCGCCCAGTTCAGGTTCTTGGTGAAGCGCGACAGGAAGCAGGCAGCGGTGATGGTGCCGGCTTTCGGGCCGCCAATGTTGGCGATGTCGGCGAACGGGCTGTCCAGCTGCTCTTGATATTCATCGAACAGCGGCAGTTGCCAGGCGCGGTCGTCGGCGGATTGGCCGGCGCTCAGCAGTTGACCGATCAGCTCGTCGTTGTTGCCCAGCAGGCCCGAGGTGTGGGAACCCAGTGCGACGACACACGCGCCGGTCAGGGTGGCGATGTCGATCACCGCTTGCGGCTTGAAGCGTTCGGAATAGGTCAGGGCATCGCACAGCACCAGACGGCCTTCGGCGTCGGTGTTGAGGATTTCCACGGTCTGGCCGCTCATGGTGGTGACGATGTCGCCCGGACGCGAAGCGTTGCCGCTCGGCATGTTCTCGGCGCAAGCCAGGATGCACACCAGGTTGATCGGCAGTTTGAGCTCAAGCACGGCACGCAAGGTACCGAACACGCTGGCGGCGCCGCCCATGTCGTACTTCATTTCATCCATGCCCGCGCCCGGCTTGAGGCTGATGCCGCCGGTGTCGAAGGTGATGCCTTTACCGACCAGTGCGTACGGCTTCTCGGATTTCTTGCCGCCGTTGTATTGCATGACGATCAGGCGCGGCGGCTGGGCGCTGCCCTGGCCGACGGCGTAGAACGAGCCCATGCCCAGGTCCTTGATTTTCTTCTCATCGAGGACTTCGACTTTCAGGCTCTTGAATTCTTTGCCCAGGTTCTTGGCTTGCTCGCCCAGGAACGTCGGGTGGCAGATGTTTGGCGGCAGGTTGCCCAGGTTACGGGTGAAGGCCATGCCATTGGCGATCGCGGTGGCATGGGCCACGGCGCGTTCGACTTCAGCCTGTGCGGCCTTGATGGTCACCAGGGTGACTTTCTTCAGGGCAAGCGGGTCGGCTTTCTGGCTCTTGAACTGGTCGAAGGTGTACTCGCCATCTACCAGGGTCTCGGCCAGCAGGCGGTTCTTGCCATAGCTGTCGCGGCCTTTGACCACGACTTCGTCCAGGGCCAGCACTGCATCGCTGCCGCCCAGGCCTTTGAGGGTGTTGAGGATGCCGGCGATGATTTTGCGGAACGGGCGATCACCCAGCTCTTCATCCTTGCCCACGCCCACCAGCAACACGCGCTCAGCCTTGAGGTTAGGCAGGCTGTGCAGCAACAGGCTCTGGCCGACTTTGCCGGCCAGGTCGCCGCGCTTGAGCACGGCACTGATAGTGCCACCGCTCAGCTCGTCGAGTTGTTTGGCAACGGCGCCGAGTTTGCGGCCTTCGCCGACGGCGACCACCAGCGTGGCGGTCTTCAACGTTTCCGGGCTAACGCTTTTTACAACCAGTTCCATGTCTGGGTCCCTGAATTAATGGTCAAAGTGCGCGACGCGCAGAAGCTTGCTTATAAGTAGAAAGACGCAGGTAGCAGTGCCCAGCGACAAAGGCCGCAGTTTGAACCTCGCTACCGGCGCCTGACAACCCTCGGGCGTGCGAACTTCGTTGGTTCAGGCGTCTGCTTGAGCGTGCGCAGTGACAGGCGCACCCAATCACAGGATAATGCGCCATCTTTTTCGGCGGCTCTGCCCTGCGGGCCGACCGATACGTTTGTTTGTTTGGCCGCTTAGCCTGACAACCCTGGAGTGTCTGGTTTGATTGTCTTCCGTTATCTATCCCGCGAAGTCCTGTTGACCTTGAGCGCCGTCAGCGCCGTGCTGCTGGTCATCATCATGAGCGGACGCTTCATCAAATACCTCGCCCAGGCGGCTTCTGGCCTTCTGGATCCGGGTTCGCTGTTCCTGATCATGGGTTTCCGTCTGCCGGGTTTCCTGCAGTTGATCCTGCCTTTGGGGCTGTTTCTCGGGATTTTACTGGCCTACGGTCGTCTGTACCTCGACAGCGAAATGACCGTGCTGTCGGCCACCGGCATGAGCCAGCAGCGACTGTTTCGCATCACCCTGTTTCCGGCCACGCTGGTTGCGCTGGTGGTGGCATGGCTGAGCCTGAGCCTGGCGCCACAGGGTGCCAACCAGTTCCAGTTGCTGCTGAACAAACAGGACGCACTGACTGAATTCGATACCCTTGAGCCAGGCCGTTTCCAGGCTTTACGCGACGGTACCCGGGTGACCTATACCGAACAATTGTCGGATGACCGCATCAATCTGGGCGGCGTGTTCATTTCGCAAAAGAATGTAAATTCCGACAAAAAGGACCGCGGGATTTCCGTATTGGTGGCCGAGAAGGGCCGTCAGGAAATTCGCCCCGACGGCAATCGGTATCTGATTCTCGACAACGGCTATCGCTATGATGGCAATCCGGGTCAGGCCGATTACCGCGCCATCAAATACGACGAGTATGGCGTATTGCTGCCCAAGCCGGACGTCAGCGACGAAGTCACCGATCGCGACGCGATGACCACCCGCTCCCTGCTGGGCAATGATGACATCCGCTCGCGCACCGAACTGCAATGGCGTCTGTCCCTGCCGTTGCTGGTCTTCATCGTGACCCTGATGGCGGTGCCGTTGTCGCGGGTCAACCCGCGCCAGGGCCGTTTCCTCAAGCTGCTGCCGGCGATTCTTCTTTATATGGCTTACCTGACCATCCTGATTGCCGCTCGCGGCGCCCTCGAAAAGGGCAAGATTCCGGCGGCGTTGGGCTTGTGGTGGGTGCATGCGATCTTCCTGGCCATCGGCCTGGGCTTGCTGTACTGGGAGCCGTTGCGCTTGAAGATGGCGAGTCGCCGCAGTGCGCTGGAGGTGGCCCGTGGATAAGCTCGATCGCTACATCGGTAGCAGCGTGTTCGTCGCGATCCTGGCAGTACTGGGGATCATCCTCGGCCTGGCCACGCTGTTTGCCTTCATCGATGAGATGAGTGAGGTCAGTGATACCTACACCCTGATGGATGTCCTGAGCTATGTGCTGCTGACCGCGCCGCGCCGTCTGTACGACATGCTACCGATGGCGGCGCTGATCGGTTGCCTGATCGGCCTCGGCAGCCTGGCCAGCCACAGCGAACTGACCATCATGCGCGCTGCGGGCGTGTCGCTCGGGCGGATCGTCTGGGCTGTCATGAAGCCGATGCTGCTTTTGATGGTGGTGGGGCTGGTGATCGGTGAATACGTCGCGCCGGCAACAGAAGTCACCGCTCAGGCCAACCGCTCGCTGGCCCAGGGCAGTGGCGATGCGCAAAGCGCCAAGCATGGTCTGTGGCACCGTCAGGGTGACGAGTTCATTCACGTCAACTCCGTGCAACCCAATGGGCTGCTGTACGGCGTGACCCGTTATCGCTTCGATGATCAGCGCCACATCCTGTCTTCGAGCTTCGCCAAACGCGCGGAATTCGACACGGATCACTGGCAGCTGAGCGACGTCACGACCACGTTGTTCCATGAGAAGAACACCGAAGTGGTGACGACTCCGGTGGAGCGTTGGGAGGTAGCACTGAGCCCGCAATTGCTGAGCACTGTGGTGATGGCGCCTGAATCACTGTCGATCACCGGTCTGTGGAGTTACATCCACTACCTGGCTGACCAGGGCCTGAGCAACGGTCGTTATTGGCTGGCGTTTTGGGTCAAGGTGTTGCAGCCGCTGGTGACCGCCGCATTGGTGCTGATGGCGATTTCCTTCATCTTCGGCCCGCTGCGTTCGGTAACCCTCGGTCAGCGAGTCTTTACCGGTGTGTTGGTGGGCTTCACCTTCCGCATCGTCCAGGATTTGCTCGGCCCTTCGAGCCTGGTATTCGGTTTCTCGCCACTGTTTGCGGTGCTGGTGCCGGCCGGAGTCTGCGCCCTGGCCGGGGTCTGGTTGTTGCGCCGGGCCGGTTGATCGCGGGTTATTCCCGAAAGGCTTGTCACTCAAAACGCCCCTGTCGCAAGATCGGGGCGTTTTTGTACGCGCCGTCTGACCTGCGAACGTGACGCTTGCGTCGTGGATCAGGTACAATTCCCGGCTATTTTTCGGCGGGCTATGCCTGCAGCCTTTTTGAGTGTTGATCCGTGAGTGATTTGAGTCATATCCGCAATTTCTCCATCATCGCCCACATTGACCATGGCAAGTCGAC
>NZ_JBIVCD010000053.1:0-25381 GCF_044746425.1 Pseudomonas sp. NPDC086112 | reverse complement strand
CGACGCTGGCCGATCGCTTCATCCAGATGTGCGGCGGCCTTGCCGAGCGCGAAATGGAAGCCCAGGTGCTGGACTCCATGGACCTGGAGCGTGAACGCGGGATCACCATCAAGGCCCACAGCGTCACCCTTTATTACACCGCCCGCGATGGCATCAAGTACCAGCTGAACTTCATTGACACCCCCGGCCACGTCGACTTCACCTACGAAGTCAGCCGGTCGCTGGCGGCCTGTGAAGGTGCGTTGCTGGTGGTCGATGCCGGTCAGGGCGTTGAAGCGCAGTCGGTTGCCAACTGCTACACGGCAATCGAGCAGGGCCTGGAAGTCATGCCAGTCCTGAACAAGATCGACCTGCCACAGGCCGATCCGGACCGCGTCAAAGAAGAAATCGAAAAAATCATCGGCATCGATGCCACCGATGCGGTCGAGTGCAGTGCCAAGACTGGCCTGGGCGTCGACGAAGTGCTCGAACGCCTGGTTCACACCATTCCCGCGCCGACCGGCAACTACGAAGATCCGCTGCAAGCGTTGATCATCGACTCCTGGTTCGACAACTACCTGGGCGTTGTTTCCCTGGTACGCGTGCGTCACGGTCGTGTGAAGAAGGGCGACAAGATCCTCGTCAAGTCCACCGGCAAGATCCACCTGGTGGACAGCGTCGGTGTATTCAATCCGAAACACACCCCTACCGTCGACCTGAAGGCCGGTGAAGTGGGCTTCATCATCGCCAGCATCAAGGACATTCACGGTGCGCCAGTGGGCGATACCCTGACCTTGAGCTCGACGCCGGACGTCGATGTGCTGCCAGGCTTCAAACGCATTCAGCCACAGGTGTACGCCGGTTTGTTCCCGGTCAGCTCCGACGACTTCGAAGACTTCCGCGAGGCGCTGCAAAAGCTCACCCTCAACGATTCGTCGCTGCAATACACACCGGAAAGCTCAGACGCACTGGGTTTCGGCTTCCGTTGCGGCTTCCTCGGCATGCTGCACATGGAAATCATCCAGGAGCGCCTGGAGCGCGAATACAACCTGGACCTGATCACCACGGCGCCGACGGTAATCTTCGAGCTGCTGCTCAAGACCGGCGAGACGATCTATGTCGATAACCCGTCCAAGCTCCCGGACCTGTCGTCGATCGAAGACATGCGTGAGCCGATCGTGCGGGCCAATATCCTTGTGCCGCAAGAGCACCTGGGTAACGTCATTACCCTGTGTATCGAAAAGCGTGGCGTGCAGCACGACATGCTGTTCCTCGGTACCCAGGTACAAGTGACCTACGATTTGCCGATGAACGAAGTGGTCCTCGACTTCTTCGACCGTCTGAAATCCACCAGCCGTGGCTATGCTTCGCTGGATTACCATTTCGATCGTTACCAATCGGCTAGTCTGGTGAAACTGGACGTGCTGATCAACGGCGACAAGGTCGACGCCCTGGCGTTGATCGTGCACCGTGACAATGCGCACTACAAAGGTCGCCAGTTGACCGAGAAGATGAAGGAACTGATTCCGCGGCAGATGTTCGACGTGGCAATCCAGGCCGCCATTGGCGGGCAGATTGTGGCGCGGACAACCGTCAAGGCGCTCAGAAAGAACGTATTGGCCAAATGCTACGGTGGTGACGTCAGCCGTAAGAAAAAGCTGCTGGAAAAGCAAAAGGCCGGTAAGAAACGCATGAAGCAGGTCGGTAACGTGGAGATTCCACAAGAAGCCTTCCTTGCAGTGCTCAGGTTGGATAGTTAGGTCCTATGTCACTAAATTTCCCGCTGTTGCTGGTCATCGCCGTGTTCGTCTGCGGCCTGTTGGCGTTGCTCGATCTGCTGTTCCTGGCGCCACGGCGCCGGGCTGCCATTAACTCCTATCAAGGAAGCGTCAGCCAGGCTGACATGGTGGTGGTCGAGAAACTGAACAAAGAGCCGCTGCTGGTCGAATACGGCAAGTCGTTCTTCCCGGTGTTGTTCATCGTACTGGTGCTGCGTTCGTTCCTGGTGGAACCGTTCCAGATTCCTTCCGGCTCGATGAAACCGACCCTGGACGTCGGCGACTTCATTCTGGTGAACAAATTTTCTTACGGGATCCGCCTGCCGGTGATCGACAAGAAAGTCATCGAAGTCGGTGATCCGCAGCGCGGTGATGTGATGGTGTTCCGCTACCCGAGCGACCCGAACGTCAATTACATCAAGCGTGTGGTTGGCCTGCCGGGTGACCAGATTCGCTATACCGCAGACAAGCGTCTGTTCGTCAACGGTGAATCGATCGCCGAACAACTGGTCGGCTCCGAGCCGGGCACGTTGGGCAGCGCCGAGCTCTACAAGGAAAAACTCGGCATTGCCGAGCACCTTATCCGCAAGGAAATGAGCCGCTACCGCGCAGCGCCGGATCGTTCGTGGACCGTGCCTGCCGGGCACTACTTCATGATGGGCGACAACCGCGACAACTCGAATGACAGTCGCTACTGGGATGATCCGAGTATTCCCAAGAATCTGCTGGGCATGGTTCCCGACAAGAATATCGTCGGCAAGGCCTTCGCAGTCTGGATGAGCTGGCCGGAACCCAAACTCAGTCACCTGCCGAATTTCTCGCGGGTTGGCCTGATCAAGTAATCACACACGGCGCTGTTGAACACAGCGCCGAATGCATTTCTGGAGTCGGCATAATCGGCACCGGACGCATGAAAACAATGATATTCAGGACGTTATTTTTGAACACAGCGTTAATTGTCCCAAGCCTGCGCCGCACCACGGCGATGGCGGTGGAATCCAGCCACGAACTCAGCGTGGGTAAACCGTGAGCGTCTCCTTAAGCCGTCTAGAGCGTCAGCTCGGCTACACCTTCAAAGACCAGGAACTGATGGTCCTGGCCCTGACTCACCGCAGCTTTGCCGGGCGCAACAATGAACGCCTGGAGTTCCTCGGTGATGCCATCCTCAACTTCGTCGCTGGCGAGGCGCTGTTCGATCGCTTCCCGCTGGCCCGCGAAGGCCAGTTGTCGCGTTTGCGCGCCCGCTTGGTGAAAGGTGAAACCCTGGCCGTACTGGCCCGTGGTTTCGATCTGGGCGAATACCTGCGCCTGGGTTCCGGCGAATTGAAAAGCGGTGGTTTCCGTCGCGAATCGATTCTGGCCGATGCCCTCGAAGCGCTGATTGGTGCGATCTACCTGGACGCCGGCATGGACATGGCGCGCGAGCGCGTGCTGGCCTGGCTGGCCGGAGAGTTCGAAGGCCTGACGCTGGTCGATACCAACAAAGATCCGAAAACCCGCCTGCAGGAATTCCTGCAGTCCCGTGGTTGCGAGCTGCCGCGTTACGAAGTGGTGGATATCCAGGGTGAGCCGCATTGCCGGACGTTCTTCGTTGAATGTGAAATCATCTTACTGAATGAAAAAAGCCGAGGTCAGGGTGTGAGTCGTCGTATTGCCGAACAGGTAGCGGCCGCCGCAGCACTGATTGCCCTGGGTGTGGAGAATGGCAATGACTGATTCAACCGCAACTCGCTGTGGCTATGTTGCCATCGTCGGCCGTCCCAACGTGGGCAAGTCCACGCTGCTGAACCACATTCTGGGTCAGAAGCTGGCGATTACCTCGCGCAAGCCGCAGACCACCCGTCACAACATGCTCGGCATCAAGACCGAAGGCGCCGTTCAGGCGATCTACGTCGACACCCCGGGCATGCACAAGGGCGGCGAAAAGGCTCTGAACCGCTACATGAACAAGACCGCTTCGGCGGCGTTGAAAGACGTCGACGTGGTGATCTTCGTGGTTGACCGCACCAAGTGGACCGACGAAGACCAGATGGTCCTCGAGCGCGTTCAATACGTGACCGGCCCGCTGATCGTGGCGCTGAACAAGACCGACCGTATCGAAGACAAATCCGAGCTGATGCCGCACCTGAGCTGGTTGCAGGAACAGCTGCCGAACGCGCAGATCATGCCGATCTCGGCCCAGCACGGGCACAACCTGGACGCGCTGGAACGAGTGATCGCCGAGCACCTGCCGGAAAACGATCACTTCTTCCCGGAAGATCAGATCACTGACCGCAGCAGCCGCTTCCTTGCCGCCGAACTGGTGCGCGAGAAAATCATGCGCCAGTTGGGCGCCGAGCTGCCGTACCAGATCACCGTGGAAATCGAAGAGTTCAAGCAGCAGGGCAAAACCCTGCACATCCATGCGTTGATCCTCGTCGAACGTGACGGCCAGAAAAAAATCATCATTGGCGACAAGGGCGAGCGCATCAAGCGCATCGGCACCGAGGCGCGCAAGGACATGGAGTTGCTGTTCGACTCCAAGATCATGCTTAACCTGTGGGTCAAGGTTAAGGGTGGCTGGTCCGATGACGAACGTGCGTTGCGTTCGCTGGGTTACGGCGACCTGTAAACCGTTTGGCAGCACATAGATCTACTGTGGGAGCGGGCTTGCTCGCGAAGAGGATGTAACATTCAGCATTGATGTTGACTGTTACACCGCTTTCGCGAGCAAGCCCGCTCCCACATTGGTTTTGGGTTGTTTTTAAAACTGCGCTCCGTCATTGAGAACCCTGACTTCCATGTCTCAAGCCCCCATCGGCCAACCCGCGTACGTCCTCCACTCCCGTGCCTACCGCGAAAGCAGTGCGCTGGTGGATTTCCTTACGCCGCAAGGTCGGCTACGGGCGGTGTTGCGCAGCGCGCGGGGCAAGGCTGGAACCCTGGCGCGGCCGTTTGTGCCGCTGGAAGTCGAATTCCGTGGGCGGGGTGAATTGAAAAACGTCGGTCGCATGGAAAGCGCCGGTGTTTCCACCTGGCTCAACGGCGAGGCGCTGTTCAGCGGTCTCTACCTCAACGAGTTGCTGATCCGTCTGCTGCCCGCCGAAGACCCCCATCCCGCAGTCTTCGATCACTACGCCGCGACCTTGCTCGCCCTGGCCGAAGGCCGTCCATTGGAGCCATTGCTGCGCTCCTTCGAATGGCGTTTGCTCGATGACCTCGGTTACGGTTTCGCCTTGAACACTGATATCCATGGCGACCCCATCGCGCCGGATGGCCTCTACCGCTTACAAGTGGATGCAGGCCTGGAACGGGTCTATCTGCTGCAACCGGGTCTGTTCAACGGCACTGAATTGCTGGCCATGGCCGATGCCGACTGGTCCGCGCCCGGAGCGCTGTCCGCTGCCAAGCGCTTGATGCGTCAGGCGCTGGCCGTTCATTTGGGCGGTCGTCCGCTAGTCAGTCGCGAGTTGTTTCGCAAGCCATAGTTTCGCAAGCCTTGCGTCAACAGACCCAGGCTCCCCGTGTATGCTGTGCACCGAACTTTCCCCTATTTCAGGAGCGCTTCCGTGACCACCAGCAATCGCATTCTTCTTGGCGTGAACATCGACCACGTTGCCACCCTGCGTCAGGCCCGGGGTACTCGCTACCCGGATCCGGTCAAGGCAGCGCTGGACGCGGAAGAGGCGGGCGCTGACGGCATCACCGTGCACTTGCGCGAAGACCGTCGGCATATTCAGGAACGCGACGTGTTGCTGCTCAAGGATGTGCTGCAAACCCGCATGAATTTCGAAATGGGCGTCACCGAAGAAATGATGGCGTTCGCCGAACGCATCCGCCCGGCGCACATTTGCCTGGTCCCGGAAACCCGTCAGGAGCTGACCACTGAAGGCGGTCTGGACGTGGCAGGGCAGGAGGCGCGGATCAAGGCTGCGGTGGATCGTCTGGCGAAGATTGGCTGTGAAGTATCGCTGTTCATCGACGCTGACGAGCGGCAGATCGAAGCATCACGCCGTGTTGGTGCGCCAGCCATCGAATTGCACACCGGGCGTTATGCGGATGCCGAGACACCAGCCGAAGTCGCTGAAGAGCTCAAGCGCGTGGCCGATGGCGTGGCATTTGGTCTGGCCCAGGGGTTGATCGTCAACGCCGGCCACGGTCTGCACTATCACAACGTCGAGGCTGTTGCGGCGATCAAGGGCATCAATGAACTGAACATCGGCCATGCGCTGGTGGCCCACGCGTTGTTTGTCGGGTTCAAGTCGGCTGTTTCCGAGATGAAGGCGCTGATTCTGGCTGCTGCACTGAAGGGTTGAGATCGGCGGCGCTGCCTTCGCGGGCAAGCCTCGCTCCTACAGTTTCGTGTCGATCGCAATTGTGTGTTTGACACAAACCTGTAGGAGCGAGGCTTGCCCGCGAAGGCGTCTTTGGAGACGACAACGATTTAAAGCGGCGGGGTTTCCTGGCTCGGCTTGGTCTTGTCGACCCCCGGCACATGCAGGTTGCCTTCGGCGACCTGATTGCCTTCCAGCTGCGGCTGCGTGACCCACGTCAGGATGTCGTAGTAACGACGGATGTTCGCCACGAAGTGCACCGGCTCGCCACCCCGGGCGTAGCCGTAACGGGTTTTGCTGAACCACTTCTTCTCGGACAGTCGTGGCAGGATTTTCTTCACGTCCAGCCACTTGTCCGGGTTCAACCCTTCCTTGGCCGCCAGTTTGCGCGCGTCATCCAGGTGACCGCTGCCAACGTTGTAGGCTGCGAGCGCGAACCACGTACGATCCGGCTCCTGGATCGACTCATCCAGTTGCTCTTTCATATAGGCCAGGTACTTTGCCCCACCCATGATGCTCTGCTTGGGATCGAGTCGATTGGACACGCCCATGGCTTGCGCCGTGTTCTGGGTCAGCATCATCAATCCGCGCACGCCGGTCTTGGACGTGACCGCCGCTTGCCACAGCGATTCCTGATAACCGATCGCCGCCAGCAGGCGCCAGTCGACTTTCTCTTTCTTGGCGTACGTCTTGAAATGCTGTTCGTATTTGGGCAGCCGCTGCTGCAGATGCTGGGCGAAGGTGTAGGCGCCCATGTAACCGAGTACATCGACGTGCCCGTAATAGCGATCCTTGAGGCGTTGCAGGGTGCCGTTTTTCTTCACTTTGTCGAGGTAATCGTTGATCTCGTTGAGCAGGCTGTTGTCTTCGCCGGCGGCCACGGCCCAGCTCTGATTGCTGGCGTCACCGAGATCGAAGGCGACCCGCACGTTGGGGAAGTACACCTGGTTCATCGCGACTTCGTTGGAATCGACCAGGGTCAGATCGATCTGGGCTTCGTCGACCATGCGCAGCAAGTCGACGACTTCAACCGCGTCGGACTCTTCGTATTCAATGCCGGGATATTTCTTTTTCAGCGCTGCCAATTGCTCGGCGTGGGTGCTGCCCTTGAGCACCATGATCTTCTTGCCGACCAGGTCGCCTGCGTCGGTCGGCCGTGACTGGCCGTTGCGGTAGATGATTTGTGGGGTGACTTCGAGGTAGGAGTGGGAAAATCGCACCTGTTTTTTTCGTTCTTCGCTGCTGACCAGGCCGGCAGCAGCCAGCACCGGGCCATTGGGCTTACCCACCTGATTGAACAGGTCGTCGAGGTTGTCGGCGGTTTCGATCTTGAGCTCGACCCCCAGATCGTCGGCGAAGCGCTTCACCAGCTCGTATTCGAAGCCGGTTTCACCGTTGCGATCCTGAAAGTAGGTGGCGGGACTGTTACGGGTAACCACCCGCAGCACGCCATCCTCCTTTACGCGCTCCAGCGTGTTGGGTTTATCAACACAGCCACCGAGCACCAGGAAGAGTCCGGTTGCGATCAGCCATTTGGCGTACCGCGGACGCAAAGCCGTTGGGGAAAACATCTGCGCAGTATACGCAAAGGACCACGAGCGCCATATCTCGACAGCGAAGGGCTTGTCTGCTAGAGAGTCTGAAACCCGCTTGGAGCCCGCAGGAATGGGCCCGGACAGCATTTTGTGACAGAAAAAATAACCCTCGGCGCGCGCCTGTTCAGGGCCCGAATACCCGGCCCGACGTTCGGGTGCAGCCGTGCGTACCGTTTCGGGTGATGTCGCGGGCGGTTTAGGCTAGAATGCACGGCCTCAAAGCACACCCCTTCCCGAGGCTGTCCCGAAGATGTTGATCCTGCGCGGCGCTCCTGCCCTTTCTGCCTTTCGCCAGAGCACCCACCTTGAGCAACTGAGCCAGAAGGTTCCGGCTGTCAGCGGCTTGTATGCTGAATTCGCTCACTTCGCCGAAGTTACCGGCGTCCTGACCGGCGACGAACAGCAGGTGCTCGCGCGCCTTCTGAAGTACGGCCCAAGCGTTCCAGTACAAGAGCCCACCGGTCGCCTGTTTCTGGTGTTGCCACGTTTCGGCACCATCTCGCCATGGTCCAGTAAAGCCAGCGACATCGCTCGCAACTGCGGCCTGACGAAAATCCAGCGCCTGGAGCGCGGCATCGCGTTCTACGTCGCCGGCCAGTTCAGCGACGCTGAAGCGCAGCTGATTGCTGACGGTCTGCACGACCGCATGACCCAGATCGTGCTGGACAACCTTGAACAAGCCGCCGGCCTGTTCAGCCACGCCGAACCCAAGCCCCTGACCGCGATCGACGTGTTGGGTGGCGGCCGCGCCGCGCTGGAAAAAGCCAACACCGAGCTGGGCCTGGCCCTGGCCGAAGACGAGATCGACTATCTGGTCGCAGCCTTCGTCGGCTTGAAGCGCAACCCGCATGACATCGAATTGATGATGTTTGCCCAGGCGAACTCCGAGCACTGCCGCCACAAGATCTTCAACGCCAGTTGGGACATCGACGGTCAGAGCCAGGAAAAAAGCCTGTTCGGCATGATCAAGAACACCTATCAGATGCACAGCGACGGTGTTCTGTCGGCTTATAAGGACAACGCCTCGGTAATCGTCGGCTCCGTCGCCGGCCGTTTCTTCCCGGACCCTGAAACCCGTCAGTACGGCGCGGTGCAGGAACCGGTGCACATCCTGATGAAAGTCGAAACTCACAACCACCCGACCGCGATTGCCCCGTTCCCGGGCGCGTCCACCGGTAGCGGCGGTGAGATTCGCGACGAAGGTGCAACCGGTCGCGGCGCCAAGCCAAAGGCTGGCCTTACCGGTTTCACCGTGTCCAACCTGCAAATCCCGGGCTTCGAACAGCCGTGGGAAGTGCCATACGGCAAACCTGAGCGCATCGTGACCGCGCTGGACATCATGATCGAAGGTCCACTGGGGGGCGCCGCGTTCAACAACGAATTCGGTCGTCCGGCCCTGACCGGCTATTTCCGTACCTTCGAACAATCGATCACCACCCCGCGTGGCGACGAAGTTCGCGGTTACCACAAGCCGATCATGCTGGCTGGCGGCATGGGTAATATCCGTGCCGAACACGTACAGAAAGGCGAGATCACCGTTGGCTCCAAGCTGATCGTGCTCGGCGGCCCGGCAATGCTCATCGGCCTGGGCGGCGGTGCTGCCTCTTCCATGGCCACCGGCACCAGTTCGGCCGATCTGGACTTCGCATCCGTACAGCGCGAAAACCCGGAAATGGAACGTCGCTGCCAGGAAGTCATCGACCGTTGCTGGCAGTTGGGTGATAAAAACCCGATCAGCTTCATCCACGACGTCGGCGCGGGCGGTCTGTCCAACGCCTTCCCGGAACTGGTCAACGACGGCAACCGTGGCGGTCGCTTCGAACTGCGCAACATTCCAAACGACGAGCCGGGCATGGCCCCGCACGAAATCTGGAGTAACGAATCCCAGGAACGCTACGTTCTGGCGGTTGGGCCTGCGGACTTCGAACGCTTCCAGGCGATCTGCGAACGTGAGCGTTGCCCGTTTGCCGTGGTCGGCGAAGCCACTGCCGAACCGCAACTGACCGTGACCGACAGCCACTTCGGCAACAGCCCGGTGGACATGCCGCTCGAAGTGCTGCTGGGCAAAGCCCCGCGCATGCACCGTTCGGCCGTTCGCGAAAACGAGCTGGGCGACGATTTCGATCCGTCGACCCTCGAGATCGCTGACTGCGTCGAGCGCGTTCTGCATCATCCGGCCGTGGCCAGCAAAAGCTTCCTGATCACCATCGGCGACCGCACCATCACCGGCCTTGTGGCCCGTGATCAGATGGTCGGCCCGTGGCAGGTTCCGGTGGCCGACGTTGCCGTCACCGCTACCAGCTTCGACGTCTACACCGGTGAAGCCATGGCCATGGGCGAGCGTACTCCGCTGGCTCTGCTGGACGCTCCGGCGTCGGGTCGCATGGCCATCGGCGAAACCCTGACCAACATCGCGGCTTCGCGCATCGCCAAAATCTCCGACATCAAACTGTCGGCGAACTGGATGTCCGCTGCCGGTCACCCGGGTGAAGACGCGCGTCTGTACGACACCGTGAAAGCGGTCGGCATGGAACTGTGCCCGGACCTGGGCATTACCATTCCGGTGGGCAAGGACTCGATGTCCATGGCCACCCGCTGGAACGACGAAGGCGTCGACAAGACGGTGACTTCGCCGATGTCGCTGATCGTGACCGGCTTCGCCCCAGTGGCTGACATCCGTCAGACCATGACCCCGCAATTGCGCATGGACAAGGGCACCACCGACCTGATCCTGATCGACCTCGGTCGCGGTCAGAACCGCATGGGCGCTTCGATCCTCGCTCAGGTTCACGGCAAACTCGGCAAGCAGGCCCCGGACGTCGATGACGCCGAAGACCTGAAAGCCTTCTTCGCCGTGATCCAGGGCCTCAACGCCGACGGTCATTTGCTGGCTTACCACGACCGTTCCGACGGTGGTCTGCTGACCAGCGTGGTGGAAATGGCCTTCGCCGGTCATTGCGGCCTGAGCTTGAACCTCGACGGTCTGGCAGAAACCTCCGCCGACATCGCCGCGATCCTGTTCAACGAAGAACTGGGTGCTGTTATCCAGGTTCGCCAAGACGCCACTCCGGACATCCTCGCGCAGTTCAGCGCAGCTGGCCTGGGTGACTGCGTGTCGGTGATCGGTCAGCCGATGAACAATGGCGAGATCAGCATCACCTTCAACGGCGACACCGTGTTCGAAGGTCAGCGTCGTCTGCTGCAACGTCAGTGGGCCGAGACCAGCTACCAGATCCAGCGTCTGCGTGATAACGCCGACTGCGCCGAACAAGAGTTCGACGTGCTGCTGGAAGAAGACAACCCGGGCCTGAGCGTCAAGCTCAGCTACGACGTCAACCAGGACGTCGCCGCGCCTTACATCAAGAAAGGCATCCGCCCACAGGTTGCCGTGCTGCGTGAGCAGGGCGTCAACGGTCAGGTGGAAATGGCGGCTGCGTTCGACCGCGCCGGTTTCAACGCGATCGACGTGCACATGAGCGACATTCTGGCCGGCCGTGTCGACCTGAACGAGTTCAAGGGGCTGGTGGCTTGTGGCGGTTTCTCTTACGGCGACGTATTGGGCGCCGGCGAAGGCTGGGCCAAGTCCGCGCTGTTCAACAGCCGCGCTCGCGATGCCTTCCAGGGCTTCTTCGAACGTAACGACAGCTTCACCCTCGGCGTTTGCAACGGTTGCCAGATGATGTCCAACCTGCACGAGCTGATCCCGGGCAGCGAGTTCTGGCCGCACTTCGTGCGTAACCGTTCCGAGCAGTTCGAAGCTCGCGTTGCCATGGTTCAGGTCCAGGAGTCGAACTCGATCTTCCTGCAAGGCATGGCCGGTTCGCGCATGCCAATCGCTATCGCTCACGGTGAAGGCCATGCCGAATTCGCCAGCGAAGAAGCGTTGCTGGAAGCCGATCTGTCGGGTTGCGTGGCGATGCGTTTCGTCGACAACCACGGCAAGGTCACCGAAAACTACCCGGCCAACCCGAACGGCTCGCCGCGCGGGATCACCGGTTTGACCAGCCGTGACGGTCGCGTGACCATCATGATGCCGCACCCGGAGCGGGTATTCCGCGCCGTGCAGAACTCGTGGCGTTCGGAAGACTGGAACGAAGACGCACCCTGGATGCGTATGTTCCGTAACGCTCGCGTTTGGGTTAACTAAGAGCGGGAGTTGATTGCCGTGTACAAGCTCGGTTTTTTTGTTCCGGCCAGTCATGTCGAGGTGGTCAAGAGTGCTGTGTTCGCTGCCGGTGGCGGGCGGATCGGGGCTTATGATCACTGCGCGTGGCAGGTGTTCGGGTTGGGTCAGTTTCGTCCTCTGGATGGCAGTCAGCCGTTTATTGGTGAAGCGGGGCAGGTCGAGCAGGTTGAGGAATGGAAGGTTGAGCTGGTGGTCAGCGATGAGTTGATTCGGGCGGTAGTGGAGGCTCTGAAAGAGAGCCATCCCTACGAGACGCCGGCTTATGAGGTATGGCGGTTGGAAGACTTCTGATCTTCCTGGTCGCTGAAAATGAGAAACCCGCTGAAAGTGATTTCAGCGGGTTTTTTGTTGGCTGCGATTTGGGGCGTGGCGGCCTTCGGGCCGACCAGGTTCTTGTTGATTGAGTACATATCCGTTGCTGCGGTAACGGCGGCTTAGGGTTTCGCCCTTACGGCGAGGCACTTTTGGCAAACGCCCCAAAAGTACCCAAAAGGTCTCGCCCCAAGCGTCCGGCCCCTCGCTGAAGCTCGGCGTTCCTTCGCTCCGGTATCCATCTGGGGGCATCGCCCTACGGTCTGCTTCGCTACGACCTACATGCGATGGGTTCGACTGCGTCGAACGGCGCTACGCGCCAATCCCCAGATAAACACCGGAACGAGGCCTCCCGAAGGGGCGGGCAGATCAAGATCAAAAGCCAGATCAAAAGCTGCAGGCGAGCTAACGCTCGGCCTGTTGAGTGGTGAAAGGCGGGTGTACGCCGCTCCACTGTGGGAGCGGGCTTGCTCGCGAAGGCGGCCTGACAGCCGACCAATCTCTCTCAGACATACATCGCCCCACTTGTAGGAGCGAGGCTTGCCCGCGAAGACGGCCTGACAGCCGACCAATCTCCCTCAGATGTACTCCGACCCACTGTGGGAGCGAGCCTGCTCGCGATGGCGGCCTTACAGACAACGATGTTTATTGATTGCTAAAAATATCAGAACCTTCCCACAAGTTTTTCAGGTTGTCCGTCGGAAGTGGACTCTCTAACCTTTGGCTGTCGCTGCCAATTCAGTGACCGGGACTGCAAGCCCGCCGATAGTTTGTTAGACACCTTTAAGCGCACCTATAATCGTGGCGCTTAAATCAATGGTCATCGATTTATGGTGGCTGTGTGCGGGAGACCTTCGGGTCTGCCGAGGGCCTAACAACTCGGTCTTGCAGACCCGCGCACAGCTGCCACCCATCATCTGCAAGTGATGCTGGTAGCTCCAACTTTTTGTTAGGAGTTTCACAATGATCAAAGACAGCCCAAATCCTCCAGAAACAGACGTAGAAACAGATTTAGAAACAAACATGGAAAACGAATCCGTTTCCCCCTACGCCTGCCTCAATTCCAAAAAACTCCACGACGCCGCAATCCGTGCACTCGATCACTATCTCGCGCCACCTTCCCAAAAGAAGGTCAAAGCCGGCCAGCGTCCAAGTACGATCTTCGTGGTCGCGCCGAACGTAGATTCCGAAACTCTGCTGGCCCATGCCTGTGAAACCCTGGCTTCGGCGAATGTCATGGCCAGTGAGTTGGCGTTCGATCTAACCGGCCCAGCGTGCAATCTGGCCTTGGGGATTCAGCAGATGATTTCGTTGGCGGAGTTGTCGGTGAATCGTGTGTTGGATCATCTGGACCCGCAGGGGTAGCACAATGAAAAAAGCCCGCTGGACCTGTGACGGTCAGCGGGCTTTGAGATTTTCATTGGTTGTGCGGGCCTCTTCGCGGGCAACCCGCTCCCGGATTTTGATCTGCACCCAAAAAGTTGGATACCAATCCTAATGTTGGGGTCAGATCACCACAGGCAACCCCCTCGCCACAAAAGCTCCTCGCCAGCCTTGAAGGTAGCCCTTAGGGGCGAATCTCAATCATCGTGCCGTCCGGCACCAAACCCCAAACCTCGCGCATGTCCATGTTGCGCATGGCGATGCAGCCATCGGTCCAGTCCAGCGTATGGAACAGGTCTTCGGGATTGTCTTCGGTGTCCGGGGTGCCGTGGATCATGATCATGCCGCCAGGCTCGACGCCTTCGCGCCGGGCACGGGCGGCGTCGCTGATGTTGGGGTAGGAGATGTGCATCGCCAGGTTGAAACGGTCGCTGATCTTGCGCCAGTCCACCCAATAAAAGCCTTCGGGGGTGCGTTTGTCGCCCTCCATCAGCTTCGGCCCTTTGGGGCGTTTCCCTAAGGAAATGCGATAGGTCTTGATCGGCTTGCCATCATTGATCAATTGCAATTGATGGGCCGATTTGAGAACCAGGACTTTTTCGATGACTTTGCCGTCCAGCGTTTCCGTGGAGGAAGCCTGGCTGACAGCGGCGAACGATAAGCAAAAAACAGCAAGCAACCAGCGCATTGAAACGATATCCCTAAGAGGTGTCGCGACTATTTATTTTATAGGTGCTTTTATGTGTGGCAGCTTTAAATGATGGCAGGCTGGACGAGCGGCGGGATCGATTCGGACCGCACGGGGTAGACCTCGGTCCGCCGGTCAGCGAAGAAGCATTCTAAGGTACGGCCCACCGTGCGGAAAGCCAGTTCGCCCCAAGGGATGTCGGCTTCTTCGAACAGTTGCACTTCCAGGCTCTCGGGCCCCGCGGAAAAATCCAGGTCCACCAGCTCGGCGCGAAAGAACACATGCACCTGGCTGATGTGTGGCACGTCGATCAGTGTATAGATACTCAGGTTGCGCACCCGGGCACAGGCTTCCTCGGCGGTCTCGCGAATGGCGGCCTGCTCGATGGTCTCACCGTTTTCCATGAACCCGGCGGGCAGGGTCCAGTAACCGAGCCGTGGCTCGATGGCGCGACGGCACAGCAACACCTTCGAACCCCAGACCGGCACGCAACCGGCGACGATATTGGGGTTTTGGTAATGGATGGTATGACAGCTGTCGCAGACAAAACGCAGGCGCGAATCGCCTTCGGGAATGCGCTGGGTTACCGGGTTGCCGCACTGGCTGCAAAATTTCATGCTTGGGTTCCTGAATGCTGCGCCTATCTTGGCGTGCAGCGGTGTCGGTCGGCAAGTTGTCGTTTCGCGACATGAGGCTGTTCGGGGCTTGGGCGGCCGATGCGATTGGTGCATGATGCAGGGTAAGGCACAGATCGAGAAGACTCATGCTGGACGAGCTACTGCACCGGGTAAGCAATCACACGCCGCGTACGCTGGAAACCGACCGACGTTTCCCCGAAGCCGCGGTATTGGTGCCCATCACGCGCAGTGACGAACCGGAACTGGTGCTAACCCTTCGCGCCAGCGGGCTTTCGACCCATGGCGGCGAAGTTGCCTTTCCCGGCGGTCGACGCGACCCCGAAGACCCTGACCTGATTTTTACCGCCCTGCGCGAAGCCGAAGAAGAAATCGGCCTGCCGCCGGGGCTGGTTGAAGTGATCGGCCCGCTGAGCCCATTGATCTCCCTGCACGGCATCAAGGTCACGCCCTATGTTGGCGTGATTCCGGATTTCGTCGAATACCAGGCCAACGATGCCGAGATCGCCGCGGTGTTCAGCGTGCCGCTGGAGTTCTTCCGCAAAGACCCACGAGAGCACACTCACCGCATCGACTATCAGGGCCACAGTTGGTACGTGCCGAGCTACCGTTATGGCGAGTACAAGATCTGGGGGCTGACGGCGATCATGATCGTCGAGTTGATCAACCTGCTCTATGACGCGAAAATCAGCCTGCATCAACCACCCAAGAGTTTTATCAACACCTGAAGCCATCGTTCGCATGGCATGAGTCTGCGGCTGCCTGAGCCTTTGAGGACAATAAGATGAAATACCGCCTGGGCGACGCCCGCGTCGACACCCATCCGCAGAGTTGGGTCGCACCCAATGCCGTGCTGGTGGGCAAGGTCAAACTGGAAGAGGGCGCCAACGTCTGGTTCAACGCCGTGTTGCGTGGCGACAACGAACTGATCCTGATCGGCAAGAACAGCAATGTGCAGGACGGCACCGTAATGCACACCGACATGGGCTACCCGCTGACCATTGGCACCGGCGTGACCATCGGCCACAACGCGATGCTCCACGGCTGCACGGTGGGCGATTACAGTCTGATCGGCATCAACGCGGTGATCCTCAATGGCGCGAAAATCGGCAAGAACTGCATCATTGGCGCCAACTCGCTGATCGGTGAAGGCAAGGAAATTCCGGACGGATCGCTGGTCATGGGCTCACCGGGCAAGGTCGTGCGCGAGTTGACCGAGCCGCAAAAGAAGATGCTCGAAGCCAGCGCTGCCCACTATGTGCATAACTCGCAGCGTTACGCCCGCGATCTGGTCGAGCAGGAAGAATGAGCACCACTGAACGACCTGTTCCATCGCCGTGCGTGAACATTTGTGCGCTGGATGAGGATGACATTTGCACCGGGTGTCAGCGCACGGTGGAAGAAATCACCCGCTGGAGCCGGATGGACAACGCAGAGCGACGCAAGGTGCTGGGGTTGTGTCATGAGCGGGCGAAGTCGAGTGGGTTGATCTGGATGCTGCCATCCAAATCCGATTCCTGAGTTGTCAGCACTTTTGTGGCGAGGGAGCTTGCTCCCGCTGGGCAGCGAAGCAGCCCCCAGCTGACAAAGGTATTCCATCTGACACACTGCATACGCTGATTTGAGGGCCGCTTCGCGCCCCAACGGGGGCAAGCCCCCTCGCCACAGGTTATCTATGCGCTGAGGATGAAGTACCCTGTGCACCAAAATCGACAGGTACTCCCACCCCATGCTCTTCCTGATCGCCTACATCAGCAGCGTCGTGCTGATCAATTACGCCTTTTCCAGCGCCCCGCATCTGGACATCATCTGGTCGGCCTGGGGTGGTCTTGTGTTCGTGCTGCGGGACATGGTGCAAACCCGCTTCGGCCACGGCGCGATCGCGGCGATGCTGGCGGCGCTGGTGCTGTCTTATGTCACTTCTGACCCGTCTATCGCACTGGCCAGCGCGATCGCATTCGCCGTGTCCGAGTGCATCGACTGGCTGGTGTTCAGCATCACCAAGCGTCCATTGCATGATCGCCTGTGGATAAGTTCGGCGCTGAGCATCCCGCTGGACACCTTCATCTTCTTCGGCATGATCGATGCGTTCACTCCGGCCGTGATCCTCACCGCCATGGGGTCGAAGTTCGCAGGTGTGACAGTCGTGTGGCTGATCATGGCCTGGCGCTTGCGTAATCAGGCCGTCGTCAGCTGAAGCCAAACCCTCAGGTTCATGTAAAATGCCGCGCTTTCTCCCCATGGGAAGCGTGCCAGGCACCGCATCCCTCGATGATCCGCTTCTTGAGGACCTGAGATGACCCGTATCGGAACTCCATTGTCGCCAACCGCGACCCGCGTATTGCTGTGTGGCTGTGGTGAGTTGGGCAAGGAAGTGGTGATCGAGCTGCAACGCCTGGGCGTTGAAGTGATTGCCGTGGATCGCTACGCCAATGCGCCGGCCATGCAAGTCGCCCATCGCAGCCATGTGATCAACATGCTCGACGGCCCAGCCCTGCGTGCAGTGATCGAAGCCGAGAAGCCGGACTTCATCGTGCCGGAAATCGAAGCCATCGCCACCGCGACCCTGGTAGAGCTGGAGTCCGAAGGCTTCACCGTGATCCCGACCGCTCGCGCCGCGCAGCTGACCATGAACCGCGAAGGTATCCGTCGCCTGGCCGCCGAAGAACTGGGCCTGCCGACGTCGCCGTACTACTTCGCCGACACCTTCGAGGACTACAGCAAGGCTGTCGACGATCTGGGTTTCCCCTGCGTGGTCAAACCGGTCATGAGTTCCTCGGGCAAAGGCCAGAGCCTGCTGCGCAGCGTCGATGACGTGCAGAAAGCCTGGGATTACGCTCAAGAAGGTGGCCGCGCCGGTAAAGGTCGCGTGATCATCGAAGGCTTCATCGATTTCGACTACGAAATCACCCTGCTGACCGTGCGTCACGTTGGCGGCACTACGTTCTGTGCGCCGGTTGGCCACCGTCAGGAGAAGGGCGACTATCAGGAATCCTGGCAGCCACAAGCCATGAGCCCGGTTGCTCTGGCTGAATCCGAGCGCGTTGCCAAAGCGGTGACCGAAGCCTTGGGTGGCCGTGGTCTGTTTGGCGTCGAGTTGTTCATCAAAGGTGATCAGGTCTGGTTTAGCGAAGTCTCGCCGCGCCCGCACGACACCGGTCTGGTGACCCTGATTTCCCAGGACCTGTCGCAGTTCGCGCTGCACGCACGGGCGATCCTGGGCCTGCCGATTCCATTGATTCGTCAGTTCGGGCCTTCGGCTTCGGCGGTGATTCTGGTGGAAGGGCAGTCGACTCAGACAGCATTCGCCAATTTGGGCGCTGCGCTGAGCGAGCCGGATACTGCGTTGCGTCTGTTCGGCAAGCCTGAGGTCAATGGCCAGCGTCGGATGGGTGTGGCGTTAGCGCGTGATGAGTCGATTGAAGAGGCTCGTGCGAAGGCGACCCGTGCTTCTCAGGCTGTTGTTGTAGAGCTGTAAACCGAGTCGCGCCATTCGCGGGCAAGCCTCGCTCCTACAGGTCATTTGTTGAACGCACTACTGTCGTTTGACGTGATCCCTGTAGGAGCGAGGCTTGCCCGCGAAGCTTTTGGCTTCAGGCAACCCGATTCAAATCGTTATGCCGCGTCTCCTTCAGGCACAGCGCCGCGATCAAGCTCAGCACCGCCGCCCCCGATACATACCCGCCGACATAACTCAAACCGCCCATCGCCACCAGTTTCTGCGCAAAGAACGGTGCCGCCGAGGCTCCGACAATGCCGCCCAGATTGTAGGCCGCCGACGCGCCGGTATAGCGCACGTGGGTCGGGAACAGCTCCGGCAGCAGCGCGCCCATCGGCGCAAACGTCACGCCCATCAGAAACAGTTCGATGCACAGGAACAGCGCCACGCCCCAGGTCGAGCCTTGGGTCAGCAGCGGTTCCATCAGGAATCCGGACAGAATCGCCAGCACGCCGCCGATGATCAGCACCGGTTTGCGCCCGAAACGATCACTGGCCCAGGCCGACAGCGGTGTCGCGGCCGCCATGAACAGCACCGCGAAACACAGCAGAGCGAGGAAGGTTTCGCGGGTGTAGCCGAGCGTCGACACACCGTAGCTCAGCGAAAACACTGTCGAGATATAGAACAGCGCGTAGCACACCACCATCGAGCCGGCGCCCAGCAGCATCGGCGCCCAGTATTGGCTGAACAGCTCGACCAGCGGGATCTTCACCCGTTCCTGACGAGCCATGGCATTGGCGAATACCGGGGTTTCGTGGAGCTTGAGGCGTACATACAGGCCCACCATCACCAGCGCGGCACTGAGCAGGAACGGAATCCGCCATCCCCACGAACGGAACTGCTCGTCGTTCAGGCTCATGGCCAGGGTCAGGAACAGGCCGTTGGCCGCAAGAAATCCGATCGATGGGCCGAGTTGCGGGAACATGCCGTACCAGGCGCGCTTGTCTTTGGGCGCGTTCTCCGTGGCCAGCAATGCGGCGCCGCCCCATTCACCGCCCAGCCCCAGGCCTTGGCCGAAGCGCAGCACGCAAAGCAGGATCGGCGCCCAGGCGCCAATGCTGTCGTAACCCGGTAGCACGCCAATCAGCGTGGTACACACGCCCATCAGCAGCAGGGAGGCGACCAGTGTCGATTTACGGCCGATGCGGTCACCGAAGTGACCGAACAGCGCCGAACCCAGTGGCCGCGCAAGGAAGGCGATACCGAAGGTGAGGAACGCCGACAGCATCTGGGCGGTGCCGGAGGTTTGCGGAAAGAACACCGGACCGATCACCAGCGCTGCCGCAGTGGCATAGACGTAGAAGTCGTAGAACTCGATGGCCGTGCCGATGAAACTCGCGGTGGCGACTCGGGTGGCGGAGTTGGCTGGTTGGACAGGCGCGGTGTCGCTGAACGTTGTGCTGGTCGTCATGCGGTAATCCCTGACAGTCATGGGCCCCGGTGGAGCGAATTATTATGGTCGAATACCCAGGGATGTGGGTTCAGATACGGTCGCTGTTCAAGGTAGGAACAGTCGTCGCAGTGGTGCGGATATTGTCGATGATCTGGCCGGAACCTGCTGCGCGCGGGGTAAGCACGTGGTTCGGCGGGGGCTTGGGTAAGCGACTTGATTATAGGAAGGCGGCTAACGATCTCACAAGGGCATGGATATTGAAAAAGATCGCAGCCTCGCTTCGCTCGACAGCTCCTACAAAGGAACGCATTCCAAACTGTAGGAGCTGTCGAGCGAAGCGAGGCCGCGATCTTTTGCTGAGCTAACGGACGAGGGCAGGTACTGAGCTGGTATGCCAGATCAACACCCGCGTAACGCGATTGTCTTCCGTCTCCAGTATCTCCAGCCGATAACGCCCGATTTTCAGGCAAACCGCACTGTCGGGGATCGTTTCCAGCGCCTCGGTCACTAACCCGTTGAGGGTTTTCGGACCATCACTGGGCAGATGCCAGCCAAGGCTCTTGTTCAATTCACGAATCGACGCCGCACCCTCGATGACCAAACGCCCATCGGCCTGCGGATGGATGTGCGGATTATCCAAGCTGTGCTGGCTTTCGAACTCACCGACGATTTCTTCGAGAATGTCTTCCAGGGTCACGATGCCCAGCACTTCGCCGTACTCGTCGACCACCATGCCCAAACGCCGCTGCTGCTTGTGAAAGTTCAGCAATTGCAGTTGCAGCGGGGTGCTTTCCGGTACGAAGTACGGTTCGTGACTGGCTGCCAGCAGCGCTTCCCGGGTCAGGCTTGAATCCGGCAGTAAATGACGGATTTGCCGGGTGTTGAGCACGGCTTCGACCTGGTTGATGTCGCTGTGGAATACCGGCAAGCGGGTGCGTCTGTTATGGCGCAATTGTTCGATGATTTCTTCGAGGGAATCGTCCAGATTGATTCCGTCGACGTCACTGCGCGGCACCAGAATATCGTTGACCGTGATGTTATCCAGCGCATGGATACCTGACAGCGAATGCGGGCGACTGGCGGCGTGTTCGTGATCGTCATGCCGATCTGCTGGCGCCTCGTCTTCGCTTTGTTGTACCACATTGATTTTGCGGGCGAATGGTCGCATCAGCAGTTGGCTGATGGCATTGAGCAGCCAGGCAGCCGGGTAGACGATCTTCAAGGGTATGCCGAGCAGTGTGTTGCCCAGGCTCAGGACAGCATCTGGATAGCGCACGGCAAGGGTGCGCGGCAGGTAGTCGGCGAACACCAGCAGCACCGCGCTGGCACCGAGGCAGGCAATCCATACACCGTTTTGCGCCCAGGTGAAAATCGCCAGCAAAGTGCTGATGACCACTACCAGCGCGCGGCACAGGGTATTGCAGAGGATCAGGCTGTTGAGCGGGAAACTCAGCTTCGCAACGGGTTTGTCGCCCGAACGCGAGGCCGTGCGCTGGGCCAGCAGCTGCTGTTGTGCAATTTCGATGGCGGTAAACAGCCCCGACCATAAAATCAGCAGGGCCAGCACCGCGAGCATCGGCCCTATGGGCAAGTCGTCCATTAATGCCGCCCGTCAGATATGCAGAATGTATTCGCGGACCAGCTTGCTGCCGAAGTACGCCAGCATCAGCAGGCAAAAACCGGCAAGGGTCCAGCGGATGGCTTTGTGTCCGCGCCAGCCGAGGCGGTTACGCCCCCAAAGCAGAACGCTGAACACGATCCAGGCCAGGCACGCCAGCAAGGTTTTATGCACCAGGTGCTGGGCGAACAGGTTCTCGACGAACAGCCAGCCGGAGATCAGCGACAACGAAAGCAGGCTCCAGCCGGCCCAAAGGAAACCAAACAGCAGGCTTTCCATGGTTTGCAGCGGCGGGAAGTTCTTGATCAGCCCGGATGGATGCTTGTGTTTGAGCTGATGGTCCTGAACCAGCAGCAGCAAAGACTGGAACACGGCAATGGTGAACATGCCGTAAGCGAGGATCGACAAGAGGATGTGGGCGAGGATGCCTGGTGCTTCGTCAATGATCTGCACCGTACCGGCGGGGGCGAACTGTGCCAGCACCACGGTGGCGGCGCCCAGCGGGAACAGCAATAGCAGCAGGTTTTCCACCGGAATCCGCGAGCAGGCCAGCAGGGTCAGGGCGATGACCGCTGCGGCAATCAGGCTGGCGGCGCTGAAAAAGTCCAGGGCCAGGCCGATCGGTGTCAGCAGATAGGTGATCAGGCTGACGCTGTGAGCCAGCACGGCCAGCACACCGAGCGTGACCAGCAGGCGCTTGTTCGCCTTGGCGCCGGTGGCCAGACGAGTGCCTTGATAGAGGGTCGCAGCGGCATATAAGCAGGCGGCGGCGAGGGTGGTAAGCAAACTGGGTGACAAGGGGAGCATAAATCCTGTTAGGCAAGCCCGAAAGGCGCTGAGTTTGGCATAGAACCCCCATAGCACGAAAGACCATGCAACCTGACGGCGAGGTGTCCGCCAGACGCAGTCTTCGCTATAATCCGCGACCTGCCCACGCCGCAGGCTCGCCGAGCACATGTTTATTCCGGTCTGGGCCGCCATTATCCCGGTCTACACAGGGCCTTAAAGGATCGCGCAATGTTTGAAAACTTAACCGACCGTCTCTCGCAGACGCTGCGCCATGTCACCGGCAAAGCCAAACTGACCGAAGACAACATCAAAGACACCCTGCGCGAAGTGCGCATGGCGTTGCTCGAAGCTGACGTCGCCTTGCCGGTGGTCAAAGACTTCGTCAACTCGGTCAAGGAGCGCGCTGTCGGCACCGAGGTGTCGCGCAGCCTGACGCCGGGCCAGGCCTTCGTGAAAATCGTCCAGGCCGAACTCGAAAGCCTGATGGGCGCGGCCAACGAAGACTTGAACCTGAGCGCCGTTCCTCCTGCTGTCGTGTTGATGGCCGGTTTGCAGGGTGCGGGTAAAACCACCACCGCCGGCAAGCTCGCGCGCTTCCTTAAAGAGCGCAAGAAGAAGTCGGTCATGGTCGTGTCCGCGGACGTTTACCGTCCGGCGGCGATCAAGCAGCTTGAAATGCTCGCGGGTGAAGTTGGCGTTACCTTCTTCCCGTCCGACCTGAGCCAGAAGCCGGTCGACATCGCGCAAGCCGCTATTAAAGAAGCAAAACTGAAATTCATCGACGTGGTCATCGTCGATACCGCCGGTCGTTTGCACATCGACGAAGAAATGATGGGCGAGATCAAGGCGCTGCATGCCGCGATCAACCCGGTTGAAACCCTGTTCGTGGTCGATGCCATGACTGGCCAGGACGCCGCCAACACGGCCAAGGCCTTCGGCGATGCGCTGCCGCTGACCGGTGTGATCCTGACCAAGGTCGACGGCGATGCCCGTGGCGGTGCCGCGTTGTCGGTACGTGCCATCACCGGCAAGCCGATCAAGTTCATCGGTATGGGCGAGAAGAGCGAAGCGCTCGAGCCGTTCCACCCTGAGCGTATTGCTTCGCGCATCCTCGGCATGGGTGACGTGCTCAGCCTGATCGAGCAGGCCGAACAGACTCTCGACAAAGACAAGGCCGATAAACTGGCCAAGAAGCTGAAGAAGGGCAAGGGCTTCGACCTCGAAGACTTCCGCGATCAGCTGCAACAGATGAAAAACATGGGCGGCCTCGGCGGCCTCATGGACAAACTGCCGAACATAGGTGGTGTGAATCTGGCGCAAATGGGCAACGCCCAGGGCGCGGCAGAGAAACAGTTCAAGCAGATGGAAGCCATCATCAACTCCATGACCCCGGCCGACGCCGCGACCCTGAGCTGATCAGCGGTTCGCGCAAGCGCCGGATCGCCATGGGTTCCGGCACTCAGGTGCAGGACATCGGTCGCTTGATCAAGCAGCACAAGCAGATGCAGAAGATGATGAAGAAATTCTCCGCGAAAGGCGGAATGGCCAAAATGATGCGCGGCATGGGCGGTATGTTGCCCGGCGGCGGCATGCCGAAAATGTAAAAGATTCGCGCCGGCAGTCATGTCGGCGCTGCCCACATGGAAGTGGGATCTCCAGCAAACCCGCACTTGGCGGGAGCTGACTGGCCGTTTTCAACGACGGCTCTATAGCAAATCTGGATGGCGACCGATAGGCCGCCGGAAAAAGACATTTGCAAAAGTCCGGATATTCCTTAGAATATGCGGCCTTTCGGGCACCTATGCCCGCTGTGCCTTTAGATTTGCAGCACCGACTACAGGAACGATGTTCACATGCTAACAATCCGTCTTGCCGTTGGGGGCTCAAAAAAGCGCCCGTTTTACCACTTGACCGTAACCGACAGCCGTAACCCGCGCGACGGTTCGCAAAGGAACAGGTTGGTTTCTTCAACCCTGTTGCTCGTGGTCAAGAAGTTCGTCTGTCCGTGAACCAAGAGCGCGTAGCCTACTGGCTGAGCGTTGGTGCACAACCTTCTGAGCGCGTTGCTCAGTTGTTGAAGGAATCTGCTAAGGCTGCGGCCTGAGCAATATGAGCGCGACGCCAGCTGTTGCCGATGATTTGATCGTTATTGGCAAAATTTATTCTGTTCATGGCGTTCGCGGCGAAGTGAAGGTGTATTCCTTTACTGATCCGACTGAAAACCTGTTGCAGTACAAAACCTGGACGCTCAAGCGCGAAGGCAATGTGAAGCAGGTCGAGCTGGTCAGCGGACGCGGGAGCGACAAGTTCCTGGTCGCAAAGCTCAAGGGTCTTGATGATCGTGAAGAAGCGCGTCTTCTGGCTGGTTATGAGATCTGTGTGCCGCGCAACCTGTTCCCTGAATTGACCGACGGCGAGTACTACTGGTACCAGCTGGAAGGTCTGAAGGTTATCGATCAACTCGGGCAGCTGCTCGGGAAAATCGATCATCTTCTGGAAACCGGCGCCAATGATGTAATGGTGGTCAAGCCTTGCGCTGGTAGCCTGGATGATCGCGAACGCCTGTTGCCCTATACGGAGCAATGCGTGTTGGCTGTCGACCTTGCCGCAGGCGAGATGAAGGTGGAATGGGATGCGGACTTCTAAACGTGGCTAACCTGCGCGTAGAAGTGATCAGTTTGTTTCCCGAGATGTTCTCCGCCATCAGCGAGTACGGCATCACCAGTCGGGCGGTGAAACAGGGGCTGTTGCAGCTCACCTGTTGGAATCCGCGAGACTACACGACGGATCGACATCACACGGTGGATGATCGCCCATTTGGCGGTGGTCCGGGCATGGTGATGAAGATCAAGCCCCTGGAAGATGCTCTGGTTCAGGCCAAGGCAGCAGCCGGGGAGGCGGCGAAGGTGATTTACCTGTCCCCCCAAGGCCGTCAACTGACTCAGTCGGCGGTGCGCGAGTTGGCGAATCTGGATGCATTGATCCTGATTGCCGGCCGCTATGAAGGCATTGACGAGCGTTTTATTGATGCTCATGTCGATGAAGAGTGGTCGATTGGCGACTATGTACTGTCTGGCGGTGAGCTGCCGGCGATGGTCCTGATCGATGCGGTTACACGACTGCTGCCTGGAGCTTTAGGGCATGCGGAGTCCGCCGAGGAAGATTCCTTTACGGATGGTTTGCTGGATTGCCCGCACTACACCCGACCGGAGG
>NZ_JBIVCD010000052.1:12412-32853 GCF_044746425.1 Pseudomonas sp. NPDC086112 | reverse complement strand
ATCCGCGCTATCCAGCTGTACATGGGTTCGATGGCTGATGCTGTAATCCGCGGTCGCAACCACGTTGCTGGCGGTCCCGAGCAGTTCGTTGAAGAAGCTCCGGCAGCTGCAGCTGAGTAATTGACGCCCTGGCGTTGACTCAGTAAGCAAAAAGGGGGCTTGGCCCCCTTTTTGCCACCTCGAAAACCATTTGTGAGCAGCGCAGCTACATCATCTGTAACGTGCAGCGGCTAACAAGGGTGGTTCGGGAAGAATTGAACGCCCGTTCGATCGGGTGGAATGGTTGAAAACCTATCCAAGAGGAATTTGAAAATGGCAGAGATTACTGCAGCGTTGGTCAAAGAACTGCGCGAGCGTACCGGCGAAGGCATGATGGATTGCAAAAAGGCCTTGACCAAGGCTGGCGGCGACATCGAAAAAGCCATTGATGACATGCGTGCTTCGGGCGCCATCAAGGCTGCCAAGAAAGCTGGCAACGTAGCGGCTGAAGGCGCGATCGCTCTGAAAGAAGACGGCAAATCCGCCGTTCTGCTGGAAGTGAACTCGCAGACCGACTTCCTGGCTCTGCAGGACGACTTCAAGGCATTTGTTGCTGCAAGCGTTGAAAAAGCGTTCGCTGACAAGCTGACTGAAGCTGCTCCGTTGATCGAAGCTCAAGAAGCTGATCGCCTGGTACTGGTCGGCAAGGTTGGCGAAAACGTCAACATCCGTCGTCTGGCGCGCGTTGAAGGTGACGTTGTTGGTGGTTACCTGCACGGCAACAAGATCGGTGTTGCAGTTGTCCTGAAAGGCGGCACTGTTGAGCTGGCCAAGGACATCGCTATGCACGTAGCGGCGACCAACCCTGAATTCCTGCTGCCGTCGGAAGTTTCCGCTGAAGCGATTGAGCGTGAGAAGGGCGTGTTCCTGACTCTCAACGCTGACAAGATCGCCGGCAAGCCGGAAAACATCGTTGAAAACATGGTCAAAGGCCGTATCAGCAAGTTCCTGGCCGAAGCCAGCCTGGTTGAGCAGGCGTTCGTCAAGAACCCTGAAATCAAAGTCGGCGAGCTGGCCAAGAAAGCCGGTGCTGAAATCGTTTCCTTCACCTACTTCAAAGTAGGCGAAGGCATCGAGAAGCCGGTCGACAACTTCGCTGAAGAAGTTGCTGCCCAACTGGCTGCTGCCAAGCAATAAGACGGTTTTTTAACTGTCGCCCTGAAGAGGCTGCCCGCTCACGCGCGCAGCCTCTTTTCAGATGGGGATGCCAATTTATTTGGCTTCTCGTCGGAACTGGCTTACAAAGCCGTGTTCCGATGGCGCTGTGATAGCGTCAAGCTAGAGTGAACGCAGGCTGCAAACAGCCCGCAAAGAATTTTTTAAAATACGCCGCAGGAGAGATTCGCAATGGCTCAGCAGGGCAGTGGTTATCAGGCTCGCTATAAACGCATTCTACTCAAGCTTAGCGGCGAGGCCCTGATGGGCTCGGAAGAGTTCGGGATCGATCCGAAAGTTCTGGATCGCATGGCGCTGGAAGTTGGCCAACTGGTCGGCATCGGTGTCCAGGTTGGTCTGGTGATCGGCGGGGGTAACCTGTTTCGCGGTGCGGCGCTCAGCGCGGCCGGCATGGATCGGGTCACTGGCGACCACATGGGCATGCTGGCCACTGTGATGAACGCCCTGGCGATGCGTGATGCGCTGGAACGTGCCAATATCTCGGCCATCGTGATGTCGGCCATTTCCATGGTTGGCGTGACCGATCACTATGATCGCCGCAAAGCCATGCGCCACCTGAATGCCAAGGAAGTCGTGATTTTTGCGGCTGGTACCGGTAATCCGTTCTTCACCACGGATTCGGCAGCTTGCTTGCGTGCAATCGAAATCGACGCTGACGTCGTGCTCAAGGCAACCAAGGTCGATGGCGTTTACACGGCTGATCCATTCAAAGACCCGCATGCCGAGAAGTTCGATCATCTGACTTATGATGAAGTACTGGATCGCAAGCTGGGCGTGATGGATCTGACGGCTATTTGCCTGTGCCGCGACCACAAGATGCCGTTGCGCGTATTTAACATGAACAAGCCCGGCGCCCTGCTGAACATCGTACATGGCGGCGCTGAAGGGACTCTGATCGAGGAAGGCCAACAATGATCAACGAAATCAAGAAAGACGCTCAAGAGCGCATGAAAAAATCCGTCGAATCGCTGGCGCACAACTTCGGCCGTATTCGTACGGGCCAGGCGCACCCAAGCATTCTGGAAGGTGTCATGGTTCCGTACTACGGCTCCGACACGCCGATCAAGCAAGTGGCGAACATCACCGTGAAAGACGCCCGTACCCTGCAAGTGGTTGCCTTTGAGCGCAACATGCTGGGTGCCGTCGACAAGGCCATCGGTAGCGCGGGTCTGAACCTCAACCCGACCAACCTCGGCGAGTTGCTGCTGATCTCCATGCCGGCCCTGACCGAAGAAACCCGTAAGGGCTTCACCAAGCAGGCTCGCGATGTCGCTGAAGATGCCCGTGTTGCGGTGCGCAACATCCGTCGTGATGCGAACAGCCAACTCAAGGATCTGGTCAAGGAAAAGGAAATCAGCGAAGACGAAGAGCGTCGCGCTACTGGCGAAATTGATGATCTGACCAAAAAGTACGTGGCTGAAATTGACGCGAATTTGGCGCAGAAAGAAAAAGACCTGATGGCCGTATAAGGGTCACGTTTTAATGGATAAGACAAAGCAGACTGCGCCGTCCGCGGTGCCGCGCCATGTCGCGATCATCATGGATGGTAATAATCGCTGGGCGAAAAAACGCTTTATGCCGGGTGTCGCCGGACATAAAGCGGGCGTGGATGCGGTGCGTGCGGTGATCGAAGTGTGTGCCGAGGCCGGGGTCGAAGTATTGACCCTGTTCGCGTTCTCCAGCGAGAACTGGCAGCGCCCGGCCGATGAAGTCAGTGCCTTGATGGATCTGTTCTTCAAGGCATTGCGTCGCGAGGCCAAGCGCCTCAACGACAACAACATCAGTTTGCGCATCATTGGTGATCGCTCGCGTTTTCATCCGGAGCTTCAGGCCGCCATGCGCGAAGCCGAGGCGATGACTGTCGGTGCCAACCGCTTTATCCTGCAGATCGCTGCCAACTACGGCGGTCAGTGGGATATCGCGCAAGCCGCGCAGCGTCTGGCCCGTGAAGTTCAGGCCGGGCATCTGCGTCCGGAGGACATTACCCCCGAGCTGTTGCAAACCTGTCTGGCGACCGGTGATCTGCCGTTGCCAGACTTGTGCATCCGTACCGGTGGCGAGCATCGCATCAGCAATTTCCTGCTGTGGCAGCTGGCTTACGCCGAGTTGTACTTCTCCGACCTGTTCTGGCCGGACTTCAAACACGACGCCATGCGCAATGCGCTAGCCGATTTCGCTTCTCGCCAGCGTCGCTTCGGTAAAACGAGCGAGCAGGTCGAGGCTGGAGCCCGGGTTTAATGCTTAAACAACGAATCATCACGGCACTGATTCTGCTGCCGATTGCCCTGGGCGGGTTTTTCCTGCTCGAAGGGTCCGGTTTTGCGCTGTTCATCGGGCTGGTGGTGACGCTTGGGGCGTGGGAGTGGGCGCGGTTGGCAGGTTTCGCTGCTCAGTCGATTCGCCTTGCCTATGCCGCTGTGGTTGCGTTGATGCTGTTTTTCATGCACATCCTGCCGGGGCTCGCGCCTTGGGTGTTGGGTGCCGCGGTGCTCTGGTGGGGCATGGCCACGTACCTGGTATTGACCTATCCACAGTCCAGTCAACATTGGGCCAGTGCTGCCTGCAAGCTGGTGATCGGCTTGTTGATTCTGTTGCCGGCGTGGCAGGGGCTGGTCCTGATCAAGCAGGAGCCTTTGGGTAACTGGCTGATCATGGCGGTGATGGTGCTGGTCTGGGGGGCCGATATTGGTGCGTACTTTTCCGGTCGGGCCTTCGGCAAACGCAAGCTGGCGCCACAGGTTAGCCCTGGCAAAAGCTGGGAAGGCGTGTACGGCGGCTTGCTGGTGAGTCTGGTGATTACAGCAATCGTCGGTTTTGTGCGGGACTGGAGTTTCGCTCAGATGCTGATGGGGCTGTTCGGTGCCGCAATAATCGTGTTCATTTCGGTGGTCGGCGACCTCACCGAAAGCATGTTCAAGCGCCAGTCGGGGATCAAGGACAGCAGTAATCTGCTGCCTGGCCACGGCGGCGTGCTGGACCGAATCGATAGCCTGACGGCGGCGATTCCGGTATTCGCCGTGCTGCTGTGGATGGCAGCACCGTGAGCCGCCCACAACAGATTACCGTGCTGGGAGCGACCGGTTCGATTGGTCTGAGCACCCTCGACGTCATCGCCCGTCATCCCGAGCGTTATCAGGTTTTCGCCTTGAGCGGTTTCACTCGTTTGAGTGAACTGTTGGCGCTGTGTGTACGTCATGTGCCGCGCTTCGCCGTCGTGCCGGAATCTGGTGCTGCCCGACGCTTGCAGGACGATTTGCGCGCGGCCGGTCTGTCGACCCGGGTTCTGGTAGGGGAGGAGGGCTTGTGTCAGGTCGCCTCCGATCCGGAAGTCGATGCGGTAATGGCGGCTATTGTCGGTGCGGCGGGCTTGCGTCCGACTCTGGCGGCGGTCGAGGCTGGCAAGAAGATTCTTCTGGCCAATAAAGAAGCGCTGGTGATGTCCGGTGCGCTGTTTATGCAGGCGGTGCGTAAAAGCGGTTCGGTGCTGCTGCCGATCGACAGCGAGCACAATGCGATTTTCCAGTGCATGCCACAGGATTTCGCCCGTGGACTTGGCGCGGTCGGTGTGCGTCGGATTTTACTGACAGCCTCTGGCGGCCCGTTCCGGCAGACGCCCATGGCCGAACTGGAGCATGTTTCCCCCGAACAAGCGTGTGCCCATCCGAATTGGTCCATGGGGCGCAAGATTTCAGTGGATTCGGCCAGCATGATGAACAAAGGGCTCGAGCTGATCGAGGCTTGCTGGCTGTTCGACGCTACCCCTTCTCAGGTCGAAGTGGTGATTCACCCGCAGAGCGTGATTCATTCGCTGGTCGACTACATCGATGGTTCAGTATTGGCGCAGTTGGGCAATCCGGACATGCGCACGCCGATTGCCAATGCCCTGGCCTGGCCAGAGCGAATCGATTCGGGTGTTGCGCCGCTGGACCTGTTTGCCATCGCTCGCCTGGATTTCCAGGCGCCCGATGAGGAACGTTTTCCGTGCCTGCGCCTTGCGCGTCAAGCCGCCGAAGCTGGCAATAGCGCGCCGGCCATGCTCAATGCCGCGAATGAGGTGGCTGTGGCGGCGTTTCTCGACGGACGGGTTCGCTACCTGGAAATCGCGAGTATTATCGAGGAAGCGTTGAACCTCGAGCCTGTGGTTGCAGTGAATGATCTCGAGGCAGTGTTTACGGCTGATGCGAAAGCACGGGTACTGGCCGGGCAATGGTTGAGCCGTCACGGGCGATAAGTGCTGCAATACGTTGCCCCATGCAGCACTGATAGGATTGCGGAGAAAGTACATGAGCGCGCTCTATATGATTGTCGGCACCCTGGTAGCGCTGGGTGTGCTGGTCACCTTCCACGAGTTCGGCCATTTCTGGGTCGCGCGTCGCTGTGGGGTCAAAGTGCTGCGTTTCTCCGTGGGCTTTGGCATGCCGTTGTTGCGCTGGCACGACAGCAAAGGCACTGAGTTCGTAATTGCCGCCATCCCGTTGGGTGGCTACGTGAAGATGCTCGACGAGCGCGAAGGCGAGGTCCCGGCCGACCAGGTCGATCAATCCTTCAATCGCAAATCTGTCCGTCAGCGCATCGCCATCGTCGCGGCCGGCCCGATCGCCAACTTTCTATTGGCAATGGTGTTTTTCTGGGCATTGGCAATGCTGGGCAGCGAGCAGGTGCGACCGGTTATCGGCGCGGTAGAGTCTGGCAGTATTGCTTCCAAGGCAGGTTTGAGCCCGGGCCAGGAAATCATGGCTATCGATGGCGAGCCAACCTCCGGCTGGGCCGCGGTGAACCTGCAACTGATCCGTCGTCTGGGCGAGAGCGGTGCCATTCAGTTGCTGGTCCGCGAACAGGGCTCCACGGTGGACTCACCCCGTGAGCTGGTGCTGGACAAGTGGCTCAAGGGGGCTGAGGAGCCAGATCCGATTCGCTCGTTGGGCATTCGTCCTTGGCGTCCGGCGTTGCCTCCAGTCCTGGCCGAATTTGATCCGAAAGGGCCGGCGAAGGCTGCGGGCCTGAAGCCGGGTGACCGCTTGTTGGCCCTTGATGGCAAGGCGCTGGACGACTGGCAGCAGGTAGTCGACATCGTCCGTATGCATCCGGATACCAAAATCATGCTGCGCGTCGAGCGCGATGGTGCTCAAATCGACGTCCCTGTGACGTTGGCCGCTCGCGGCGAGAGCAAATCGCCCAGTGGTTATCTGGGCGCTGGGGTGAAAGCGGTCGATTGGCCACCAGAGATGATTCGCGAAGTCAGTTACGGTCCGGTGGCTGCGATTGGCGAGGGTGCCCGACGCACTTGGACCATGAGTGTGCTAACCCTCGATTCGCTCAAGAAAATGTTGTTCGGTGAGCTCTCGGTAAAAAACTTGAGTGGACCGATAACCATTGCTAAAGTGGCGGGCGCTTCTGCCCAGTCGGGCGTCGCTGATTTCCTGAATTTCCTTGCTTATCTGAGTATTAGCCTGGGGGTTCTGAATTTGTTGCCCATTCCTGTACTGGATGGGGGGCATTTGTTGTTTTATCTGATCGAGTGGCGCGTGGTCGCCCCTTGTCGGATCGGGTGCAAGGTTGGGGGATACAGATCGGTATCAGTTTGGTGGTCGGGGTGATGTTACTTGCTCTGGTTAATGATCTGGGCCGACTGTAACGCTTCGCTGAATTGCGAATCTGCCGCATTTTGCGGCAGTTTTTATTGCCAGTTGGAATAAGAAAGGACTTCATGAAACGTCTGCTGCTAACTGCGGTTCTCACCGTATTGATGATCGCCGAAGTTCACGCCGAGTCCTTCACTATCTCTGATATTCGCGTCAATGGCCTACAGCGGGTCTCCGCGGGTAGCGTCTTTGGTGCCTTGCCGTTGAACGTCGGCGAACAGGCGGATGATCGTCGCCTGGTGGAATCCACTCGTGCGTTGTTCAAAACCGGGTTCTTTCAAGATATCCAGCTGGGTCGCGATGGCAACGTCCTCGTCATTACTGTAGTCGAGCGTCCGTCAGTCGCCAGTATCGAGATCGAAGGCAACAAGGCGATCTCCACTGAAGACCTGATGAAGGGCCTCAAACAATCCGGTCTGGCCGAAGGCGAGATCTTTCAGCGCGCCACCCTCGAAGGTGTGCGTAACGAGCTGCAGCGTCAGTACGTCGCTCAGGGCCGCTACTCCGCTACCGTCGATACCGAGGTGGTGCCACAGCCGCGTAACCGCGTGGGCCTGAAGGTCAACATCAACGAAGGCACCGTTGCAGCTATCCAGCACATCAACGTGGTGGGTAACACTGTTTTCCCTGATGAAGACCTCATCGACCTGTTCGAACTCAAGACCAGCAACTGGTTGTCGTTCTTCAAGAACGATGACAAGTACGCTCGTGAAAAACTCTCCGGTGACCTGGAGCGTCTGCGCTCCTACTATCTGGATCGCGGCTATATCAATATGGATATCGCTTCGACCCAGGTGTCCATCACCCCGGACAAGAAGCACGTTTACATCACCGTCAACGTCAACGAAGGCGAGAAGTACACCGTTCGTGACGTCAAGCTCAGCGGTGACCTGAAAGTCCCTGAAGACCAGATCAAGTCCCTTCTGCTGGTTCAGAAAGGCCAGGTGTTCTCGCGCAAGCTGATGACCACCACGTCCGAACTGATCACCCGTCGCTTGGGTAACGAGGGTTACACCTTCGCTAACGTCAACGGCGTACCTCAGCCTCACGATGACGATCACACGGTCGATATCACGTTCGCTGTCGATCCGGGCAAGCGTGCTTACGTGAACCGCATCAACTTCCGTGGCAACACCAAGTCCGAAGACGAAGTGTTGCGCCGTGAAATGCGTCAGATGGAAGGCGGTTGGGCTTCGACTTACCTGATCGATCAATCCAAGACACGTCTGGAACGTCTGGGCTTCTTCAAGGAAGTCAACGTCGAGACGCCGGCCGTGCCCGGTGTCGATGACCAGGTTGATGTGAACTACAGCGTTGAAGAGCAGGCGTCCGGCTCGATTACCGCCAGCGTCGGTTTCGCCCAGAGTGCCGGTCTGATCCTTGGTGGCTCGATCACCCAGAACAACTTCCTGGGTACCGGTAACAAGGTCAGCGTCGGTTTGACCCGCAGTGAATACCAGAGCCGCTATAACTTCGGTTATGTCGACCCGTACTGGACTGCTGACGGTGTGAGCCTGGGTTACAACGCTTTCTATCGCACCACCGACTATGACGACCTCGACGTCGACGTGGCCAGCTATGCCGTAGACAGCCTGGGTGCGGGCGTGAGCGTCGGCTACCCGATCAGTGAGACTTCGCGCCTGACCTTCGGCCTGACCGCGCAACAGGACAAGATCAAGACTGGTCGATACACCGTTGATGAGATTTTCGACTTCGTTAATCAGGAAGGCGACAATTACCTGAACTTCAAGGCCTCGGCCGGTTGGTCCGAGTCCACGCTGAACAAAGGTGTATTGGCGACCCGTGGTCGTTCCCAGAGCCTGACTCTGGAAGCCACCACCCCTGGCAGCGACTTGTCGTTCTTCAAACTCGATTACCGTGGCCAGTTGTTCCAGCCATTGACTGAAAACTACACCATGCGCCTGCACACTGAACTGGGTTACGGCGATGGTTACGGTTCGACCGACGGCCTGCCGTTCTATGAAAACTACTATGCTGGTGGTTTCAACTCGGTTCGTGGCTTCAAGGACAGTACCCTTGGTCCTCGCAGTACGCCAAGCTTGGGCACTAACCCGGGTACGTCTCGAGATCCTGACCAGGATCCACTGCCATTCGGTGGTAATGTCCTGATCCAGGGCGGTGTTGAGGTTCTGTTCCCTCTGCCGTTCGTCAAGGATCAGCGCTCCCTGCGTACTTCGGTATTCTGGGACGTGGGTAACGTGTTCGACTCGACGTGCAAAGAGACCAGGAACGCTGACGGTTCGAAGTCCAATACGCAGTGCAACGACATTAGCCTGAGCAACATGGCCAGTTCCGTTGGTATCGGCGTCACATGGGTTACCGCTCTCGGTCCTTTGAGCTTCGCACTGGCGATGCCGGTCAAGAAACCGGATGACGCTGAGACTCAAGTGTTCCAATTCTCCCTCGGCCAGACGTTCTAAGTGTCTGACCCAAGATAACGACAATGGATTTTGTAGGAGTGCATCGTGCGTAAGTTGACTCAATTGGTTCTCCTGGCGACCGTACTGGTTGCAGGACCGGCTTTTGCCGACATGAAAATCGCCGTTCTGAATTATCAGATGGCACTGCTGGAATCCGACGCGGCGAAAAAATACGCCGTGGATGCCGAGAAGAAGTTTGGCCCGCAACTGACCAAGCTCAAGAGCCTGGAAAGCAGCGCCAAGGGTATCCAGGACCGTCTGATGGCTGGCGGCGACAAAATGCAACAAGGCGAGCGTGAACGTCTTGAACTCGAGTTCAAGCAAAAGGCCCGTGATTTCCAGTTCCAGTCCAAGGAACTGAACGAAGCCAAGGCCGTTGCCGACCGTGAAATGCTGAAGCAGCTCAAGCCGAAACTGGACAGCGCTGTGGAAGAAGTCATCAAGAAAGGTGCTTTTGACCTGGTCTTCGAGCGTGGCGCAGTGATTGATGTCAAGCCTCAGTACGACATCACTCGCCAGGTTATCGAGCGCATGAATCAGCTGAAGTAACCCATGACAGCGACTATAAAGCTCGGCCAGTTGGCCGAGTTCCTCGGCGCCACCTTGCGTGGCGACCCGAAGAAAGCAATTACTGGGCTAGCCACTTTGCAAGAGGCTGGCCCAGCTCAGTTGAGCTTTCTGGCAAATCCTCAATACCGTAAATACCTGGCTGACAGTCGGGCTGCAGCCGTATTGCTGAAGGCCGCTGACGCAGAAGGTTTTGCCGGTGATGCACTGGTGGTGCCGGATCCGTATCTGGCCTACGCGCGCGTTTCCCACTTGTTCGATCCCAAACCCAAGGCGCCTGCCGGTATTCACCCGACAGCGGTGGTGGCAGCGGATGCAGTGGTCGATCCAGCGGCGAGCATCGGTGCCTTTGCGGTCATCGAAAGTGCAGCGCGTATTGGCGCAGGTGTGACCGTTGGGGCTCAATGCTTCATCGGTGCGCGCTGCGAGATCGGCGAGGGCGGCTGGTTGGCCCCGCGCGTCACGCTGTATCACGACGTGCGCATTGGCAAACGGGTGGTGATTCAATCCGGTGCCGTGCTCGGCGGTGAAGGCTTCGGTTTTGCCAACGAGAAAGGTGTCTGGCAGAAAATCGCCCAGATCGGCGGCGTTTCGATCGGCGATGACGTGGAAATAGGCGTAAATACCGCTATCGATCGCGGCGCACTGGCCGATACCGTTATCGGCAATGGTGTGAAGCTCGACAACCAGATTCAGATCGCTCACAACGTCCAGGTCGGTGATCACACTGCCATGGCCGCCTGTGTGGGGATCTCCGGCAGCACCAAAATCGGCAAGCATTGCATGCTCGCCGGTGGCGTGGGTCTGGTGGGGCATATCGAGATTTGCGACAACGTTTTCCTGACCGGGATGACCATGGTGACCCACTCGATTACCGAGCCGGGTTCCTATTCTTCCGGTACGGCGATGCAACCGGCAGCCGAATGGCGTAAAAGCGCGGCCCGTATCCGTCAGCTCGATGACATCGCGCGACGTCTGCGACAGCTGGAAAAGCGTGTAGGGGACGTGACCCCTGACGGTAATGCTTCATCAGATGGCTGATACCATTTCCATATCAAGTGTGCACAGCCGTTAGACTGCCTCCTTGATTTGCTAGAGGAGTGCGCGTCAGTCGCGCGCTCCCAATCTTTACATAGGCTTCCCCCCGAAATGATGGACATCAACGAGATTCGCGAATACCTGCCTCACCGTTACCCGTTCCTGCTGGTGGACCGGGTCGTGGATCTGGATGTGGAAGGCAAGCGCATTCGCGCCTACAAGAATGTCAGCATCAACGAACCGTTCTTCAATGGTCACTTCCCTGCGCATCCAATCATGCCGGGCGTGTTGATCATTGAAGCGATGGCTCAGGCTGCCGGCATCCTCGGTTTCAAAATGCTCGACGTGAAGCCCGCTGACGGCACGCTTTACTACTTCGTCGGCTCCGACAAGCTGCGTTTTCGTCAGCCCGTCACTCCAGGCGATCAGTTGATCCTCGAAGCGCGCTTCATCAGCTGCAAGCGTCAGATCTGGAAGTTCGAATGCCAGGCTTCGGTCGATGGCAAGCCAGTCTGCTCCGCTGAAATCATCTGCGCGGAACGCAAACTATGAGTTTGATTGACCCTCGCGCAATCATCGATCCGACGGCCATTCTGGCCGACGACGTCGAAGTCGGCCCTTGGTCGATCATCGGCGCAGGTGTGGAAATCGGCGAGGGGACAGTGATCGGGCCGCATGTGATTCTCAAGGGCCCGACCCGAATCGGTAAGCACAACCGCATCTACCAGTTTTCTTCGGTAGGCGAGGACACGCCCGATCTGAAATACAAGGGCGAAGAAACCCGTCTTGTCATCGGTGACCACAACGTCATCCGTGAAGGCGTGACGATCCACCGCGGGACCATTCAGGACCGTTCGGAAACGACCCTGGGCGATCACAACCTGATCATGGCCTATGCCCACATCGGTCACGACAGCGTTATCGGCAACCACTGCATCCTGGTCAACAACACCGCGTTGGCGGGCCATGTGCACGTTGAAGACTGGGCGATCCTGTCCGGTTTTACCCTGGTTCACCAGTATTGCCACATTGGTGCCCACAGCTTTTCCGGCATGGGCACTGCCATTGGCAAGGACGTTCCAGCCTACGTCACGGTATTCGGCAACCCGGCCGAAGCCCGCAGCATGAATTTCGAAGGCCTGCGCCGTCGCGGTTTCAGCGAAGATGCGATCCACGCGCTGCGTCGTGCCTACAAGGTGGTTTACCGCCAGGGCCTGACGGTCGAGCAGGCGCTTGTCGAGCTGGCCGAACCCTCGCTGCAGTTCCCGGAAGTCGCGGTGTTCCGTGACTCCATCCAGTCTTCGACCCGCGGCATCACCCGTTAACCATGGCCAATTTGCGTATTGCGCTGGTGGCGGGAGAGGCTTCCGGTGACATTTTGGGTGCGGGCCTCATGCGCGCACTCAAGGTTCAGCATCCGGCGGTCGAGTTCATCGGTGTCGGCGGTCCGCTGATGCAGGCTGAAGGCCTGACGTCGTATTTCCCGATGGAACGCCTTTCTGTCATGGGGCTGGTGGAAGTGCTGGGCCGTTTGCGCGAGCTATTGGCGCGTCGCAAAAAACTGGTCGCAGACCTGATCGCCGAGAAGCCGGACGTGTTCATCGGTATCGATGCCCCGGACTTCAACCTCAATATCGAACTCAAGCTGCGTCAGGCCGGGATCAAGACCGTGCATTACGTCAGCCCGTCGGTCTGGGCCTGGCGACAGAAGCGGGTGCTGAAGATTCGCGAAGGTTGCGACCTGATGCTGACGCTGTTCCCGTTCGAAGCTAAATTTTATGAAGAGAAGGGCGTGCCGGTGCGGTTTGTCGGCCATTCCCTGGCCGATGCGATTCCGCTTGAGGCTGATCGCGCCGCAGCGCGGGCCGAACTTGGTTTGCCGGATGGGCCGCTGGTCGCCCTGATGCCGGGTAGCCGGGGTGGTGAGGTCGGGCGCCTTGGTGCGCTGTTCCTCGACACTGCCCAGCGCGTGCGCGCCATGCGCCCGGGCGTACGGTTCGTCATGCCGTGCGCGAGCCCGCAGCGCCGGGCCCAGCTTGAAGAGCTGCTGGCCGGTCGTGATCTGCCACTGACCTTGCTCGACGGCAAGTCCCATCTGGCCCTGGCTGCTTGCGACGCCGTGTTGATCGCGTCGGGCACCGCTACGCTGGAAGCCTTGTTGTACAAGCGGCCGATGGTGGTCGCTTATCGCTTGGCACCGCTGACGTTCTGGATTCTCAAACGGATGGTGAAGAGTCCCTACGTCTCGTTGCCGAATCTGCTGGCCCAGCGCCTGCTGGTGCCGGAGTTGTTGCAGGACGATGCGACGGTTGAGGCCTTGGCCCAGACCCTGTCGCCACTGATCGAAGGTGGCCAGGAGCAGACCCGAGGCTTTGACGAAATCCACCGAACCCTGCGCTTGGACGCCTCCAATCAGGCAGCGGACGCGGTACTGAACCTGATTGGCAGAGCATAATGAGCAAAGCAAGCAAGCAGCTGGGCCTGGATTTTATGTTGGTCGATGAGGTTGTAGATCTGGTAGCGGGTGTCGATGAGGTCGGTCGCGGCCCGCTGTGCGGTGCGGTGGTGACGGCGGCAGTGATCCTCGATCCGAGCCGCCCCATCCTGGGCCTCAACGATTCCAAAAAGCTCACCGAAGCCCGTCGCGAAGCGCTTTACGACGAAATCTGCGAAAAGGCCCTGAGCTGGTATGTCGCTCGGGCTGAAGTAGAAGAAATCGACGAACTGAACATTCTTCACGCCACCATGCTGGCCATGCAGCGTGCCGTCGAGGGGCTGCACATTCAGCCGAAACTGGCGATGATCGACGGCAACCGTTGCCCGAAACTCTCGATGCGCGCCGAAGCGGTGATCCAGGGCGATGGCAAGGTACCGGCCATTGCTGCGGCATCGATTCTGGCCAAGGTCAGCCGTGATCGAGAAATGGCGGCATTCGAACTGATTTATCCGGGTTACGGGATCGGAGGCCATAAAGGCTACCCGACACCCGTTCATCTGGAAGCGCTGGCCCGCTTGGGGCCGACCCCAATCCATCGCCGCTCGTTCGCCCCGGTACGCTTGGCGTATGAAGCGCGGGAAAACCTGATCGGGAGTTAGTCGCAGGCTGATGTTTTACTCAAGGCCCGGTACAATCCGGGCCTTGTTGTCTTCACGTTTCTAGTTTCTAGACAGGATCACTATGCCGGCTTCATTCGTTCATCTACGCCTGCACACTGAATATTCCCTGGTCGACGGTCTGGTGCGGATCAAGCCGCTGGTCAAGACCCTGGTCGGCATGAACATGCCTGCCGTGGCGGTCACCGACCAGAACAACATGTGTTCCCTGGTCAAATTCTATAAAGCGGCGATGGGTGCGGGGATCAAGCCGATCTGCGGCGCCGACCTGTGGCTGTCGAACAAGGATCCGGACAACTCCTTGAGCCGGATCAGCCTGTTGGCGATGAATGCGGTGGGTTATCGCAACCTCACCGAGCTGATCTCCCGTGGCTTCATTGACGGCCAGCGCAATGGCTCGGTGATTATCGAGCGCGAGTGGGTGGCTGAAGCCAGCGAAGGCTTGATCATGCTGTCGGCGGCGAAAGAGGGCGAGATCGGTCTGGCCATGCTCAGCGGCAACCCGGACGAAGCCGAAACCCTGGCTCGCGAGTGGATGGCGGTGTTCCCGGATCGCTTCTATCTGGAAGTCCAGCGCACCAGCCGCCCCAATGACGAAGAACAACTGCACGGCGCCGTGGCGCTGGCGGCGAAGATCGGCGCGCCGCTGGTGGCCACCAACGATGTGCGTTTCATCAAGCAGGAAGACTTCGAAGCCCACGAAACCCGCGTATGCATCGGTGAGGGTCGCGCCCTCGACGATCCGCGGCGGTCGAAGAATTACAGCGATCAGCAATACCTCAAAAGTGCCGAGGAAATGGCCGAGCTGTTCAGCGACTTGCCCGAGGCGCTGGAAAACACGGTTGAGATCGCGAAACGCTGCAACATCGAGGTGAAACTGGGCAAACACTTCCTGCCCAACTTCCCGATTCCCGATGGCATGACCATCGACGAGTATTTCCGCAAGGTTTCCTTCGATGGTCTCGAAGAGCGCCTCAGCGTTCTGCTGCCCAAGGACACCACCGAAGACTACGAAGCCAAGCGTCAGGTCTATGTCGACCGGTTGAATTTCGAGCTGGATATCATCATCCAGATGGGCTTCCCCGGTTACTTTCTGATCGTGATGGACTTTATCCAGTGGGCCAAGAGCAACGGCGTGCCGGTAGGTCCGGGTCGTGGGTCGGGTGCCGGGTCGCTGGTGGCCTATGTGCAGAAAATCACCGACCTCGACCCGCTGGAATATGACCTGCTGTTCGAACGTTTCCTTAACCCGGAACGGGTATCCATGCCCGACTTCGACGTCGACTTCTGCATGGACGGCCGTGACCGGGTGATCGATTACGTGGCCGAGAAATACGGCCGTAACGCGGTGAGCCAGATCATCACCTTCGGTTCCATGGCGGCGAAAGCGGTGGTCCGTGACGTGGCACGGGTGCAGGGCAAGTCCTACGGTTTGGCGGATCGTCTGTCGAAGATGATTCCGTTCGAAGTTGGCATGACCCTGGAAAAAGCCTACGAGCAGGAAGAAATCCTGCGCGACTTCATCAAGGTCGATGAAGAGGCTGCGGAAATCTGGGAAATGGCACGCAAGCTTGAAGGCGTTGTGCGTAACGTCGGCAAGCACGCCGGTGGTGTGGTAATCGCGCCGACCAAGCTGACCGACTTCTCGCCGATTTATTGCGACGAAGCGGGCGATGGCCTGGTAACCCAGTTCGACAAGGACGACGTCGAGGCGGCCGGTCTGGTGAAGTTCGACTTCCTGGGGCTGCGGACCCTGACAGTTATCGACTGGGCGCTGAAGACCATCAACCGCGATCGCGCCAAGATCAACGAGCCGCCGCTGGATATCGCGTTCATTCCGCTGGACGACAAACCGACCTACACGCTGTTGCAAAAAGCTGAAACCACTGCGGTGTTCCAGCTCGAGTCGCGCGGCATGAAAGAGCTGATCAAAAAGCTCAAGCCCGACTGCCTGGAAGACTTGATCGCACTGGTGGCCCTGTTCCGTCCGGGCCCGTTGCAATCAGGCATGGTGGATGACTTCATCAACCGTAAGCACGGTCGCGCGGAGCTCGCGTACCCGCACTCGGATTACCAGTACGAAGGCCTCAAGCCAGTCCTGGCGCCGACTTACGGCATCATCCTGTATCAGGAACAGGTGATGCAGATTGCCCAGGTCATGGCCGGTTACACCCTTGGCGGTGCAGACATGCTGCGTCGAGCCATGGGTAAGAAAAAACCCGAGGAAATGGCCAAGCAACGTGGCGGTTTCATTGAAGGTTGCGCCACCAACAATATTGACGCCGACCTGGCCGGTAACATCTTCGACCTGGTAGAAAAGTTCGCCGGTTACGGCTTCAACAAATCCCACTCCGCCGCGTATGGCCTGGTGTCGTACCAGACCGCGTGGCTGAAAACCCACTACCCGGCGCCGTTCATGGCCGCGGTACTGTCGGCGGATATGCACAACACCGACAAGGTCGTGACCTTGATCGAAGAAATTCGCACCATGAAGCTGCGTCTCGACGCGCCGGATGTGAATACTTCGGAGTTCAAGTTCACGGTGAATGACGAAGGCCGCATTATTTATGGCCTCGGCGCAATCAAGGGTGTGGGCGAAGGACCGGTGGAAGCGATCACCGAGGCGCGTCAGGACGGACCGTTCAAGGATCTGTTCGATTTCTGCGCCCGTGTCGATCTCAAGCGAATCAACAAGCGTACCCTGGACGGCTTGATCCGCAGCGGCGCGCTGGATCGTCTGGGCCCGTATTTCCATGACGAACCCAAAGCCTATCAAGCCAGCATTGACCAGAACCGCGCGGTCTTGTTGAACGCGATGGAAGGGGCGATCAAGGCTGCCGAGCAAACCGCGCGCACCCACGACAGTGGCCACGCCGACCTGTTTGGCGGGTTGTTCGTCGAGGACGACGCCGACGTCTACGCCAATCATCGCAAGGCCAAGGAACTGACCCTCAAGGAACGCCTGAAAGGGGAAAAAGACACCCTGGGCCTGTACCTGACCGGTCACCCGATCGACGAATACGAAGGCGAGATCCGTCGCTTCGCCCGTCAGCGCATTATCGACCTGAAGCCTGCTCGCGATACCCAGACGGTCGCGGGCATGATCATCGCCCTGCGCGTGATGAAGAACAAAAAGGGCGACAAGATGGGTTTCATCACCCTCGACGACCGCTCCGGGCGGATCGAAGCCTCGCTGTTCGCCGACGCCTTCCACTCCGCGCAGTCGCTGTTGCAGACCGACGCGATGGTGGTGGTCGAAGGTGAAGTCAGCAATGATGACTTCTCTGGCGGCCTGCGGCTGCGGGTCAAGCGCGTGATGAGCATGGAAGATGCGCGCACCAACCTGGCCGAAAGCCTGCGCCTGAAATTGCACACCAAGGATTTGAAAGGCGATCAGCTACGCTGGCTGGGTGAGCTGTTCAAGCGCCACCGCGGCGCGTGCCCGATCACCATGGAGTACACCAGTCCCGATGCGAAGGCCTTGTTGCAGTTCGGCGAGACCTGGCGGATCGATCCGGCGGATGCCTTGATTCAAGCCCTGCGTGACCAGTTCGGGCGAGACAACGTCTTCCTCCAATACCGTTGACGGTCAGGTGCCATTCTTTACCATTAGAGCGCGCCTGATCCCGACCCAAATTTTTAATCTCGACCTGAACGCGCCTGTCCCTTAAGGTAGGGCGCGAATAGACAACCGGCCGGCCCAAGGTCTCTTGGAAGGTCGACCCAAGACGGACGCCTATGAACCCGAATTTTCTAGATTTCGAACAGCCGATCGCCGACCTGCAAGCCAAGATCGAAGAGTTGCGCTTGGTCGGTAATGACAATTCGCTGAATATCGGCGATGAGATCTCCCGCCTGCAGGACAAGAGCAGCACGCTGACCGAAGACATCTTCGGCAAGCTGACCAGCTGGCAGATCGCACGTCTGGCGCGTCACCCGAAACGTCCGTATACCCTGGACTACATCGAACACATCTTCACCGAGTTCGACGAACTGCACGGCGACCGTCACTTCTCCGACGACGCTGCCATCGTAGGTGGTGTTGCCCGTCTGGATGATCAGCCGGTGATGATCATCGGTCACCAGAAAGGCCGCGAAGTGCGCGAGAAGGTTCGTCGCAACTTCGGCATGCCGCGTCCGGAAGGCTACCGCAAGGCGTGCCGTCTGATGGAAATGGCCGAACGCTTCAAAATGCCGATCCTGACCTTCATCGACACTCCGGGGGCTTACCCTGGTATCGACGCTGAAGAGCGCAACCAGAGCGAAGCGATTGCCTGGAACCTGCGCGTCATGGCTCGTCTGAAAACCCCAATCATTGCCACCGTGATCGGTGAAGGTGGTTCCGGTGGTGCATTGGCGATCGGCGTCTGCGACCAGCTGAACATGCTGCAGTACTCGACCTATGCGGTGATTTCGCCGGAAGGTTGCGCTTCGATTCTGTGGAAAACTTCCGAGAAAGCCCCGGATGCTGCTGAAGCCATGGGCATCACTGCCGAGCGTCTGAAGGGCCTGGGCATTGTCGATAAAGTGATCGGCGAGCCATTGGGCGGCGCTCATCGTGATCCGGCCGCTGCGGCTGCCTCGATCCGCGCCGAGCTGAGCTCGCAACTGGCGATGTTGAAGAAGTTCGATAACAAGGCGCTGTTGGCCCGTCGTTACGAGCGTCTGATGAGCTACGGTCTCTGATCTGACCTCGGCTTTAATAATGTGGGAGCGGGCTTGCTCGCGAAAGCGGTATAACAGTCGACTGATGTGTTGAATGTTGAACCGCCTTCGAGAGCAAGCCCGCTCCCACATTTGATTTGTGCGAAGTGATCGATATGAGTCAGCCCACGATTGATTTGCCTGCCAGACTCTTGCTGAATCTTGCACCGTGGCGCAACGCCACAACCTGGCGCATCGCGTTCTCCGGTGGTCTCGACTCCACCGTCCTGCTGCACCTTCTCGCGCACCTTGCGAAAACCCAATCCCTGCCGGCGCTGACTGCCATCCATGTCCACCACGGCCTCCAGGCTGCGGCTGATGCGTGGCCGGAACATTGTCAGTCGGTCTGTGATGCGCTGGGAGTGCCGCTAGAGGTCGTGCGCGTTCAAGTTGAATCGGGCGCCAGCCTTGAGCGTGCGGCGCGGGATGCGCGTTATGGCGCCTTCATCGCGGCGACTCACGTCGGTGACGTGCTGCTCACGGGCCAACACCGCGACGATCAGGCGGAAACCCTGTTGTTTCGGCTGATGCGTGGGGCAGGGGTGAGAGGGTTGTCGGGAATGCCGAGCGAGCGTCCTTTGGGTCGGGGGCATCTGTTGCGGCCGTTGCTCGACGTAACGCGTGCCGAGCTTGAGGCCTACGCGACTGAATATCAGTTGGGCTGGATCGAGGATCCGTCGAACCAGGACCGCCAGTTCTCGCGCAATTATCTGCGTCATCAAGTGTTCCCGGTGTTGACTGCGCGCTGGCCGCAAGCGGTGGCGACCATGGCGCGCAGCGCTGCGCATCTGAGCGAAGCGCAAGAACTGCTCGACGAATTGGCGCAAATCGATCTGGCCCATGCCACCACGGTCAGCGATTTCGATTGGCTGGGTTTGCCGTCGCTGGAACTGGCGCCACTGGAAAAACTGTCTGATGCGCGTCAGCGCAATGCGCTAAGTCATTGGCTCAAACCGCTAACGACTTTGCCGGACAGTGACCATTGGTCGGGTTGGGAAAATTTGCGTGATGCGACCGGCGATGCGCGTCCGGTCTGGCGGCTGGCGGCGGGTGAATTGCATCGCGCGGGTAGGCGTGTCTGGTGGTTGTCGGGTGGCTGGCTGCGCACTCCGCCATCCCCGGTGTCTTGGGCTGATCCCTCGGTATCACTGGCGTTGCCGGATAACGGTGTACTCACGTTCATCGGTCAGATCCCCGTTGGCCCGCTGCAGATCCGCTATCGTGAGGGAGGCGAGGTGATGAACCTGCCCGATCGCGGCCACCGTGACCTGAAGCGTTTACTCAACGAACGCGGTATGCCGGGCTTCGCCCGTGGCAGATTGCCGCTGGTCTACAGAGGCCCGCAATTGCTGGCGGTGGCGAACCTGCGGGGGCTAAATGGCGGTGAGCAAAGTGGCTGGCATTTGCATTGGCAGCCGCAGATCGAAGATCAAGGTTTGAGCTGAAAGGGGCTTTCCGGTAGACTACGCTCCCTTCTTGATACAACTTCTGTGGATTCGCCTGAATCGCAGGAGTTGCCGATTACCAAGCAGTCTTTGCTGGGCGATTCCAAAAAATGTGTAGCGAGCAACCTACCGGTGTTTCACCTGCCGGTCTGTCCCAACGCGGCGGTTTTTTTGAAAGATGCACTGTGATTAATGCAGGTGATCGGGGGCTTCGGCCTTCCTTCGCTTTCCCCGGCGGCTCGGACCGCTTTAACGCAGACGTCTAGGGTTTTTCA
>NZ_JBIVCD010000052.1:0-12402 GCF_044746425.1 Pseudomonas sp. NPDC086112 | reverse complement strand
CAAATACCCGTAAAACCGCACGACCATGACCCAGAACAACAACTTCACCACCGGCCGTGTCTACGAACACGTCCTGCGCAAAGAGCGCCGTGGTGATTACCTGGGCGCAACCATTCAGGTGATCCCGCACATCACCGACGAAATCAAGCGCCGGATCATCAAGGGCGCCGGCGATGCCGACGTGGCCATGGTCGAGATCGGTGGCACCGTGGGTGACATCGAATCGCAACCGTTCCTCGAAGCGATCCGTCAATTGCGTTTCGAAGTCGGCGCCAAGCGCGCGATGCTGATGCACCTGACGCTGGTGCCGTACATCGCCACTGCCGGCGAAACCAAAACCAAGCCGACTCAGCACTCGGTCAAGGAACTGCGTTCCATTGGCCTGCAGCCAGACGTGCTGGTGTGCCGCTCTGATCACCCGATCGACATCTCTTCGCGTCGCAAGATCGCGCAGTTCACCAACGTTGAAGAACGTGCGGTGATCGCGCTGGAAGACGCCGACACCATCTACAAGATCCCGGGCATTCTGCACTCCCAGGGCCTGGATGATTTCGTTGTCGAGCGTTTCGGCCTGCAATGCGACAGCGCCGATCTGTCCGAGTGGGAAGCGGTGGTAGATGCCAAGCTGAACCCGGAGCACGAAGTCACCATCGCGATGGTCGGCAAGTACATGGAGCTGCTGGACGCCTACAAGTCGCTGATCGAAGCGATGAGTCACGCCGGCATCAGCAACCGCACCAAGGTCAACCTGCGCTACATCGATTCCGAAGACATCGAAAACCAGGGCACCGCGCTGCTGGAAGGCGTCGACGCGATTCTGGTTCCGGGCGGCTTTGGTCTGCGTGGCGTTGAAGGCAAGATCACTGCCGTTCAATACGCTCGTGAAAACAAGATTCCATACCTGGGTATCTGCCTGGGCATGCAAGTGGCCGTTATCGAGTTCGCTCGTAACGTCATGGGCTGGAAAGACGCCAACTCCACCGAGTTCGATCGCACCAGCGGTCACCCGGTGGTGGGTCTGATCACCGAGTGGGAAGATGCCACTGGGGCAGTCGAAACCCGTACCGAAACCTCCGATCTGGGTGGCACCATGCGCCTCGGCGCTCAGGATTGCCTGCTTGAGCCAGGTTCCCTGGTGCACGATTGCTATGCAAAGGACGTGATCGTCGAACGTCACCGTCATCGCTACGAAGTGAACAACAACCTGCTGCCGCAAATCATCGAGGCCGGTCTGAAAATCTCCGGTCGTTCCGGTGATGGCGCGCTGGTTGAAGTGGTCGAAGCACCGGATCATCCATGGTTCGTCGCTTGCCAGTTCCACCCTGAGTTCACCTCGACACCGCGCGACGGTCACCCGTTGTTCAGCGGCTTCGTCAAAGCCGCTTTGGCCCAACACCAGAAGAAGGCGTAAACCAGATGGCACAGAAGATCATCCGCGTAGGCAACATCGAAATTGCCAACGACAAGCCAATGGTGCTGTTCGGTGGCATGAACGTGCTGGAAAGCCGCGACATGGCCATGCAGGTCTGCGAAGAGTACGTAAAGGTCACCGAAAAACTCGGTATCCCTTACGTGTTCAAGGCCAGTTTCGACAAGGCTAACCGTTCTTCTGTGACCTCTTACCGTGGCCCCGGCCTGGAAGAGGGCATGCGGATTTTCCAGGACATCAAGCAAGCCTTTGGTGTGCCGGTCATCACCGACGTCCACGAGCCTGATCAGGCCGCGGTTGTCGCTGAAGTCTGCGACATCATCCAGTTGCCGGCCTTCCTGTCGCGCCAGACCGACCTCGTGGTCGCGATGGCCAAGACCGGCGCGGTGATCAACATCAAGAAAGCCCAGTTCCTCGCGCCTCAGGAAATGAAGCACATCCTGAACAAATGCGTAGAAGCCGGTAACGATCAGTTGATCCTCTGCGAGCGTGGTTCGAGCTTCGGCTACAACAACCTGGTCGTCGACATGCTTGGCTTCGGCATCATGAAGCAGTTCGAGTACCCGGTGTTCTTCGACGTGACCCACGCGCTGCAAATGCCTGGCGGTCGCTCCGATTCAGCCGGCGGTCGTCGTGCCCAGGTCACCGACCTGGCCAAGGCCGGCATGAGCCAGTCGCTGGCCGGTCTGTTCCTCGAAGCGCACCCGGACCCGGACAACGCCAAATGCGACGGCCCTTGCGCCTTGCGTCTGGACAAACTGGAACCGTTCCTGGCCCAGCTCAAGGCACTGGACGAATTGGTTAAAAGTTTTCCGACAGTAGAAACCGCGTAAACCCCGATTCTCCGGTAAAGTACTGCACGGTTTAACGCTCAGGCCCTCGGGCTTGAGCCTTATCGTCCGCAAGCCTGCCCCCTGTCTGTCGCTTGCCGACGATAAAGATTTCCTTCAGCTGCGTCGTTTTCGTCAACTTTGGAGTGTTCACAACAATGGCAAAAATCGTCGACATCAAAGGTCGTGAAGTTCTCGACTCCCGTGGCAATCCCACTGTGGAAGCAGATGTGCTTCTCGATAACGGCATCATCGGCAGCGCTTGCGCGCCATCCGGTGCTTCCACTGGCTCGCGTGAAGCACTCGAGCTGCGTGATGGCGACAAGAGCCGTTACCTGGGCAAAGGCGTTCTGAAAGCCGTCGCCAACATCAACGGTCCGATCCGCGACCTGTTGCTGGGTACAGACCCAAGCGACCAGAAAGCGCTGGATCACGCGATGATCAAGCTGGACGGCACCGAAAACAAAGCGACCCTGGGCGCCAACGCGATCCTCGCCGTTTCCCTGGCCGCGGCCAAGGCAGCCGCTCAGGACCAGGACCTGCCGCTGTACGCTCACATCGCCAACCTGAACGGCACCCCGGGTGTTTACTCGATGCCGGTTCCGATGATGAACATCATCAACGGTGGCGAGCACGCCGATAACAACGTCGACATCCAGGAATTCATGGTTCAGCCAGTCGGCGCCAAGTCTTTCTCGGAAGGTCTGCGCATGGGCACCGAGATTTTCCATCACCTCAAAGCCGTTCTGAAGGCTCGCGGCCTGAGCACTGCCGTTGGTGATGAAGGTGGTTTCGCGCCGAACCTGGCCTCCAACGAAGACGCTTTGAAAGTGATCTCCGAAGCCGTGGCCAACGCCGGTTACAAGCTGGGCACCGACGTGACCCTGGCCCTGGACTGCGCGGCCAGCGAATTCTACGAAGACGGAAAGTACAACCTGTCCGGCGAAGGCCAGGTGTTCACCGCTGAAGGTTTCGCTGACTACCTGAAAGGCCTGACCGAGCGTTACCCGATCATCTCCATCGAAGACGGTCTGGACGAGTCCGACTGGGCGGGCTGGAAAATCCTCACCGACAAAATCGGCGAGAAGACTCAGCTGGTAGGCGACGACCTGTTCGTGACCAACACCAAGATCCTGAAAGAAGGCATCGATAAAAAGATCGCCAACTCGATCCTGATCAAGTTCAACCAGATCGGCACCCTGACCGAAACTCTGGAAGCGATCCAGATGGCCAAGGCCGCTGGTTACACCGCCGTAATCTCGCACCGCTCCGGCGAAACCGAAGATTCGACCATTGCCGACCTGGCTGTGGGCACTGCGGCTGGCCAGATCAAGACCGGCTCCCTGTGCCGTTCCGACCGTGTTTCCAAGTACAACCAACTGCTGCGTATCGAAGAGCAGTTGAATGGCAAAGCCAAGTACAACGGCCGTAGCGAGTTCCGCGGCTGAGTAGCAAAGAGTAAAAAAGACACCGGATTGTGTCGAAAAATCGCGACAGCGATGAATTTGCCACTAATCTGATGCCTTATTAGCACAAGCCTGGTTCTTCCAGGCTTCGTGCTATCAGAAGCTTCAAAGTTATGGCATGGCTGTCTTTTTTCACTGGATACCTGATATTCGATGCGCAGTCCCAATTGGTTGTTTCTCGTCTTGCTTTTGCTGCTGGCCGGCCTGCAGTACCGCCTGTGGGTGGGTAATGGCAGTCTGGCGCAAGTGGCCGAGCTGAAGCAGCAGATTGCGGATCAACACGCCGAGAACGAGGCGTTGCTGGAGCGCAATCGGGTGATGGACGCCGAAGTCAGCGAATTGAAAAAGGGCATGGAGACCGTTGAAGAACGGGCTCGTCATGAGTTGGGCATGGTCAAGGACGGTGAAACCCTTTACCAGTTGGCCCAATGATTAATTCGCTACCGGCCTTCTGGGCCGTGATTCCTGCCGCGGGCGTCGGTGCCCGTATGGCCGCGGACCGTCCCAAGCAATACTTGCAACTGGGCGGGCGCACTATTCTCGAACACAGCCTCGGCTGTTTCCTCGATCATCCTGCCCTGAAGGGGTTGGTGGTCAGTCTTGCAGTCGACGATCCTTACTGGCCGAACCTGGCCTGTGCTGCCGATCCGCGTATTCAGCGGGTCGAAGGTGGCGCCGAGCGCTCCGGGTCGGTACTCAATGCCTTGCTACATTTGCATGCCCAAGGCGCTGACGATGAGGATTGGGTGTTGGTGCACGATGCTGCACGACCGAATCTGGCGCGTGATGATCTCGATAAATTGCTCAGTGAGCTGGCTGATGATCCGGTTGGCGGTCTATTGGCGGTGCCTGCGCGCGATACCCTCAAGCGGGTCGACAAGCATGGGCGCGTGCTGGAAACGGTGGATCGCAGCGTGATCTGGCAGGCCTATACGCCGCAGATGTTTCGCCTTGGCGCGTTGCATCGGGCATTGGCCGATAGTCTGGTGGCCGACGTTGTCATCACCGATGAAGCTTCGGCCATGGAATGGGCGGGTTTGGCGCCGCGCCTGATTGAAGGGCGATCCGATAATATCAAAGTCACTCGTCCCGAAGACCTTGAGTGGTTGCGCCAGCGTTGGGCTAACCGCCGCTAAGCCCGAGTCGCGCCTTTCGCGAGCAAGCCCGCTCCCACATTTGATCTCCGTCGGTTACGTGTTTGGGGTATGACACAGAACCAATGTGGGAGCGGGCTTGCTCGCGAAAGCGGTGGTCCAGTCAACGAATCTATCGCTGAATGCATTGGCAGGTCTAACCACGATACTCCGGCCGTTCGGCCAACCCCTCCTTCAAGTAATCCACCAACTTGCGCACTTTCGGCGACAGATGCCGTTGCTGTGGGTAAAGCGCCCAAACCGCTGTGTTCGGCGGCTGATGGGCTTCCAGCAGCGAAATCAATTCGCCGTTTTTCAGGTATTCCAGCACGTAGTAATCCGGCAACTGACATAACCCAACCCCTTGTAGTGCGGCATCCAGCACTGCCTGCCCACTGTTGCAGCGCCAGTTTCCCTGTACTCGCTGGGAAAATTCCCGCCCGTTCTGTTCCAGTTGCCAGATGTCCGAGCTACCGATTAGGCAGTTATGGCGACTCAATTCCGACAAGCTGTGTGGGCGACCATACCGTTCCAGGTAGGACGGTGAGGCGCACAGGTACATGCGCCGTGGTGCCAGGCGCGTCGCGACCAATCTGGAATCCTGCAAGCGGCCGAGGCGGATGGCCAGGTCCAGCCCTTCATGCACCAGATCGAGCGGGCGGTTGCTCAGCTCGATGTCGACGCGCAGTTGTGGATACAGCCCCATGAAGCGAGTCACCAGCGGCACGATGAATCGTTCGCCGTAGGCCACGGCACAGGTCATGCGCAGCATGCCCTTGGGTTCGCTGGTCAGGTCGCCGACAGCGCGCAGTGCTTCTTCGCGGCCGTCCTGCAAACGCTGGCAATGTTGCAAAAAGGTTTGCCCGGCCTCGGTCAAGGTGACCCGGCGGGTGCTGCGATAGAGCAAACGGGTTTGCAGGCGCTCTTCCAGCCGTACGATTTGGCGACTGATATGAGAAGAAGACACCCCAAGGCGTTCGGCCGCGGCAGTGAATTGGCTGCACTCAGCGACGGCGACGAACTCATCGATGCCTTCCCAGCGGTTTTCGGACATCAGGATTATCCCTGTATGGCAATAATGTTTTGCTTTTGTCCAGATTATTCATCGTAAGCCGCTGTATTACACTCCTTGTCTTGTTTTTATTCACTGGAGAGTCAGCATGATCAAGTCGCGCGCCGCCGTTGCCTTCGAGGCCAAGAAACCCCTCGAGATCGTTGAAGTCGATGTCGCCATGCCCAAGGCTGGTGAAGTTCTGCTGCGCGTCGTCGCCTCCGGTGTCTGCCATACCGATGCCTACACCCTCTCGGGCGCGGACCCGGAAGGCATCTTCCCGTCGATCCTGGGTCACGAAGGTGGCGCGGTGGTCGAAGCGATCGGCGAGGGCGTGACTTCGGTTGCCGTCGGCGACCATGTGATCCCGCTGTACACCCCGGAATGCGGCAAGTGCAAATTCTGTCTGTCGGGCAAAACCAACCTCTGCCAGGCGATTCGTGCGACCCAGGGTAAAGGTCTGATGCCGGATGGGACTTCGCGTTTTTCCTACAAGGGCGAAACGATTTTCCACTACATGGGCACCTCGACCTTCTCCGAGTACACCGTGCTGCCGGAAATCTCCGTCGCCAAAATTCCTAAAGAAGCACCCTTGGAAAAAGTCTGCCTGCTGGGTTGTGGCGTCACCACCGGCATCGGCGCGGTGATCAACACCGCCAAGGTCAAGCCGGGTGACACCGTCGCCATTTTCGGTCTGGGCGGCATCGGTCTGTCGGCGGTGATTGGCGCGGTCAAAGCCAAGGCCGGGCGGATCATCGCCATCGACATCAACCCGGCCAAGTTCGAGATCGCCAGGCAATTGGGCGCTACCGATTGTGTAAACCCGAAAGACTTCGATCGTCCGATTCAGGAAGTGATCGTTGACATGACCGATGGCGGCGTCGACTTTTCCTTCGAATGCATCGGAAACGTCCAGTTGATGCGTGCTGCACTTGAGTGCTGCCACAAAGGTTGGGGTGAGTCGGTGATCATCGGCGTGGCCGGTGCCGGTCAGGAAATCTCCACCCGTCCATTCCAACTGGTGACCGGTCGCGTCTGGCGCGGTTCGGCATTCGGTGGTGTGCGTGGGCGTACCGAGTTGCCGAGCTATGTCGAAATGGCCCAGACCGGCGAGATCCCGCTGGATACCTTCATCACCCACACCATGGGCCTGGAAGATATCAACAAGGCGTTTGACCTGATGCATGAAGGCAAAAGCATCCGTAGCGTCATCCATTTCTGAGGTCGGTCATGAGCCTGGAAAATATCTCCTGCCAGAAAAGCTTCGGCGGCTGGCACAAGCGCTACCGGCACCGCTCCGACGTGCTCGGTTGCGACATGGTGTTTGCCGTGTACCTGCCGCCGCAAGCGGAGCAGGGCGGTAAGCTGCCGGTGCTGTACTGGTTGTCCGGCCTGACCTGCACCGACGAGAACTTCATGCAAAAGGCCGGCGCCATGCGCATGGCCGCCGAGTTGGGGCTGATCATCGTCGCACCGGACACCAGCCCTCGCGGTCCTGATGTGCCGGGTGATCCGGATGGCGCCTGGGACTTCGGCCTCGGTGCCGGATTTTATCTGAATGCTACGCAGGAACCGTGGTCCCGCCACTATCGGATGCATGACTATGTCGTGCAGGAATTGCCGGCATTGGTCGAAGCGCATTTCCCGACATCGGACAAGCGTGGCATCAGTGGTCACTCCATGGGCGGCCACGGCGCGTTGGTCTGTGCGTTGCGCAATCCGGGGCGTTATCTGTCGGTGTCGGCGCTCTCGCCGATCAACAATCCAATGGATTGCCCTTGGGGCCAGAAAGCTTTTTCCCGTTACTTGGGCGAAGACCGTTCGAAGTGGCGCGAATGGGATGCCTGTGCATTGATCGCCGAGGCTGACGAGAAGCTGCCGCTGCTGGTCGATCAGGGTGATCGCGATGATTTCCTGACCACCCAGCTCAAGCCTGAAGCCTTGCAACAGGCCGCCAAACTGGCAGGTCATCCGCTGACGTTGCGTCTGCAACCGGGCTACGACCACAGTTATTTCTTCATCGCCAGCTTCATTGACGACCACTTGCAACATCACGGACGCGCTCTAGGCCTCTAATGCAGGTAGAATCACGCCCTGACAAAAATCGGGGCGTTTTTTTATGCGTATTGGCCACGGCTATGATGTGCACCGTTTCGCTGAAGGCGATTTCATCACTCTGGGCGGCGTGCGCATTGCACACGGCTTCGGGCTGCTCGCTCACTCCGACGGTGACGTCCTGCTGCACGCCTTGAGCGACGCGTTGCTCGGCGCTGCCGCGCTGGGTGATATCGGCAAGCATTTTCCGGACACCGACCCGCAATTCAAGGGCGCCGACAGCCGTGTGCTGTTGCGTCACGTTGTCGCGCTGATCCACGCCAAGGGCTGGAAAATCGGCAACGTCGATAACACCATCGTCGCCCAAGCCCCGAAAATGGCCCCGCATATCGAATCGATGCGCGCGCTGATTGCCGCGGATCTTCAAGTTGAGTTGGATCAAGTGAACGTGAAAGCTACCACCACCGAAAAGCTTGGCTTTGTCGGTCGCGAAGAAGGTATTGCCGTGCACTCCGTTGCCTTGTTGCTGCGCACATGAACGAGGCGCAATTGCTTGGCCCCCGGGCCTATGGTGAATCCCTGGGCAGCGCGGTACTGAAAGCCACGGCTGAAGATTTCCAGGTCGACGAAGTCCTTGATATTCCCCTGAGCGGCGATGGCGAACACCTGTGGATCTGGGTGGAAAAGCGCGGTCTGAATACCGAAGAAGCGGCACGGCGCATCGCCAAGGCGGCGGGTGTGCCGTTGCGCACCGTCAGCTATGCCGGCCTTAAGGACCGTCAGGCGCTGACGCGCCAGTGGTTCAGCGTGCAACTGCCGGGCAAGGCTGATCCTGATCTGTCGGCGGCGGAAAACGACACGTTGAAAATCCTCAAAACCGGTCGGCATAAACGCAAACTGCAACGCGGTGCCCACTCGGCCAACGGCTTCACCTTGCGCTTGACCCAGTTCGCCGGTGACAAGGCGGCGATCGAAGCGCGTCTGCAACTGATCGCCAAACAAGGTATTCCCAATTATTTCGGTGCCCAGCGATTCGGCTTTGATGGCGGCAACGTCGTCGACGCCCGTGCCTGGGCCGCGCGCAAGGCCCTGCCGGAGCAACGCAATGTGCGTTCGCGGCTGCTTTCCACCGCGCGCAGTTTTCTGTTCAATCAAGTGTTGGCGGCGCGGGTCGCCGATGGCACCTGGCAGCGCGCGCAGGTGGGCGATCTGCTGGCGTTCACCGACAGCCGCAGTTTCTTCCCGGCGGGTGAAGCCGAATGCAGCGATCCTCGTCTGGCGATTCTCGACCTGCACCCGACCGGCCCGCAGTGGGGCAAAGGTGACTCGCCGACGTCAGGCGCAGTCCATGAACTGGAGCAGGCTATCGCCGCGCGCGAAGCGGATCTGCGCGATTGGTTGATTAACGCCGGAATGAGCCACGAACGTCGCATCCTGCGGCTGCCCATTGGCGGGTTGACGTGGCATTATCCCGAGCCTGACATTCTGCAACTGGAATTCGTCCTGCCGGCCGGATGCTTCGCCACCGTATTGGTGCGTGAACTCGTCGATCTGGTGCCGGTGGGGCAGACGGACAGCCCATGCGTATTCTGATTTCTAACGACGATGGGGTAACCGCACCCGGTCTCGCCGCGCTTTATGCTGCGCTGGCGGATTACACCGAATGCGTGGTTATCGCCCCGGACCAGGACAAGAGCGGCGCCAGCAGCTCGCTGACGCTCGACCGTCCGTTGCACCCGCAAACCCTGGCCAACGGCTTTATCAGCCTTAACGGCACACCCACCGACTGCGTGCACCTGGGCCTTAACGGCTTGCTGGAGCTTGAGCCGGACATGGTGGTTTCCGGCATCAACCTGGGGGCCAACCTGGGGGATGACGTGCTGTATTCCGGCACTGTGGCGGCGGCCCTCGAAGGGCGCTTCCTTGGGCGTCCTTCGTTTGCCTTTTCGTTCGTCTCACGGCAAGTAGAGAACCTTCCCACAGCCGCTTACTTTGCGCGCAAACTGGTAGAGGCTCACGCGGACCTTGATCTGCCACCGCGCACGGTACTGAACGTGAACATTCCCAACCTGCCGCTGGAGCACATCCGTGGTATCCAGCTGACCCGCCTCGGTCATCGCGCCCGCGCTGCGGCACCGATGAAAGTGGTCGACCCGCGGGGTAAATCCGGTTACTGGATCGCCGCGGCGGGGGACGCTGAAGATGGCGGCCCGGGTACCGATTTCCATGCGGTGATGCAAGGCTATGTTTCAATCACGCCACTGCAACTGGATCGCACCTTTAATGATGCCTTCAGAAGTCTCGATGGCTGGCTGGAGGGTCTGCGTTAATGGCTCGTGAACAAGATCATATTCTGCATCGCGGTATCGGGATGACCTCGCAACGGACCCGTGAGCGTCTGATTCAGCGCCTCTATGAAGAAGGTATTTCCAACGCCAAGGTGCTGGAAGTCATCCGTCGCACCCCGCGTCATCTGTTCGTCGATGAGGCGTTGTCTCATCGAGCCTATGAAGATACGGCGCTGCCGATCGGGCATAACCAGACCATCTCCCAGCCTTATATGGTGGCGCGCATGAGCGAGCTGCTGCTGGAGGCCGGTCCGTTGGACAAGGTGATGGAAATCGGCACCGGTTCGGGTTACCAGACGGCCGTGCTGTCGCAATTGGTCGAGCGGGTTTTTTCCGTGGAGCGCATCAAGGTTCTGCAGGACCGGGCCAAGGAGCGCCTGGTGGAACTGAACCTGCGCAACGTGGTATTTCGCTGGGGCGATGGTTGGGAAGGCTGGCCGGCATTGGCGCCTTACAACGGCATCATCGTCACCGCCGTGGCCACCGATGTGCCTCAGGCACTGCTCGATCAGTTGGCACCGGGTGGGCGACTGGTGATTCCGGTCGGCTCCGGTGAAGTTCAACAATTGATGTTGATCATCCGTGAGGAACAGGGCTTTTCCAGACGTGTTCTGGGGGCGGTGCGCTTTGTCCCATTGCTCAACGGGCCGTTGGCCTGAGCATTTGTTTCAGCGCGCTGAATTCTCTTCGATTGCCCGGGTCTTACAGCGGCATCGATTGGTTAAACGCAATTCATCTTCAGGCAGCAAACGTGTGCGCGAAGCGAATCCGCTTCATTAAAGTTAAAGCCTGTTCGGCCCGTTATACTTGCGACATTTCGTGCCGGAGCACGGCAATCCATATTTTCAGCCACCACAAAGGGAGCGGCGGGTGAGTCTCACAGTCATTGCGCAGCGAATGGGTATAACGAGCTTTCAGCGTCTGGTGACTGGCCTTGTCTTGAGTACCTTGCTGGTCGGATGTTCCAGCACCAAATCAGGTAGTGCGAGCGTCGTCGATCGCAACAACGCGGTCGCCCAGCGTCCGGCCGTGACCACCGGCCAATATGTTGTCCGACCCAAGGACACTTTGTTCTCCATCGCTTTTCGCTACGGTTGGGACTACAAAGCCCTCGCAGCACGGAACAACATTCCTACGCCTTACACGATCCATCCGGGTCAGACAATTCGCTTCGACGGTCGCAGCGGTTCAACGCCGACGGCGGTAGTGAGTTCGTCCAGTTCCTCACCTTCGTCGTCGAGTAAAACCACCGTAATTCGGCGCCAGGCAAATGGCGCTACAACCACTACAACAGTGCTTGCACCGTCCGTCGCCAACAAGCCGGCACCCGCTCCACTGCCTCCTGCCGGTCCGGCCCCGACGGGCTGGGGGTGGCCTTCTAATGGCATTCTGATTGGTAAATTCTCTTCAAACGGTAGTTTGAATAAAGGAATTGATATCGCCGGAGATTTGGGACAGCCTGTTTTAGCTGCGTCTGATGGGACGGTGGTATACGCCGGGAGTGGCTTAAGGGGCTACGGCGAATTAGTCATCATCAAACACAGCGATACCTACGTCAGTGCCTACGGACATAACCGCAGGCTGTTGGTTCGGGAGGGGCAGCAGGTCAAAGTCGGACAGACAATTGCCGAAATGGGGTCAACGGGTACAGACCGGGTGAAACTGCATTTTGAGATTCGCCGACAAGGTAAACCTGTAGATCCGCTGCAATTCCTGCCACGTCGTTGATTTGTTAGCCAGCCTGTTCCGTCACGTAGAGGGAACAGGCTCCAGCGTTGCCAGGGATCAAGGCGCCGCTTGAGCTTGAGGTCGAACTCACCAAAGGACTATAACAATGGCTCTCAGTAAAGAAGTGCCGGAGTTTGACATCGACGATGAGGTTCTCCTGATGGAGACCGGCATCGCCACGGATTCGATGTCGAATGATGAAGGGGATGCACCACCTTCCGTTCGTGCCAAATCCAAACACTCCGCTTCGCTTAAGCAACACAAGTACATCGATTACACACGGGCACTCGATGCCACTCAGCTGTACCTCAACGAAATCGGCTTTTCCCCATTGCTCTCCCCGGAGGAAGACGTTCATGTTG
>NZ_JBIVCD010000051.1:26344-33459 GCF_044746425.1 Pseudomonas sp. NPDC086112 | reverse complement strand
ATGTGCCAGGTTTCCAGGTAGGCACACACAGCGCCTTTGCGCTTGCCACCCTGGTTAACGGCGACGGCGGTGTCGTTCACCACTTTCAGGAACGGTACAACGCCCTGGGATTTGCCGTTGGTGCCCTTGATGTACGAGCCCAGCGCACGAACCGGCGTCCAGTCGTTGCCCAGGCCGCCAGCGAATTTCGACAGCATGGCGTTGTCGTGGATCGCGTGGTAGATGCCCGACAGGTCATCCGGCACGGTGGTCAGGTAGCAGCTCGACAGCTGTGGACGCAGGGTACCGGCGTTGAACAGGGTCGGGGTCGACGACATGTAGTCGAAGGACGACAACAGGTTGTAGAACTCGATCGCACGGTCTTCTTTGTTCTTCTCTTCGATTGCCAGGCCCATGGCCACGCGCATGAAGAAAATCTGCGGCAGTTCGAAACGCACGCCATCCTTGTGGATGAAGTAACGGTCGTACAGGGTTTGCAGGCCCAGGTACGTGAACTGCTGATCGCGCTCGTGGTTGATTGCCTTGCCGAGTTTTTCCAGGTCGAAGGACGCCAGAACCGGGTTCAGCAATTCGAATTCGATACCTTTGGCGATATACGCCGGCAGTGCCTTGGCGTACAGATCGACCATTTCGTGGTGAGTCGCGCTCTCGGCGACGCCCAGGAAGTTCAGGCCTTCGGCACGCAGGGTGTCCATCAGCAGGCGGGCGGTCACGAACGAGTAGTTCGGCTCACGCTCGACCAGCGTACGGGCAGTCATCACCAGAGCGGTGTTGACGTCGGTCAGGGCCACGCCGTCGTACAGGTTCTTCAGGGTTTCGCGCTGGATCAGGTCGCCGTCGACTTCTTCCAGGCCTTCGCACGCTTCAGTGACGATGGTGTTCAGGCGACCCATGTCCAGAGGTGCAAGGCTGCCATCGGCGCGGGTGATGCGGATCGACGGGTGAGCCTGTACCGCGTCCTCGGCAGGGGCGCGTACAGCGCGTTCCTTGGAACGGGCGTCGCGGTAGATCACGTAGTCGCGCGCCACTTTCTGCTCGCCGGCACGCATCAGGGCCAGTTCGACCTGGTCCTGGATTTCTTCGATGTGGATGGTGCCGCCCGATGGCATGCGACGCTTGAAGGTGGCGGTGACTTGTTCGGTCAGGCGGGCAACGGTGTCGTGGATGCGCGACGAAGCGGCAGCGGTGCCGCCTTCAACTGCAAGAAACGCTTTGGTGATGGCGACGGTGATTTTGTCATCGGTGTAAGGAACGACAGTCCCGTTTCGCTTGATCACGCGCAGCTGGCCAGGCGCGGTGGCGGACAGATCCGAATTCGAATCGGCGGCCTGCGGCAAGGTACCCTGCGGGTTCTCGCGAGTTGTGTCGGTTTGCATGGGGGGTTGTCTCCACATTCTCTATGTTTGTTTGGGCACCATCACGGTGCCCACCGTTCTGTCCTGAAGCACTACAACCGACGTGGCGTCGGGTATAACAACTTCGGGACAGTAGGAAAAAGGCTAATGATGCCGCTTCCTTGCCGAAGTCTTTGGCCGCGAGCCAGGGCTCGAAACCGGATTCCTTTCTGGGGTGCCAGTTTTGACTGCAACACCCGTACCGTTCTGGCTGTTCTGGCCTGAAAAAACGGTGCCATCCGCGCATGCGGTTTGGGCTTGTAAAATCGTGCTTGGTTCAACCATAAACAGGCAATAAAGCACTTGAGTTTCTGGTCTGAAATGTGGTTGGGCTTTTAAGCTAAAACCCTACATGTAGGGTTTTTTTAGCGCCGAGGTACAAGATAATGCGTTTTTGAGGGTGTTGCAACGTACTACCTGTGGATAAACCTGTGCGTAAATTGTGTGTGAAAGGTGGAACGAGCGTGTAGGCCGCGACCTAGCTGGAGCGGACCGTTTTTCACTGATTTTCAGCGATTGAAAACAGTCGTTCGGATTTTTAAGGGCGCGAACCCTATCACAAAAAACCGCTGTGTCCGAACGCATTTACCCGCTTGTGTTCCAGACGTGCGCCGTTTATACAATCGGCCAATGCAGATGCATTCTTATCCTCCCCAATCATTACAAAAAGACGGGTGGATCCTTTCTTAAAGTGATGTTGGCAAGCAGAGGTCACCGTGGAGCAAGAAGTCTGGCAGGTATTGATTGTCGAGGACGACCAGCGTCTGGCCGAACTGACTCGCGACTACCTCGAAGCCAATGGCCTGCGCGTCTCGATTGAGGGCAACGGCGCCCTTGCCGCAGCGCGCATCATCAAGGAGAAACCGGACCTGGTAATCCTCGACCTGATGCTCCCTGGCGAAGATGGCCTGAGCATTTGCCGCAAGGTTCGCGACAAGTATGACGGCCCGATCCTGATGCTCACCGCGCGCACCGATGACACCGATCAGATCCTCGGCCTCGACCTCGGCGCTGATGACTACGTCTGCAAACCGGTTCGCCCACGCCTGCTGCTGGCGCGCATCCAGGCCTTGTTGCGGCGTAGCGAAGCGCCTGAAGCAGCCCCGGAAATACAGCGGCGTCTGCAGTTCGGTCCGTTGGTGGTGGACAACGCGTTGCGCGAGGCCTGGCTGCATGACAAAGGCATCGAGTTGACCAGCGCCGAGTTCGATTTGCTCTGGCTGCTGGTGGCCAACGCCGGGCGTATTCTGTCTCGCGAAGAAATATTCACGGCGCTGCGCGGTATCGGTTATGACGGCCAGGACCGTTCCATTGACGTGCGCATCTCACGCATCCGCCCGAAGATCGGCGATGACCCGGAGCATCCGCGGCTGATCAAAACCATCCGCAGCAAAGGCTATCTGTTCGTTCCCGAAGCCTGCGCAGACTTGTCGCTGTGAACTCGATCTTCCTGCGCATTTATGGCGGCATGTGCGCGGCGCTGATTCTGGTGGCGGTGCTCGGCGTGCTGGCCTTGCACCTGCTTAACCAGGTGCGCAGCGAGCAATACCGCGAGCGTCTGGCCCACGGCACGTTCTCGTTGATGGCCGATAACCTGCAACCGATGAACGAAACTGAACGCCACCGGGCCTTGCTGGTGTGGGAGCGCTTGCTCGGGATTCCGTTGGCGCTGAAGACATTCCCCCAGACCGATCTCGACCTGACCCAGCGCACCCGCGTGCTGCGCGGTCAGGCACTGGTGGAGCAGACCGGCCCGCACGCGGCAAAGGTTTACCGCTTGGTCAGCGACAAGGAACAACTGGTGCTCACCGGGGAAGTCCAGCAAATCAGCGAGCAACTGGCGCGAGCGACCATTTACCTGCTGGCCGATGAGCTGGTGCGCTACCCGGTGGCCGAGCAGCCCAAGCGTCTGGCGCAGTTAAAGGAAGAGAAGGGTTTCGGCTTTGATCTGCGGCTGGTCACGATCGATCAGGCCGACATGGACGAAGATCAGAGCCGCCGCGTATCCGAAGGCGACACGGTGATGGCGCTGGGCAAGGGCGGCGATTCCATCCGGGTGTTTGCCGGCATGGTCGGTACGCCGTGGGTACTGGAAATCGGCCCGCTGTATCAGATGAATCCTTATCCGCCCGAGTGGCTGGTGCTGATCGCGGCCCTCGGCCTGAGCCTGATTGGTTTGATTGTCTATCTATTGGTGCGTCAGCTGGAGCGCCGTTTGCGCGGGCTGGAAGCCGCTGCCACGCGCATCGCCAAGGGCAGCCTGGAAACCCGCGTACCGGCACGCGGCGCGGACTCGGTGGGGCGCCTGGCCTCGGCGTTCAACGGCATGGCCGAGCACTTGCAGCAATTGTTGGCGATTCAGCGAGAGCTGGTGCGTGCCGTGTCCCATGAACTGCGCACGCCGGTGGCGCGCTTGCGTTTTGGCCTGGAGATGATCGGCTCGGCCACCACGCCTGAGGCGCTGGAAAAATACCGCGAGGGTATGGATCACGACATCGAGGACCTTGATCGGCTGGTCGACGAGATGCTCACCTATGCGCGGCTGGAGCAGGGTTCGCCGGCGCTGAATTTTCAGCGGATCGATCTGGATGCGTTGGTCAATCAGGTGATCGAAGAACTGGCGCCGTTGCGCGCCGAGATCACGGTGCAGCGCGGTTTGTGCCTGTCGGCCGCCGATTGCGACGACGCCTGGGTCGAGGCCGAGCCACGCTACCTGCACCGGGCGTTGCAGAACCTGGTGAGCAACGCCATGCGCCACGCCCATTCACGGGTGACCGTCAGTTATCAGGTCGGACAGCAGCGCTGTCGGGTCGATGTCGAGGATGATGGGCCGGGCGTGCCGGAAACGGCCTGGGAGAAAATCTTCACGCCGTTCCTGCGCCTCGACGACAGTCGCACTCGCGCTTCGGGCGGGCATGGGTTGGGGTTATCGATTGTGCGGCGAATCATCCATTGGCATGACGGGCGAGCATTGATCGGCAAGAGCAAAAGCCTGGGCGGGGCCTGTTTCAGTTTGAGCTGGCCGAGGAATCAGGAGCGGCGGTGAGATTTTTGTTGTCTGGACAATCGCCTTCGCGGGCAAGCCTCGCTCCTACAGGATTCACACAACTCCCGTAGGAGCGAGGCTTGCCCGCGAAGAGGCCCTGACAGGCGCTACAAAACCTCAGGCCTTGATGCTGACCAGACTCAACAACTGCCCATCCATCACTGCAAATTGCGCATCCAGCTCAGTGCCGCTACGCCATTCACCGGACAGGTCCGTCAGCAACCGCAACCGCACTTCACCGCCCGCGCTCCACTCCAGCACCTCGGCGTGTTCGAAATAGAAGCGCTTCTGGACAATCGGGTAGAGCGCCTTGAACAGGCTCTCCTTCACCGAAAACGTCAACGTCACCAGCATTGCCAATTGATCGGCAGCCCCGGCAGCCATGCGCTGCAACTCAGGCCCCGTTAGGATTTCCCCGGCCAGGCGTTCGGCGCGCTCTGCGTCGAGCAGGCTTTCCAAATCCATTCCCAAGCCACGCCAATGGGCTTTGTTCGCGACTATTGCTGCGGCCCGGCCAGTGCTGTGGGTGATCGAGCCGGTGATGTGCGCCGGCCATACCGGTGCGCGGTCTTCGCCGATGGCCGGGATGAAACTCAGCCCTTCCAGTTGTTGCAACGCCGCCCGGGCGCAGACTCGTCCGGCGAGAAACTCGGCCTGCCGCTTGGCCACCGAACGCTGGATGCTCGCCGGCGGCTCGATGGCGCTGCGCTGGAAATCATCACTGGCCAGTTGTTTGGTATCGAAGTGGGTACCCAACAGGACCGTATCGGGCAGCACAAACGGCAGCGGCCAATGGGCGTCGGGTGGGGTGCAGCAGATGGGTAGGGCGGGGACGGGATTCATGACGGGCATTTTGCCGGGTTGCCACGCGTGAGGGTAGTAGCAGTTCGACCGAGTTATCGTTCTTCGCGGGCAAGCCTCGCTCCTACAAGGACGATGCAATCCTGTAGGAGCGAGGCTTGCCCGCGAAGGCCGTTACTCGATCCAGAGTCTTAACCAAATATCTTCTTGAAAAACGCCTGCATGTCCGCCCAGGACTTCTCATCCGCGGTCTTGCTGTAACCAATGTCCGGCCCGCCGTGGTCGCCATGGCTCAGACGATCCGCCTCGGGATTGCTGAACCCATGCTTGGCGCCTTCGAGGGTGACAAACTTGTAGTCGGCACCGGCCTTGTCCATTTCCGTCTTGAACGCTGCCACGTTTTCCGCCGTGACCATGCTGTCCAGAGCGCCATGCTCCACCAGGATTTTCGCCTTCACGCTGTCAGGCGTCGCTGGGGTATTGGTCACCAGCGCGCCGTGGAAACTCACCACGCCCGCCAGCGGCACGCCTTGACGCGCCGCATCCAGCACCACCTTGCCGCCGAAGCAATAGCCGATGGCCGCCAGTTTATTCGGATCGGTCTGTGGTTGTTTCTTCAGCAAGTCGAGCCCGGCCTGAAACCGCGCACTGGCTGCTGCGCTGTCTTTCAATGCCGCTTGCATGAAGGCCATGGCGTCCTTGGCGTGTTCGGTGTTCTTGCCGTCGCCAAACATGTCGATCGCCAGCGCGCTGTAGCCCAGACCGGCCAGATCACGGGCGCGGCGCTTGGCGTAGTCGTTGAGGCCCCACCACTCATGCACCACCACCACGCCCGGGCGCGGGCCTTTGATGGCGTCGTCGTAGGCGTAATAGCCGATCAGCTTGGTGCCGTCGGCACTCTGGTAGGGAATTTCCTGGGTCTGGATGGCGGCCTGGCTGACCCCGCTCAGAGCCAGTAACACGAGGGCGAGGAACACACGCATGATCAAATCTCCATATTAAGAATCGTGAGAACAGCGTAGTCGATTTGATTCAGCTCAGGTTCAGAGTGCGTTCAGGGGCAGTACAGGGAGGGGTCAGTAACCTTGCCCCGTACCCAAAAAGCACATAGCGCATGAGGAAACTCCCCAATGACTACTTTTAAAAAACTGTTTCTGGCTTTCACCATGATGGGCGCCAGTATTGCGGCCCACGCCGACACCACCAATTTCGCCGGCCTGACCTTTGGCCAGACCAGCGACAAGGTTAAAAAATCCAGCGCCCTGAACGACAACCTCAACCACCCGAACGCCGACGGTGTGATCGGCAAGGACAACACCTGGGGCGTGCGTCTGGGCCAGCAAGACAGCAAGGGTCGCTACTACGCCACTTACGACAACGTGTCGGGCTCGCACAATGGCATTAAACTGCGTCAGGAAAATCTGCTGGGCAGTTACGATCTGTTCTACCCGGTGGGTGGCAGCACCAAACTGTTCGGCGGTGCCACCGCCGGTTTGACCAAGCTGACCCAGGATTCGCCAGGCTTCAGCCGCGACAGCGACATCGGTTACGCCATTGGCGGCCAGGTCGGTGTATTGCAGCAAGTTTCGCAAAACACCTCGGTCGAGCTGGGTTACCGTTACCTGCGCAGCAACGCCAGCACCGAGATGAGCGAGCGCGGCGGCAGCAAACAGGGTTCGCTGGATTTGACCAGCAGCGCCCAGACCTACCTGTCCGCCAACTACGCTTTCTAAAAAGCGTTTTATGAGGGTAGGCGCCGAAGCCAGTGGTTAAGCGAAATCCCTGTGGGAGCGGGGGGGGGGGGGGGAGGGCGGGGGGGGGGGGGGGGGGCTGATTCTGGGACAAAAACCAAACCCCACCAACCCCCCCCCACC
>NZ_JBIVCD010000051.1:0-26334 GCF_044746425.1 Pseudomonas sp. NPDC086112 | reverse complement strand
CCCGGGGGGGGGGGGGGCGGGCGCGCCCCCGGGGGGCCCCCCCCCCCGTTTCCCCCCCCCCCCCCCCCCCCCCCGCCCCCCCCCCCGCTCCCACATGTTCCGCGGCGTTATGTCTTTGGAGATGTTGATTTGCCCAGGAGAGCGTTATGAAATTGCTGGTCGTCGAAGATGAAGCGCTATTGCGCCATCACCTGCAAACCCGCCTGACGGATAGCGGCCACGTGGTCGAGTCCGTGGCCAACGCCGAGGAAGCGTTGTACCAGGCCGAGCAGTTCAACCATGACCTGGCGGTGATCGACCTCGGTCTGCCGGGCATGGGCGGGCTCGATCTGATTCGTCAATTGCGCTCCCGGGGCAAAACCTTTCCGATCCTGATCCTCACCGCGCGCGGCAACTGGCAGGACAAAGTCGAAGGCCTCGCCGCCGGTGCCGACGATTACGTGGTCAAGCCCTTCCAGTTCGAAGAGCTGGACGCCCGGCTCAATGCCTTGCTGCGCCGCTCCAGCGGTTTCACCCAGTCGACCATCGTCGCTGGCCCCTTGCTGCTGGACCTCAATCGCAAACAGGCCTCCCTCGACGAACAACCGCTGGCGCTGACCGCCTACGAGTACCGGATCCTCGAATACCTGATGCGCCATCACCAGCAAGTGGTGGCCAAGGACCGCTTGATGGAGCAGCTCTATCCGGATGACGGCGAGCGCGATCCGAATGTGATCGAAGTGCTGGTCGGTCGCTTGCGCCGCAAACTCGAAGGCCCGGCCGGCTTCAAGCCGATCGATACCGTGCGTGGCCTTGGTTACCTGTTCAATGAGCGCTGCACTTGATTCGTTCCCTTCGCGTCCGTTTGATGCTCGCCGCCACCCTCCTGGCGGTGTTGTTCATGCTGGCATTGCTGCCGGCGATGCAGGGCGCGTTCAGCCTGGCGTTGCAGGATTCCATCGAGCAGCGCCTGGCGTCGGACGTCACCACGCTGATCTCTGCTGCCCGCGTGGATAACAACCGTTTGCAGATGCCGGCGCAGCTGCCCGACGAGCGCTTCAACCTCACCGACAGCCGTTTGCTCGGCTACATCTATGACCGCGAAGGTCATCTGGTCTGGCGCTCGAAAGCTACCCAGGAAGAGAAGATCAACTACAAACCGCGTTACGACGGACGCGGTAATGAGTTCGCAAGGATTCGCGAAGCCAATGGTGAAGAGTTCTTCGTCTATGACGTCGAGGTCAAGCTGCTGGGCGGCCAGAGCGCGGCGTTCAGCATTGTCGCGTTGCAACCGGTGCGTGAATACGAAATCACCCTCGAAGGCCTGCGGGAAAACCTCTATCTGGGCTTTGGCGCAGCCTTGCTGGTGTTGCTCGCCTTGCTGTGGATCGGCCTGACCTGGGGCTTGCAGGCGTTGCGCCGGCTGAGCCAGGAGCTGGACCAGATCGAAAGCGGCACCCGGGAAAGCCTCAGCGAACAACACCCGCGTGAATTGCTGCGCCTGACCGGCTCGCTCAACCGCTTGTTGCACAGCGAACGCGAACAGCGCAGCCGTTATCGCGATTCCCTCGACGACCTGGCCCACAGCCTGAAAACCCCGTTGACCGTGTTGCAAGGGGTCAGCGAAGACATGGCGCAAAAGCCGCAAGAGCGCGAGCAGGCCTGGGTGCTGCAAACCCAGATCGAACGCATGAGCCAGCAGATCGGCTATCAGTTGCAACGTGCCAGCCTGCGCAAAAGCGGCCTGGTGCGTCACCAAGTGCGCCTGCGCCCGGTGTTGCAAAGCCTTTGCGACACCCTGGACAAGGTCTACCGCGACAAACAGGTGCAGGTCGCTTTCGATCTGCCGGAGCAGTGTTACGTGCCGATCGAGCAGGGCGCCTTGCTGGAAATGATGGGCAACCTGCTGGAAAACGCCTATCGCCTGTGCCTCGGCGAAGTGCGCATCAGCGTGCGCGAAACCCTCAGCGGGATTGAGTTGTGCGTCGAAGACGACGGCCCCGGCGTGCCACCGGACCAGCGTGCGCGGATTCTGCAGCGGGGCGAACGGCTGGATCGCCAGCATCCGGGGCAGGGGATCGGGTTGGCGGTGGTCAAGGACATCATCGAAAGCTACAGCGCCAAGCTGACGCTGGGGGATTCGCCAATGGGCGGGGCGGCGTTCCGGGTTCATTTTCCGGTGGTGTGACTGGAAGTTGGAGGGTGTTCTCTCGGGCCCCTTCGCGAGCAAGCCCGCTCCCACATTGGATCGTCTGTGAACACATTATTTGTGTCCGACACAAATCAACTGTGGGAGCGGGCTTGCTCGCGAAGAGGCCGGTACAGCCACCACAAGTCTCGGTGTCAGACTGATAAACAAGCACTGTTTAAACGACACTTTCAGATACTCTCCCAGGCTACACATCCTTGCGCCGCTGCCTACGACTACGCCAGAATCCGCCGGCTTGTGCGCCTGGGGCGTGGGTTCTATCGTTTGCGGGTCGCTGACGAATCAGCGATCGGGTTTAGCGATCCGACCCCATACACAGACGCAAAAGCACCCAAGTTCTGATTGCAGTTTTTAGTGCCTGCAATTCGCGTAATGGTGGCTGTGCGTGGGAGACCTTCGAGGTCTACCCGGGGTTTCTGTGACCCGGATCGCTAACCTGCGTACAGCCGCCACCTTTACTTGTTTAGCGATAGGTCGTGGCGGCTCAATCAACCACGGAGTTTCGCCATGTTCAAACCTACACCCAACCCACCGGAAACCGATCCGACATCCCCCTACGAATCCCTCGATTCGAAAAAACTCAACGAAGCCGCCGATCGCGCCCTCGATTACTACCTCAAACCGGACATTCCCAAAGACACCAAGCGCAAACCCAGCACCATTTACCATGTCGGCGCCGAGGTCGATAACGAAACCCTGCTGGTCAACGCCTGCGAATCCCTGGCGTCAGCGAGCATGATGCTCAGTGAGTTCGCCGGGTTGATGGACATGCCACATCGCAACATGATGTTGGGGATTCAATCCGTGGTCATGCTCGGGGAGCTGGCCGTGAACCGGGTGCTGGATAACTTTGATCCGCGAGGTTAGCGAAGAACCTGTGGCGAGGGAGCTTGCTCCCGCTCGGCTGCGCAGCAGTCGCAAAACCTGAGCGTGCGGTGCATCTGAAAAACCGTGACTGCCGGATTTGCGGCCGCTTCGCAGCCCAGCGGGAGCAAGCTCCCTCGCCACAACAGCTTGGCTGGCTGCACAGTTTTGCGGTGTTTTTTCGGGCCTCTTCGCGAGCAAGCCCGCTCCCACATTGGATTGCTGGCGTTCACAAATGATGTGTTCGCAGCAGATCCCCTGTGGGAGCGGGCTTGCTCGCGAAGAGGCCAGTGAATACACCCAAAAAACAGCGCTAGAACTCAATTCTCCTGAGCTCGATAAGCCCCAGGCGTAAGGCCGGTCCACTTCTTGAACGCCCGGTGAAACGCCGACGGCTCGGAAAACCCCAACTGCTCGGCAATCTGTTGCAACGACAGATCCGCACGCCCCAGGTGATAAATCGCAATGTCCCGCCGCAACTGGTCCTTCAATTCCTGAAAACTCGTGCCTTCTTCGCGCAAATGCCGCCGCAAGGTTTGCGGGCTGATATGCAGGTGCGCGGCCACGGCTTCCAGGTCTGGCCAGCGCGCGCTGTCGCGGCTGAGCAAGCGCCGCAACTGGCTGCTCAGGCTGTCGCCTTCGTCGGGGCGCGATAGCAGGTCGGCGGGGGAGCGCTCGAGAAAGTGCTTGAGGGTTCGTTCGTCCTGCAACAGCGGCATGTTCAGGTAGCGACTGTGAAACAGCAGACTGCTTTGCGCCGTCGTGCTCTTTACGGTGGAAAAGCTCAGCGGGCAGGAAAACAGCAAGTCGTATTCGGCCCCGTGTTCGGGCCTCGGGTAACTGAACGTGGCCTGCTCCAGACGAATGCGCTGGCCGATCAGCCAACTGCCGAACCGATGCCAGATCACCAACAGGCTTTCGCTGAGAAAGTGGTCCGGATCCCACAGCGACGAATCGTCCAGGCTCAGGCGAACCCTGTCGCCTTCGTGGCTCAGCGTCAGACGCGGCGCGCCGGGGAACAGGCTGTAAAACAATAAACCGCGATTGAGTGCTTTCTCCAGCGTGCGGCAGTGGATCACCGCATGGCACATCATCGCGAAGCTGCCGGGTTTGCTCGGCGCTTGCCCGAAGCCCAAGTATTCGTCGTCCAGGGCCAGCCACAGCCCCTGGATCAATCGAGCGAACTGCTCGGGCGCGATTCGGGCGCGCGGCTCCTCGAGCAGCTCGGGGCTGATCCCCAGTTGCTGCAACAGACTCCAATAGTCGTAGCCACGCCGACGCGCGCCACCGAGGGCGGCGCGGGCGAAATGGCTGGCGATGGTGCGTTCGCGCATAAGGGGCAGGTCCGTCCACTGAGCAATGGATGGTAGCGGTGCCTGTCGAGAATGAACAAGGCGGATATCCGCCAAATTGCAGGACGAGGTTTGGCTGATGGGCGGAAATCCGCCACATCGTTGTGACGGGTTAGTGACCCAAAAAAACCTGTAACCCTTGATGTCACAAGGCTGGCGGGGTTTTTTTCGAAGGTGGCACGGCGCTTGCGATACAAGCCGCAGAGGTCTGCCGGCGTGCAGCTCGACAAAACAAATCCCTCCAGTGCAGGAGGGTTCGCAATTGAGGTGTCAGGGGCAACAGATGGATGTTGCTACTGAGGCACTCTTGAGGAACTTTGCAATGACGACTCGTCAGCCACTGTATAAATCCCTGTACTTCCAGGTGATCGTTGCCATCGCTATCGGCATCCTGCTCGGTCACTTCTACCCGCAGACAGGTGTAGCCCTCAAGCCGCTGGGTGACGGGTTCATCAAACTGATCAAAATGGTCATCGCGCCGATCATCTTCTGTACTGTTGTCAGCGGCATCGCCGGCATGCAGAACATGAAATCGGTCGGCAAGACCGGCGGCTATGCGCTGCTGTACTTCGAAATCGTCTCCACCATTGCCTTGCTGATCGGTCTGGTCGTGGTCAACGTCGTGCAACCGGGCGCCGGCATGCACATCGACGTGACGACCCTGGACACCAGCAAAATCGCTGGCTTCATCTCGGCCGGTAAAGACCAGAGCATCATTGCTTTCGTCCTCAACGTGATCCCGAACACCATCGTCGGCGCCTTCGCCAACGGCGACATCCTGCAAGTGCTGATGTTCTCGGTGATCTTCGGTTTCGCCCTGCATCGCCTGGGTGCCTACGGCAAACCGGTGCTGGACTTCATCGATCGCTTTGCTCACGTGATGTTCAACATCATCAACATGATCATGAAGCTCGCTCCAGTCGGCGCGTTCGGTGCGATGGCTTTCACCATCGGTGCCTACGGTGTCGGTTCGCTGGTGCAACTCGGTCAGCTGATGATCTGCTTCTACATCACCTGCATTCTGTTCGTAGTCTTTGTATTGGGCGCCATCTGCCGCGCGCACGGTTTCAGCGTCATCAAACTGATTCGCTACATCCGTGAAGAACTGCTGATCGTGCTGGGCACTTCCTCTTCGGAATCCGCGCTGCCACGCATGCTGATCAAGATGGAACGCCTGGGTGCGCAGAAATCGGTTGTGGGTCTGGTGATCCCGACTGGCTACTCGTTCAACCTCGACGGTACGTCGATCTACCTGACCATGGCGGCTGTGTTCATCGCTCAGGCGACTGACACCCCAATGGACCTGACTCACCAGATCACCTTGCTGCTGGTGCTGCTGTTGTCCTCCAAAGGTGCGGCGGGTGTGACTGGTAGTGGCTTCATCGTGCTGGCAGCCACTCTGTCGGCCGTGGGTACTCTGCCGGTGGCCGGCCTGGCGCTGATCCTCGGTATTGACCGCTTCATGTCCGAAGCCCGTGCGCTGACCAACCTTGTGGGTAACGCCGTGGCCACCCTCGTGGTCGCCAAGTGGGTGAAAGAGCTGGACGAAGACAAGCTGCAAGTCGAGCTGGCTTCCGGCGGTCGCGGTATCTCCGACGAGCGTGAAGTAGACGACCTGGGTGTGGCTGAAGGCCCAACCCCAGCCAGCGTCAAGTAAGTACTTTGGCTGCATGAAAAACCCGCTTCGGCGGGTTTTTTCTTACCTGCGATTTGAGCACAACGGTCACCGCCGCTGACACATAAGGTGATTGCTGCAATGTCCTCGGCTGCCTAGGCTTGGGGGATTGCACTGGAGAACACTTATGCTCGGTCCACTGGCATCACTCAAGGTTCTGGATTTCTCGACACTGCTGCCGGGGCCGTTCGCCTCGTTGCTGCTGGCAGACATGGGCGCCGAGGTGCTGCGCATCGAATCGCCGACCCGCATGGACCTGCTGCGGGTGCTGCCGCCGCATGATCAAGGCGTCTCGGCCAGCCACGCCTACCTCAATCGCAACAAGCGCAGCCTGGCGCTGGACCTCAAGCAGCCCGAGGCGCTGGAGGTGATCAAGCAATTGCTGCAGGACCACGACATCGTGCTGGAGCAGTTTCGTCCCGGCGTGATGGACCGGCTCGGTTTGGGGTATGAAGCCCTGAAAGCGATCAACCCGAAGCTGATTTATGTGTCGATCACCGGGTATGGCCAGACTGGCCCCTACAAAGATCGCGCCGGCCACGACATCAACTACCTGGCGCTGGCGGGGCTTTCGAGCTACACCGGTCGCGCCGACAGCGGCCCGGTGCCGTTGGGCATGCAGGTGGCGGATGTCGCGGGCGGCTCGCTGCATGGGGTGATCGGCCTGCTGGCGGCGGTGATCGCGCGACAGCAGACCGGGCAGGGGCAGTATCTGGATGTGAGCATGACCGACTGCGCCTTCAGCCTGAATGCCATGGCCGGTGCCGGGTACCTGGCCTGTGGCGTGGAGCCGGGCAGGGAAGAGCAGATGCTCAATGGTGGCAGCTTCTACGATTACTACCGTTCGCGCGATGGACGCTGGTTGTCGGTGGGCAGTCTGGAGCCGGCGTTCATGCAGCAACTCTGCGCGGCGCTGGGCCGGCCGGAACTGGCGGCCCAAGGGCTGTCACCCGAGCCGGCCCGGCAACAGGCGCTCAAGGAGGCGTTGAAAATTGAATTCGAAAAATACGACTTTGCCCAGTTGTGTGAGCTGTTCGCCGGGGTCGATGCGTGCGTCGAGCCGGTATTAAGCCTGGGCGAAGCGGTGCGGCATCCGCAGTTGAAAGCGCGGGAATTGGTGACGGAGGTGCCAAGGGGCAATGGTTCGACTCAGGCGCAGATGGCTTGCCCGTTGAAGTTTTCGGATGGCTTGCCTGAGCCTCGGCATATTGGCGCGACGCTGGGAGCGCATACCGATCAGGTGTTGGGGGAGTTGGGGTTCAGTGTTGAGCGGATCGAGGAATTGCGGCGTGCCAGGGTGGTTGTGTAGTGATTGTAAGGACGCCTTCGCGAGCAAGCCCGCTCCCACATTTGATCTTCGGCGCGACGCAGGCCCAGTGTGGGAGCGGGCTTGCTCGCGAAGAGGCCGGCCCAAACACCACAAATCCTGCTACTCGACCCGCATCTCGCCACTAAACTCCAAGGTGCTGCGGCAGCGCCTGCACAAATACCGCCGCCCCTGTCTCACCAAACCATGTCGCTGCGCCGAAAACGGGAAGTCGCTGTCGGGGCACGGGCATTTGTAGATGTAGCGGGTCACGCTACGGCGTTTGACGTCGTAGGTGTGGCAGCGATTGGGCGGCAGTTCGTAAACACCGCGCATGATCAGTTGCCACTCTTCGCCATGAGGCTGGATGCGGTCGCCGAACAGTTGATGGGCGATCAGGTGCGCGACTTCATGCGCCACCGTCTGCTTGAGGAAGTCTTCGGTGTTTTCCCGGTACAGCTGCGGATTGAAACGCAGCAGGTTCTCGTGCAAATGCGCGACACCGGCTTTTTGCCCGCGCAGCTTGAGGCTCACCACGGGGCGTTTGAAAGGTCGTTTGAAAAAGGATTCGGCTTGTTGGAAACAGTCTTCGACGCGGGTATTGAGTTGCTCGGGCATGCTTGATGGATCTCCAGAGGCGTCGAGTATGCCGCAACCTTCGGGGCTTGCGAATCGTCGAGGCGCCGAATGGTCGTCGCCGCTTCCTATCGTCGAGCCCTCTATCCCGGAGCTCTTTATGCTGAGCATTAGAAGGCCGCCTTGCGGCGGCCTTGTATTGGCATATCTTGATTGTTATGTGGGCGGTCGGTTGTCAGTTGGTATAGACGGGGCCCACGCCCAGGCCCCAGACAATCACGGTGAACGCCATGATGGCTACCAGCACCACCAGTCCTACGGCGAGCACCGAGCTTGAAAACAGGAATCCCTCGTCTGACGGAATGTTCATGAAGGTTGGCAGGCCCACATACAGCAGGTACACCGTGTAGCAGATGGCGGCGGTGCCGACGATCATTCCCAGCCACATGTGTGGGTACAGCGCCGCCAGACCGCCGATAAATAGCGGTGTCGCGGTGTAGGTGGCGAACGCGACACAGCGTGCCAGGCTCGGGTTGGCGTCATAGGTGCGAGCCATCCAGTGGATGAACGCGCCCATCACCGCGACACCGCCGAGCATCGCCAGGTACGACATGATGGTCATCCACAGCGCGCTTTCCGTGGTCAGCATCACCGGCGCCCGATTACCAATGACCCAGCCGACCTGCGTGGTGCCGATAAACGCCGACACGGCAGGGATCGCCGCCAGAATCAGGGTGTGCGTGAGGTACATGTGGCTGATGCTTTCCTCCTGGTCGCCACGGATTTCTTTCCATTCCTGGTCAGGGTGGGTGAAGAGCCCCACTACGTGATGGATCATGCCAGTCACTCCTCTTGTTGTTGCCATCGCCCCCCAGCGGAGCGCTTACGGGCCAAAGTGGCCAGGTAAGTACAGGTCTGAATACGTGTGCGACCTTATGCCGCAGTATAGAAAGGAGTTACCGGTAATAGTGCGAGGGGCTTAGAGCAAATCGCGCTGTAAACACTATTGTTAATCGCCGTCAGGTCTGTGCCGAATGAAACCTGTGGCGAGGGAGCTTGCTCCCGCTGGGGCGCGAAGCGGCCCTGATGTTGTGTCAGGCAAACCGTGTCGGCAGGTTTTGCGACTGCTGCGCAGCCGAGCGGGAGCAAGCTCCCTCGCCACAGGGGTATGCTCAAGTCATATAAGTGCAGGCTTCGCCCCGAAAGGGTTTTTGCGTAAAATGCCGGCCTTTCGTCACACCTCACGGATTTCGCGTCATGGGCACTCTTACGGTCAACCAGAACAAACTGCAAAAGCGCCTTCGCCGCCAGGCGGGTGAGGCTGTCGCCGATTTCAACATGATTGAAGACGGCGACAAGGTCATGGTCTGCCTGTCCGGTGGCAAAGACAGCTACACCATGCTCGACGTGCTGATGCATTTGCAGAAGGTCGCCCCGATCAAGTTCGAGATCGTGGCCGTGAACATGGACCAGAAGCAGCCAGGCTTTCCCGAGCACGTGCTGCCGGCTTACCTCAAGGATCTGGGCATCGAGTACCACATCGTCGAGAAAGACACTTATTCGGTGGTCAAGGAGCTTATTCCTGAGGGAAAGACCACCTGCTCGCTGTGCTCGCGCCTGCGTCGCGGCACGCTCTACACCTTTGCCGATGAAATCGGCGCGACCAAAATGGCCCTCGGTCACCACCGCGACGACATCGTCGAGACGTTCTTCCTCAACATGTTCTTCAACGGCTCGCTCAAGGCCATGCCGCCGAAGCTGCGCGCCGATGACGGGCGCAACGTGGTGATCCGGCCGCTGGCCTACTGCAACGAAAAAGACATTCAGGCCTACTCGGACTTCAAGCAATTCCCGATCATCCCGTGCAACCTCTGCGGCTCCCAGGAAAACCTGCAACGCCAGGTGGTTAAAGAGATGCTGCAGGAGTGGGAACGCAAGACCCCGGGCCGTACCGAAAGCATTTTCCGCAGCTTGCAGAACGTGATCCCGTCGCAACTGGCGGACCGCAACCTGTTCGACTTCACCAACCTGCGCATCGATGAAACCGCGGCTTCGCGGTTCGTCAACGTAGTAAACCTCTGAACAAATTGTGTGGGAGCGGGCTTGCTCGCGAATGCGTAGTGTCAGCCGACATTATTGTTGACTGACACTACGCATTCGCGAGCAAGCCCGCTCCCACAGGTTTTCTGTTTCAATCCGTAGGAGAGGGCATGCGCGATTACAAGTGGCTGCACGAATACTGTCTGAACCGCTTCGGTTCGGCGGCTGAACTGGAAGCCCATCTGCCCGTTCCCAAGACCCCGGCGCAATTGCGCAAAATCAGTGACGACCGCTACCTCTCGACCATGGCGTTGCGGGTATTCCGCGCCGGGCTCAAGCACAGCCTGGTGGACGCCAAGTGGCCGGCGTTCGAAGAAGTGTTCTTCAAGTTCGACCCGGAAAAAGTCGTGCTGATGAGCGCCGAACACCTGGAACGCCTGATGCAGGACGCGCGGATCATCCGCCACCTGGGCAAGCTCAAGAGCGTGCCGCGCAATGCACAGTTCATTCTGGACGTGGCCCATGAGAAGGGCAGTTTTGGCGCGTTGATCGCCGAATGGCCGGTGACCGATATTGTCGGCTTGTGGACCTACCTGAAAAAACACGGGCATCAGTTGGGCGGGTTATCGGCACCGCGATTCTTGCGCATGGTCGGTAAGGACACGTTCGTGCCGAGCTACGACGTGGTGGCAGCGCTGAGTGCGCAGAAGATCGTCGACAAGGTGCCAACCAGCCTGCGGGACATGGCCACGGTGCAAAATGCGTTCAACCAGTGGCACGAAGAGAGCGGAGGGCGGCCGATGAGCCAGATTTCGATGATGCTGGCTTACACAGTGAATCATTGAGACCGAGTCGCGGCCTTCGCGGGCAAGCCTCGCTCCTACGGGGAATGGTGGTGCCCTTGTAGGAGCGAGGCTTGCCCGCGAAGGCGTCAGTTCAGGCGACGCTGGTCTCGCCTTCACCCGCCAACTTGCGGTTCAACTGAAACCGCCACCGCACATACAACATTGCCGAGCAGAACACCGCCAGGCTCGCGCCCATCTCCAGTAAACCGAACAGCTGGCGGTTCGGGTCATACGCGGCCAATGCGCCCTTCATGAAATACAGGTTCACCACAAAACACATCCACGAATGCCCGCGGGCGCTGCCAACGATCATCCCCGGCGCCAGCAACAGCAGTGGCACCAGTTCGATCAGCAGAATCACCCACGGCCGCGCGCCATGCAGGTCGGCGAATATCAGGTAGTAGGCGCAGAGCAGTCCCACCAGGCCGAAAAAGCACAGCAGGCTGATGACGCGCATCGCCCGTACTCGCGGTTCGAGCCATTCGATGGAAGGCAGAATCTTCGGCTTTTTGGCCATTTCAACTCACCAACTTTTGCGCAGTCTTCGCCAACCGCAGGCCCAAGGCGCGGCACAGCGCAACTTCGTGTTCATTCAAACCGCTTTTGCCATCGGCCCCGGCGTGATGGCTGGCGCCGTAAGGCGTGCCGCCACCGCGGGTTTCCAGCAGCGCCGACTCGCTGTAAGGCAGGCCGGTGATCAGCATGCCGTGGTGCAGCAATGGCAACATCATCGACAGCAGCGTGGTTTCCTGGCCGCCGTGCAGGCTCGCGGTGGAGGTGAAGACCCCGGCCGGTTTGCCCACCAGGGCGCCGGTCAGCCACAGATTGCTGGTGCCATCGAGAAAGTACTTCAACGGTGCGGCCATGTTGCCGAAGCGGGTCGGGCTGCCGAGGGCCAGGCCGGCGCAGTTCTTCAAATCGTCGAGGCTGGCGTACAGCGCGCCTTCGTCGGGAATGTCCGGCGACACAGCTTCGCATTCGGTGGAAATCGCCGGCACGGTGCGCAGGCGCGCTTCCATACCGGACTGCTCGACACCACGGGCAATCTGCCGGGCCATTTCATTGGTCGAACCGCTGCGGCTGTAATACAGCACCAGAATGTACGGGGCACTCACGGCAGCAACTCCAGTACATTCTCCGGCGGGCGGCCGATGATGGCTTTGTCGCCGACTTCGAGAATCGGCCGCTCCATGAGTTTCGGGTGCGCGGCGATAGCAGCGATCAATTGCGCCTCGCCGAGGGTGCTGTCGGCCAGGTTGAGGGTTTTATACTCGTCCTCGCCGGTGCGCAGCAATTGCCGGGCGCTGATACCAAGCTTGCTCAGCAGGCTCTGGATTTGCGCGGCGTCCAGCGGGGTTTCCAGGTAGCGGACCACGGTCGGGGCCAGGCCACGGGCTTCAAGCAGTTCGAGCGCACCGCGGGATTTCGAGCAGCGCGGGTTGTGATAAAGCGTCAGATCGGTCATGTGCGGGTCGCATCTTGCGTAAGGTGGCGGCTATTCTAACTGGGCGGCGCGTAATCCAGAACCTTGGGAGGCGATGGGTCGCAGGTGCATTCCATTTTTGACAAGGATCGAGACATGACAAGGCGACTGGCAGCGGCATTGGCGATCATGGGGGCGTTATTGTTGGGGGGCTGCGGCAATGACTATGGTACCGACCAAAACGGCCACAAAGTCGCCGCCGAACGTCTGGATAAACAATGGCTGGTGCTCAATTACTGGGCCGAATGGTGTGGCCCGTGCCGTACCGAGATTCCCGAGTTGAACGTGCTGGCCGAACAGCTCAAGGGCAAGAAGATCGGTGTGTTCGGGGTCAACTTCGACAATGTGCAGGGCGAAGAGCTGAAAAGTGCCAGCGAGAAACTGGGGATCGCCTTCACCGTGCTGGCCCAGGACCCGGCCGATCTTTTCGAATTACCGCGCAGTGAAGCGTTGCCGGTGACTTACATCATCGATGACAAGGGCAAGGTGCGGGAACAGTTGATGGGGGAGCAGACGGCGGCAGGGGTGATGGCGAAGCTTGAGGGGTTGCAGGCTAAAAATTGATCTGTAGGAGCCAGGCTTGCCGGCGAAGGCGTACTTTGGAGCGCCTTCGCCGGCAAGCCTGGCTCCTACGAAAAGCAATTCACTGATCGTTCCCACGCCCTGCGTGGGAACGATCGGAGCGAGAGGATCAACCCTCTTCAAGCCACCAACGCAACGGTTTGCCTTGCGCCGGCCAGAAGCGCATCTGGTCGATCGGTGAAACGTCCCAGCGCTGGACGTTTTCCAGCGCCTGCAGGAAGCGTTTTTCCTGCTCCATCAACGCTGGCGCACACATTTTGCGGGTGCTGCCGATCTTGCCGAAGCTCAGCTTGTCGCCTTGCAGGGTATACGGCGCGAACCAGTGGTTGCAGCCGCCATTGCCATAGGCCCGACCATCTTCATCGAGGGTGATGGTCAGATGGCTGTAGTCCATCAGCGGACGCTCGCCGATCCATTCCAGAATGTAGCTGCGGTTGTGTTGCAATTGCACCGGCTCGGCGGCGCAGCCCAACAGGCTGGCGCCAGCCATGGCGGTCAGAGCAAGGCGTTTCATCACGCAGGCTCCTGGCACTTCTTGCACAGGTGCTTGTCGGCAACGGTGGCCCAGCCCAACTCGGCAATCCGTGCAGTGGCCGCCGGTTTTTCCGCCTTGTTGCCCAGTTTGGCGTCGACCGCGAATTCAAAGCTCAGCTCTTTGGCGCAGCTGTCGCAGTTGACCTTCCAGGTGTGGATCGCCAATTCGCCGAACACCGGACCACTGGCCACCGCGACCCATTGGCCCGGCGGGTTGATCAAGTGGCGAACCGTTTCGACGGTCAGGCGCATGGACAAGTCCTTGCTGCCTTTAAGGGTCACTACCAGCACGTCGTTATTACGAATCGAGCCGCCGTTGCCGGTGACTTGATAACGCCCCGGCACAAGGGCGCGGCATTCGGTGAGGGTGTGTTGCGGGTTCATCAGGCTATAGCGAAAATCGTGTTCGACCATGGGTCCTCCAAATATGCGCGATATGCTAGCACGGGCATGAACGCAGCATGGCGCGGGCATGTAACCTTCGATCTGGTTCAAATGACCTGCCGAGTCATGGCACAATGCCGCTTTTGCATCTCTAAGGAATGGAAATGGCGTTGATCGAATGTTTTGAGTGCAAGCAACGCATCAGCTCCACGGCGCCTGCTTGTATTCATTGCGGTGCACCTGCGGTGGCAGAAGCGGCTACATCGACGGCAACGCAGGCGCCTCTTTCTTTCGGGCGCTTACCGACCAATGAGAACGTACCCAGGGTGACCCCGGCCGCTTTCGGGCGCAAACGTAAAGCCGAAGTCGAGGCAGAGATCCCGGCAGTGGTATCCGGCGGGCCGCGTCCGGTGGAGCTCTGGCTGAAACTGATGATTTTCTTACTGCCGCCGTTTTTTGTCTGGTTCCTGCTGCGTCGCGGGCATTCGTTGGGGCAGCGCTTGCTGGGCTTCGGCTGGCTGGCCCTGATGATCCTTTTGTCCAAGGCCTGAGCCGATCAGCTCTCGACCTGATTCTGTGGCGAACCGGCCGCCCAGGCCGCGATGTTCTGCAGGGTGGTTGCGGCAATCGCGCCCAGGGCTTCGCGCGTGAGGAAGGCTTGGTGCGCGGTGATGATTACATTTGGAAAGGTCAGCAGGCGCGCCAGCACATCGTCCTGCAGCGGCAAGTCGGAGCGATCCTCGAAGAACAGCTGCGCCTCCTCTTCATAAACATCCAGCCCCAGATAGCCCAGTTGGCCGTCCTTCAACGCGTCGATCAGCGCCGGGGTGTCGACCAGACCGCCACGCCCGGTATTGATCAGCATTGCACCGGGCTGCATGTGCGCCAGTGATTCGCTGTTGATCAAGTGTTTGCTCTGTTCATTGAGCGGGCAATGCAGGCTGATGATCTGCGACTCGGCCAGCAGTTGCGGCAAGCTGAGGTAGCGCGCGCCGAGCGCTTCGACCTGCGGGTTCGGGTAAGGATCACAGGCCAGCAACTGGCAGCCGAAGCCGTTCATGATTTTCGCGAAGGTCGCGCCGATCTGCCCGGTGCCGACTACGCCGACGGTTTTGCCCACGAGATCGAAACCGGTCAGCCCGTGCAAGCTGAAATCGCCCTCGCGGGTACGGTTGTAGGCACGGTTCAGTCGGCGGTTGAGCGCCAGAATCAGCGCCACCGCGTGTTCGGCCACCGCGTGAGGCGAGTAGGCCGGAACCCGCACAATCGCCAACCCCAGGCGCTTCGCTACCGCCAGATCGACATGGTTGTAACCGGCCGAGCGCAGGGCGATCAGGTGTGTGCCACCCGCGGCCAGGCGTTCGAGAACCGGAGCACTGAGGTCATCATTGATGAAGGCACAAACCACTTCGTGATGCTCGGCTAGCGCCGCCGTGTCGAGGCTCAGTCGCGCTGGCTGGAAATACAGCTCGATGCCGGCGGGCAGGTCTGCGCTCAGAAAACTGTCGCGGTCGTAGGTCTGGCTGCTGAAAAGAATCGTGCGCATGCTGTCCTCCTGGAAGTCTCAAATCCTGTAGCAGCTGGCGAAGCCTGCGTTCGGCGGCGAAGCCGTCGTAAAACCTGCATCCGCGGTTTACCTGAACGATTGCGGTGCCTGATTTAACGACGGCTTCGCCGCCGGACTCAGCCTTCGGCAGCTGCTACACAGAATGTATTTGAGCTTAGCCTTCCAGGCACTCCGTGTTATTGCGCTGCATCAGGCATTGATACGCGCATGGGCCGCCAGGCGATTGATGGCTCGTTCGAGTTCTTCCAGCGCGCCGGGGGCTTTCGGGTCCTGTTGCTTGAGCAGGGTTTCACTGCGCTGGCAGGCGGCGCGCAATTGCGGGACGCCGCAATAACGGGTCGCTCCATGCAGGCGATGGACTCGCTCAATCAGCGCGTTCTGGTCATTGGCTTCACGAGCGACGCGGATGGCCTCGCGGTCGGCCTCCAGCGAGGCCAGCAGCATTGCCAGCATGTCCGCCGCCAGATCGGCCTTGCCCGCCGCCAAGCGTAGGCCTTCGTCGTGATCAAGCACCTGCAAGTCATTATCGTTGTTGCTTTCGCTGGAGCGCTCCGGCCCCAGATTGCGCAACGCCAGACCGGTCCATTTCAACACCACCTGCGCCAGTTGCCGTTCGCTGATGGGTTTGGTCAGGTAGTCATCCATGCCGCTTTGCAGCAATGCGCGTTTTTCGTTGGCCATCGCGTGGGCGGTGAGGGCGACGATCGGCAGTGGTGTGCAATGCCGTTCACTTTCCCACTGACGAATGGCTTCGGTGCTTTGGCGGCCATCCATGCCGGGCATCTGGACGTCCATCAGCACCAGGTCAAAGGTCTCGTTCTGTACGGCCTTGACCGCGGCGTAACCGCTTTCCACCGCGAGCACCTTGGCGCCCATGTCTTCGAGCAGGGTTTGCACCAGCAGCAGATTGGCCGGGTTGTCATCGACGCAAAGGACCTTCGGTGCGCGACTCGAAAGCGGCTCGCCGGGGTCGCTGCGCTGCTGGCGAGGGTTGACCATATCGGACAGGGCCCGACGCAGTTTGCGCGTGCAGGCCGGTTTGGACTGCAGCTGGCTGTGGGGGTTGGGCACCGAGAGGTGGAACAGCGTCAGTTCGGTGGTCGGGCACAGCACCAACACTCGGCAGCCCAGGTGTTCGAGGTCCCAGATATGCTGGTTGAGGCGCTCCGGCGGCATGTCGTTGCTGGTGATGCCGAGCACTGCCAGGCCGATGGCCTGATCGGTCTGATGGGCACCGGTCACGCCATTGGCCAGGCTTTCGAGGGTGTTGAACGGCGTGACTGCCAGGCCGCAGTCTTCCAGTTGATGCTGCAAGGCCTGACGGGCCAGCTCATGGTTTTCCAGAACCGCCACCCGCTGTCCGAGCAAGGGTGGGCCGGGCAGGTCCTCGGCGTCGTCGCGGGTTTTGGGCAGGCTCAGGCTGATCCAGAATTCCGAGCCTTCGCCTGGTGTGCTGTCGACGCCGATCTCACCACCCATCTGTTCGATCAGCCGTTTGGAAATCACCAGCCCCAGGCCGGTGCCGCCAGGTTGCCGGGACAGCGAGTTATCGGCCTGGCTGAAGGCCTGGAACAAGGCGCGCACGTCCTGGTTCGACAGGCCAATGCCGGTGTCCTGAATGCTGATGCGCAATTGCACGCTGTCTTCATACTCTTCTTCGAGCATGGCTCGGGCGACGATGGTGCCTTCGCGGGTGAACTTGATCGCGTTGCTCACAAGGTTGGTGAGAATCTGCTTGAGTCGCAGCGGATCGCCCACCAGCGACAGCGGTGTATCGCGATAAACCAGGCTCACCAGCTCAAGCTCTTTGGCATGGGCGGCGGGGGCGAGGATGGTCAAGGTGTCTTGCAGCAGGTCGCGCAGGTTGAACGGAATATGGTCGAGCACCAGTTTTCCGGCCTCGATTTTCGAGAAGTCGAGAATCTCGTTGATGATCCCCAGCAGGCTGTCCGCGGATTTTTCGATGGTGCCCAGGTAATCGAGCTGGCGCGGGGTCAATTCACTTTTTTGCAGCAAATGGGTGAAGCCGAGAATGCCGTTGAGCGGCGTGCGGATTTCATGGCTCATGTTGGCCAGGAACTCGGACTTGATCCGGCTCGCCTCCAGGGCTTCCTTGCGCGCAAGGTCCAGCTCGATGTTCTGGATTTCGATGGTTTCCAGGTTCTGACGCACGTCTTCGGTGGCTTGGTCGACGCTGTTTTGCAATTCTTCCTGAGCGTTCTGCAGGGTTCCGGCCATTCGGTTGATGCCGGACGCCAGTTCATCCAGCTCCTGGCTGCCGAGGGGCGGCAGGCGGGTTTCCAGGTGACCGTCCTTGAGCTGTGCCACGGCTTGTTTAATCTGGCTCAATGGCCGGTTGATGGTCCGGCCCATGCGCAACGCCAACAGCGCCGCACCGACCAGGCCTCCGCCGATCAGCAGCAGGCTGGCAAACAGACTGCGGTAACCGCGCAGCAACATGCCACTGTGCGACAGCTCGAGTTCGACCCAGCCCAGCAGACGGTCGGCTTCATCGGGGATCAGGTCGCCGGCCAGGTTGCGGTGCTTGCCGAACACTGGCAGCAGGTAACGCGTGGCGTCATTGCCACTGCGGCGCAGCAGCTGTGAACCGTTGCCCAAAGGCGCCGAATTGAGCATGGTCGGGCCGGCATGGGCCAGCTGAGTGCGGTCGGGGGCGAGGAAAGTCACCGCGCGCACGTCGGTTTGTTCCAGGAACTGGGTGGCGATGCGTTCCAGCAGGTCGTTGTCTTTGCGACCCATGGCCGGGGCCACCAGCGGTGCCAGCTGTTCGGCAATCATTTCGCCGCGCTGCATGAGTTGCGATTGCAGGTCCGATTGCTGCATCCAGGTGAAATAGCCGCCCAGAACCAGCGCCATCAGGGTGGTCGGTAACAGGGTCAGCAACAGCACGCGGCCTTTAATTCCCAGTTTCTTGAGCACGCATCTCTCCCGCATCCAGCTGTTTATTGACCTGCACATGCGTCCGGCACGCGCCACCTGCGCAGTGTAGCGATTTGCATGCGGGCAATCCTCGTAAAATTGATGTCGTCATTCGTCGGCCAGTTCCGCGCTTTGGTCTTGGGGGGCAAACCATGGGTTGCCCCTGGTGAGGCGATCTTGAATAATCGGCAACTGAGAATTATTTGCAGATACTCATGACTCCCATCTCCGTTGTTCCCCCCCGCGTCCTCTCCATCGAAGACGATCTGGTGCTCGGTGCTTATGTCCATGAGCATCTGGGGCGCTGTGGATTTCAGGTGACCTGGTGTCAGAACGGCCAGGAAGGGTTGGCCATTGCGCGCCGGCAAGCCTTCGATGTGGTGTTGATGGATATTCTGTTGCCGGGGCTGGATGGCCTGGCGGTGCTGACCCAACTGCGCCAGAGCCACTCAACACCAGTGGTGCTGATGTCGGCGCTGGGGGCGGAGGCGGATCGCATCAGTGGCTTTCGCCTCGGTGCCGACGATTACCTGCCCAAACCTTTCAGCATGGCCGAGCTGCGGGTACGCATCGAGGCGATCCTGCGGCGGGTGGCGCTCGATCGGCGGCCAGCGCCGGCATCGATTGCCCCTGCGATGGACAACCTGCATTTCGACGATGAACGGTGCGAGGTCTTTTTGGGCGAACACGCGGCCGGCCTGACTCGCAGCGAATATCGGTTGCTGGATACATTGAATCGCAACGGTGATGAAGTACTGAGCAAGGCGTTCCTTTATCAGCAGGTACTGCAGCGCGGTTATGCGCCCCATGACCGCAGCCTCGACATGCACATCAGCCAGATTCGCCGCAAGCTCAAGGCCATCGGTTACACCGAGCGTGAAGTGCGTACTGTCTGGGGCAAGGGGTATGTATTGAGTGCGGCCGATGAAATGGTCTGACGTGCCGGGCAAGCATTCACTGTTCTGGAAACTGGCTTGCCTGTTGGTAGCGTTCTGTCTGCTGATGATCTGGTTGAGCTGGTCCTGGGGCCGCTACATGGAAAAGAAAAACCTGTTCCTGTCCGACGAAGCCCGGGGCACCCTGACGCGCTACGCCGCCGAGGCGGAGCGGGCGTGGAACGAACAGCAGAGTGCAGGCATTGATGCCTGGTTGCAGCGTGTCGGCGAGCGCGAGTCGACTTGGGTCGGTGTCATCGGTGGCGACTTGCAATCCCTGAGCAACTACCCGCTGACCCATCAGGAAATCCAGCGCCTGACCTTTTTGCGCGGTCTGGATTGGCCGGTGAGTCGGCGCCACCAGGGCCTGCCGTGGCTGAAGATCCCGTTTCCCAATGACCCGTCTGCCGGCAGCCTGGTGATCGAGTTGCCTCAGCGTTTTATGCCAGGACGCTACCGGGTGTTTTGGCGGGTGATCACCAATGGGGTGATTCCCGGGCTGTTCACGCTGCTGCTGTGCGTGGGGCTGTATCGATTGCTGGTCGTCCCGCTGAACAGCCTGCGCGAGCAGGCCAACGCCTGGCGCGCCGACCAACTGACTGTGCGTTTATCGAGCCGCACCACCAACCGCTCGGATGAATTGGGTGAACTGGGCAGGGCCTTCGATCACATGGCCGAGCGCCTGCAAAGCACGGTGGCTCTGCAACAACAATTGCTGCGCGACCTGTCCCACGAATTGCGTACGCCACTGAGCCGGCTGCGGGTGGCCAGCGAAAGCGAGCAAGACCTGGGGCAATTGCGCGAACGCATTGGCCGGGAAGTCGACGGCATGCAACGTCTGGTCGAGGACGCCCTGCAACTCGCCTGGCTCGACACCGAGCGCGCGCCGTTGCTCGATGAAGCGATCCAGGTCCAGGCCTTGTGGGAAATGCTCACGGAAAACGCCTGCTATGAAAGTGGCTGGCCGGCGGGTCAGTTGCACTGTGCCGTGGATGCATCCTGCTGGGTGCGCGGCCATCTCAATACCCTGGCCCAAGCGCTGGAAAACATACTGCGCAACGCCATTCGTCATTCACCTGCGGGCGGTGTCGTGACGCTCGCTGGTCGGCGCGATGGCGACTTCTGGCACCTGTGGCTGGAGGACGAGGGCGGTGGAGTGGCGGACGAGGATCTTGAACGGATCTTCTCGCCGTTCATCCGGCTTGATGGATCGCGACCGGGGGATGGTGGGTTCGGGTTGGGGTTGAGCATTGCGAGGAATGCGGTGCAGCGCCAGGGCGGGCGTTTGTGGGCGGAGAATGCTGGGGCAGGGTTGCGGCTGAATATGCGTTTAGTAGCTGATGATGGTGGTGTTTGTCAGACCGCTTTCGCGAGCAAGCCCGCTCCCACATTGGAAATGTGCCAGGCAAACAATATGTGATCAACCCCGATCAAATGTGGGAGCGGGCTTGCTCGCGAAGAGGCCCTCCCAGCCACCACCGCACTGATCATGCCGGAGCGTTCCCGTTTATATGTACGACCTTTCCTAAAGGGTATTGCCGACACCTTATGCCTGATTCGACGGAATAGACTCGCGTTTTTCCTCGTCCTCAAGGAGTTCGGCATGAATGCATCCAGCGTCCCCGACAACCGTTTCAATGAAGTGCTTGCGTTGATTCAAAGTGCCAAACAGCAAGCCATGCAGGCGGTGAATACTCAGCTGATTGAGCTGTATTGGCAGGTGGGGCGATTCTGTGGTCAGCCAACTGGCTGAGCATCTGGCCACGTCTCAACCTGGGTTGCGCGGTTTTACTCGCCCCAATCTGTTCCGCATGCGTCAGTTCTACGAGACTTACCGGGGGGACGAGAAAGTCTCACCACTGGTGAGACAAATACCCTGGACCCATAATCTGGTCATCTTCAGTCAGGGCAAACTCCCGGAAGAGCGGGAGTTTTATCTACGAATGGCGGTTCAGGAGAAGTGGTCGAAGCGCGAGTTGGAGCGTCAGTTCAAAACTGCACTATTCGAGCGTAGCGTGACCCAACCGGCAAAAACCTCCGCAGTGCTAAGACATACTCACCCTGCGGCGCTTGAGATTTTCCGCGATGCCTACATGGTCGAGTTTCTCGACCTGCCCGGCGGCCATGCCGAAACCGATCTGCATAAGGGGCTGCTGGCGCGTCTCAAGGAATTTCTGATCGAACTGGGTCGTGACTTCTGCTTTGTCGGCTCCCAATACCCGCTGCAAGTCGGCGGGCGTGATTTCGCCCTGGATCTGCTGTTCTTCCACCGTGGGCTCAACTGTCTGGTAGCCATTGAGCTCAAGGTCGGTCGGTTTGAGCCGGAGTATTTGGGCAAGCTGGATTTCTATCTGGAAGCGCTGGATCGCAATGAGCGCAAACCCCACGAAAATCCTGCCATTGGTGTGTTGCTTTGTGCCAGCAAGGATGACGAGGTGGTCGAGTACGCCCTTAACCGTAGCCTGTCGCCAGCGTTAATTGCCGAATACCAGACTCGCCTGCCGGACAAGCAGTTGTTGCAGGCTAAATTGCATGAGTTTTATGCGCTGGATTTTGAGCAGGAGAAGAGCGGGTAATCTTCCTCTTATTCCCATTCGCCATAAGCCCCTTACTTTGCGTGATATGGCCTGCGCACGTTTGCCGGTATGATAGGCGCCCCCGCAGTCTGGATTGCGAATACGCCATGACCTTGCAGTACCCAACCATCGCCGATTGCGTCGGCAACACTCCGCTGGTCCGTTTGCAGCGCCTGCCTGGCGCCACCAGCAATACCCTTTTGCTCAAGCTCGAAGGGAATAACCCGGCGGGTTCGGTCAAGGACCGTCCGGCGCTGTCGATGATCACCCGTGCCGAATTGCGCGGGCAGATCCACGCCGGCGATACGCTGATCGAAGCAACATCGGGCAACACCGGGATTGCCTTGGCCATGGCTGCGGCGATCAAGGGTTACAAGATGATCCTGATCATGCCGGACAACTCCAGCGCCGAGCGTAAAGCCGCCATGACGGCTTATGGCGCCGAGCTTATTCTGGTCAGCCAGGAAGAAGGCATGGAAGGCGCTCGCGACCTCGCCCAGCGAATGGAAGCCGAAGGCCGCGGCAAGGTGCTGGATCAGTTCGCCAACGGTGACAACCCCGAGGCGCACTACACCACCACCGGTCCGGAAATCTGGCGTCAGACCGAAGGTACCATCACTCATTTCGTCAGCTCGATGGGCACCACCGGCACCATCATGGGCGTTTCGCGCTACTTGAAAGAGCAGAACGACAACGTGCAGATCATCGGGCTGCAACCGATGGAAGGTTCGGCGATTCCGGGCATCCGTCGCTGGCCGCAGGAATACCTGCCGAAGATCTACCAGGCCGAGCGCGTGGACCGGATCGTCGACATGGCGCAAAGCGAAGCCGAAGACGTGACCCGTCGTCTGGCACGCGAAGAAGGCATCTTTTGCGGTGTGTCTTCGGGCGGTGCCGTGGCGGCGATGCTGCGCCTGTCCAAAGAAGTTGAAAACGCGGTGATCGTCGCGATCATCTGCGACCGTGGCGACCGTTACTTGTCGACCGGCATTTTCGACGCGCCCAACTGATGGCCAGGCAAGAGAGAGGCCTGCGCTTCCAGCCCACAGGCGGCAGCAAGGCCCCGCAAGTCCCGACCGGCAAAAAGCAGCGCTTGACGATTGAGCGCCTGGCCAATGACGGTCGCGGTATCGCGTTTTTCGAAGGTCGCACCTGGTTCGTCATCGGCGCATTGGCCGGTGAAGACGTCGAGGCGCGGGTCTTGGGTGCCCACGGCAAAGTGGTCGAGGCGCGCACCGAACGCGTGTTCCAGGCCAGTGAATTGCGCCGCCCGGCACCGTGCGCTCATGCCGCACGCTGCGGCGGTTGCAGCGTGCAGCATTTGCCCCACAACGAACAGCTCGCCCTGAAACAGCGCATGCTCGCCGAGCAATTGTCGCGGGTTGCCGGTGTCGAACCTGAAGAGTGGGCAGCGCCGTTGAGCGGTCCGGAATTCGGCTACCGTCGTCGCGCCCGAGTGGCGGTGCGTTGGGACATGAAAGCGAAAAAACTCGAAGTCGGCTTCCGTGCTGCCGGCAGTCAGGACATTGTCGCCATCAACGAATGCCCGGTGCTGGTACAGCCCTTGCAACCGATCATGACCCGCTTGCCGGAGATGCTGCGGCGCTTGAGCAAACCTCAGTCGCTGGGGCATGTGGAGTTGTTCAGCGGTTCGTCATTGGCGGTATTGCTGCGGCACATGGCGCCGTTGTCCGAAGCCGACATGACCATCCTCAAGGACTTCTGCGCGTTCCATGAAGCCCAGTTGTGGCTGCATGGCGACGGCGAGCCGCAACCGGTCGAGGCCGATCAGTCGCTGGGCTATCGCCTTGAGCAGTGGGACTTGAACCTGGCGTATCGGCCGGGAGATTTCATCCAGGTCAACGCCGGGGTCAACGAAGCGATGGTGGCCCAGGCGTTGGCGTGGTTGGCACCGAAACCTGATGAGCGGGTTCTGGACCTGTTTTGTGGGTTGGGCAACTTTGCTTTACCGCTGGCCAAAACCGTTCGCGAAGTGGTGGCGGTGGAGGGCGTGCAGGCGATGGTCGAGCGTGCCGCCGCGAATGCTGTCAGCAATAATCTGCATAACGCGAAGTTTTTTCAGGCCGATTTATCCCAGCCTTTGGCCGATGCCGAATGGGCCGATGAAGGCTTTTGTGCGGTACTCTTGGACCCACCTCGCGACGGTGCTTTTGAGGTGGTGCGCAAGCTGGCGTCCCTGGGCGCCAAACGATTGGTGTATGTGTCGTGCAACCCTGCAACGCTGGCGCGCGACACGGTCGAATTGATCAAGCAGGGCTACCGGTTAAAACGTGCCGGGATTCTCGATATGTTTCCTCAGACGGCACATGTCGAGGCCATGGCGTTATTTGAAGCGAGCTAGGACGGCTCGTCTGGTCCGACTGACCCGCTCGTGCAAAGCGCATTCGTCTTAGCCCCGCGAGTGCACACGGGCAGCGAAGGTCAGCGATTTGACGCATTGAATCTGCGTCGTAGGGAAGGTAAAGCAAGATGGTACAGGTGAGAGCACACCAGCCGATCAATACTGACGGCAGTATCAACCTCGAGGCTTGGCTCGATCATGCGGTCAGTGTCGATCTGGCACTGGATCGCGAAGCCTTGAAGGAAGCCTGCGAGTTCGCTCGCGAGGCCGAACAACAAGCCAATGCGGCGAAGAATCTGTGGTCCGAAGGGACCTCGAGTTTCCGCACGGGCCTTGAGATCGCCGAGATTCTCGCCGACCTCAAACTCGACCAGGATTCGTTGGTCGCAGCCGTGCTTTACCGCGGTGTGCGCGAAGGCCAGATCCAGTTGCCGGCGGTCAGCCAACGCTTCGGTCCGGTGGTCGCCAAACTCATCGACGGCGTGTTGCGCATGGCGGCGATCAGCGCCAGCCTGAGCCCCCGTCAATCCATGGTGCTGGGCACTCAAGGCCAGGTCGAAAACCTGCGCAAAATGCTCGTGGCCATGGTCGACGACGTGCGCGTCGCGCTGATCAAACTGGCCGAACGCACCTGCGCGATCCGTGCGGTGAAAACCGCCGACGACGAGAAGCGCAACCGCGTGGCCCGTGAAGTGTTCGACATTTACGCGCCGCTCGCCCACCGCCTCGGTATCGGTCACATCAAGTGGGAGCTGGAGGACTTGTCCTTCCGCTATCTTGAGCCTGACCAGTACAAGCAGATCGCCAAGTTGCTCCACGAGCGACGGCTGGATCGCGAGCGCTTTATCGCCGACGTGATGACCCAACTCAAAGAAGAGTTGCAGGCCACCGGCGTCGATGCGGACATCAGCGGTCGGGCCAAACACATCTATTCGATCTGGCGCAAAATGCAGCGCAAGGGTCTGGAGTTCAGCCAGATCTACGACGTGCGCGCGGTTCGCGTGCTGGTGCCGGAAATGCGCGACTGCTATACCGCGCTCGGCATCGTCCACACCCTGTGGCGGCACATCCCGAAAGAGTTCGACGACTACATCGCCAACCCGAAAGAGAACGGCTACCGCTCGCTGCACACTGCGGTGATCGGCCCTGAAGGCAAAGTGCTGGAAGTGCAGATCCGCACCCATGCCATGCACGAAGAAGCCGAGTTGGGGGTTTGCGCGCACTGGAAGTACAAGGGCACCGACGTCAAGTCCGGCTCGAACCACTATGAAGAGAAAATCTCCTGGCTGCGTCAGGTGCTCGAGTGGCACGAAGAGCTGGGTGATATTGGTGGCCTTGCCGAACAACTGCGGGTCGATATCGAACCGGACCGGGTCTATATCTTCACCCCGGACGGTCACGCCATCGACTTGCCGAAGGGCGCGACACCGCTGGACTTCGCCTACCGCGTACACACCGAAATCGGTCACAACTGCCGCGGCGCCAAGATCAACGGGCGGATCGTACCGCTCAACTACAGCCTGCAAACCGGTGAACAGGTCGAGATCATCACCAGTAAGCACGGCACGCCGAGCCGCGACTGGCTGAACCCGAACCTGGGTTACATCACCACCTCGCGGGCGCGGGCGAAGATCGTTCACTGGTTCAAATTGCAGGCCCGCGATCAGAACGTCGCGGCCGGTAAAACCTTGCTCGAGCGCGAACTCAATCGCCTCGGTCTGCCGCAGGTGGACTTCGACAAGCTGGCCGAGAAGGCCAACATGAAGACCGCCGAGGACATGTTCGCTGCATTGGGCGCAGGCGATTTGCGCCTGGCGCAATTGGTGAATCTGGCGCAGCAACTGGTCGAGCCGGAACGCGGCAACGAACAGCTGGAACTGATCCCGCGCAAAGCCACCGGCTACAAACCGGGCAAGCGTGGCGACATTCAGATCCAGGGCGTAGGCAACCTGATGACCCAGATGGCCGGCTGCTGCCAGCCGCTGCCGGGGGATGCGATCGTCGGTTACATCACTCAGGGCCGTGGCGTGAGCATTCACCGTCAGGACTGCGCCTCGGTGCTGCAACTGGCCGGGCGCGAGCCGGAGCGGGTCATCCAGGTCAGCGGGGGCCCGGTGCCGGTGCG
>NZ_JBIVCD010000050.1:0-35485 GCF_044746425.1 Pseudomonas sp. NPDC086112 | reverse complement strand
ATATCAGTCGATTCCGCCCGTTAGGGTCGTCTGCGCAGCATAGTCGAGGTGTTTGACGAGCTGCGCGCGCAGCCGGGCCCTTACCTCGGCAAATTCAATCGATCCTGCGTGATCGCGCAGCTGGGTCATTGCCAGCCCGGCGTAGCCGCAGGGATTAATCCGTCGAAACGGTTCCAGGTTCATATCCACGTTCAAGGCCAGGCCATGAAAGGAGCAACCGTGGCGGATCCGCAGACCCAGCGAAGCGATTTTCGCGCCATTGACATAGACACCCGGCGCATCCGGCTTGGCCACCGCGGTCACGCCGTAGCTGGCCAGCAGCTCGATCAGGCATTGCTCCATGCGGCTGACCAGATCACGCACACCGAACCCCAGCTTGCGGACATCCAGTAACAGGTAGGCCACCAGTTGGCCGGGACCGTGATAAGTCACCTGACCACCGCGGTCGACCTTCACCACCGGAATATCCCCCGGCAGCAGCAGATGCTCGGCCTTGCCAGCCTGGCCCTGAGTGAACACCGGCGGGTGCTCGACCAGCCAGATTTCGTCGGCGGCATCGCTGCCGCGTTCGTTGGTGAAGCGCTGCATGGCATGCCAGACCGGCTCGTAAGCCATCTGACCGAGCTCGCGAAAGCCCAGCGTGCCAGACATCACAGCACCATGTGCACGAAACCGGTAGCCCGCAACTCGCTGTTGATGTCGTACAGCTGTTCCTGGCCGGTGGCGATGATGTGCAACTGGATGGTCGTGTACTTGCCGTTGGTACTCTGCCGTTCGGCAAAGGTGTTGTGGTCAACGGTCGCGTGTTTCTCAAGGATCGCGATGATCCTGTCCCTGAAACCCACGCCGGTGTCGCCGATTACCTTGATCGGGTAATCCGCGCAGGGGAATTCGATTTTTGGCGCCTTTACTTCAGTGTCTGTCATGGCGTAACGGCCTCGTAAGCCGTGGCAACGGACATGGCCCCGCTCCGGATTGGAACGGGGCCATGCAGGTCCACACTAATTCAGTTGAACAAGCCGTAGAAGAATAGACGGATGCTATCCCACATGCGGCGGAAGATACCACCCTCGTCGACCGCGTCCAGAGCGATCAGGTCGGCGCTGTGCACCACTTTGTCGTCCAGTTTCACTTCGACTTTACCGATCACATCGCCCTTGGCGATTGGCGCGACCAGTTGCGGGGTCATGGTCATGCTGGCGGCGAGCTTTTTCAGCTGGCCTTTTGGCAGGGTCATGGTCAGGTCTTGAGCCAGGCCGGCCTTGACTTGATTGGTGGTGCCTTTCCAGACAGGTGCCTGAGCCAGCTCGGCGCCTTTCTGATAGAAGGTCTGGGTTTCGAAGAAGCGGAAACCGTAAGTCAGCAGCTTCTGGGTTTCAGCAGCACGGGCCACTTCGCTGTTGGTGCCGAACACCACGGCGATCAGGCGCATGCCATCACGTACGGCCGAAGACACCATGCAGTAACCGGCTTCGTCGGTGTGACCGGTTTTCAGACCGTCGACGGTCTTGTCACGCCACAGCAGCAGGTTGCGGTTAGGCTGCTTGATGCCGTTCCAGAAGAACTCTTTCTGCGAGTAGATCGCGTAGTGAGCCGGGTCTTCGTGAATGATCGCGCGGGCCAGCACAGCCATGTCGTGAGCCGACGAGTAGTGCTCCGGGTTTGGCAGACCGGTCGGGTTCATGAAGTGGCTGTTGGTCATGCCCAGGTCGGCCACGGTTTTGTTCATCATGTCGGCGAACGCGTCTTCGCTGCCGGCGATGTGCTCAGCGAGCGCAACACTGGCGTCGTTACCCGATTGAATGATGATGCCGTGCAGCAGATCACTGACGGTGACTTGCGAACCCACCTTGATGAACATCCGCGAACCGCCGGTACGCCAGGCGTTCTCGCTGACGGTCACCGGATCGTTTTCTCCGATCTGGCCACGACGGATTTCCAGGGTCGCGATGTAAGCGGTCATCAGCTTGGTCAGGCTGGCCGGTGGCAGACGCTGGTCACCATTGTTCTCTACCAGCACGTTGCCGCTGCTGGCGTCCATGAGTACATAGGCTTTGGCGGCCAGTTGCGGTGGCGACGGCATTATCTCGGCCGCGAAAGCCGCGGGCGAGAGAAGCAGCGGGACTAGCAGGCACAGGCGTTTGGCAAAGGTGGTGATGTTCATCCGTCTCTCGAAATCGCTAATGGAAACTGCCCTAGGGCAAAACTAATCAGACAACTCTCGAAAAAGTTGTCGCGTGTTCAGTTGCTCACTCTGCAACCCTTGCCGGGCTTTTGTTCTTCAACGAGCCAACAACCCGGTTCGCCCCCCAAACCGCAAGCGAACCGTCAATCAAGTACTACGTGTTACTCGGCGCTGACCAGGCTCGGCGAACCGAGATTGGCCAGCCGCACGCTGTTTTGCACTTGCTGGATTTCACCCGGCGAGCCGATCGGCCCCAGGCGCACCCGATGCAGTGTCTGTTGGTTACGCACGATCGAGCTGATGAACACCGGAGCGCTCACCATCCCGCTGAGCTTCGATCTCAGGAGCTCTGCAGCGTCCGGGTTGGCGAACGCGCCCACCTGCAGATACTGGCCAGATGCTGGTACAGAAGCGTTTTTTTTTGCATCGATCTGCACGGGCACTACGGCCGCGGCGTGTTGCTGCGGCGGTGGGGTCCATTGCTCGACGGTGCCGGCCGATGCCGTCATCACCGGCGCGCTATTTTGTGCGACTTTCGGCTCGTTAAGCATTAAAGGCGCCGGGCGACCTTTGGCTGCCCACCATTGCTGCGGGTCGATGCCTTCGACCTTGACCCGCGCCGTACCGGTTTCGGCATAGCCGAGTTTCTTGGCGGCCGCGTAGGACAAGTCGATGATCCGGTCCGAATAGAACGGCCCGCGGTCGTTGACCCGCAGGATGACCGTCTTGTTGTTGTCCAGGTTAGTCACCCGAACGTAACTTGGCAGTGGCAGGGTCTTGTGCGCTGCGCTCATGCCGTACAGGTCATACACTTCGCCGTTGGCGGTGTTCTGGCCATGGAATTTGGTGCCGTACCAGGACGCAGTGCCCGACGCCACGTAGGTCCTGGATTCTTGCATCGGGAAATAAGTCTTGCCCAGCACCGTGTACGGGTTGGCTTTATAAGGACCGCTGTGCAGGGTCGGCGTGGCATCTGGAATGCGCGTTACGTCGACGTCCCACCAGGGTGCGCCATCCTTGTGAGCCCGGTTGATATCCAGGCCAGGTGCCGAACGAACGGCGGTCGGGGACTTCTGAGCCGGCGCGCGACTGGTCGAACAACTGGCGACCAGAACCGTCAACGCGGCGAATGCCATGAGCTTCAGGGGTTTATTCATAGGCAATGCCCGCATTACTTGACGCCCCGTGCTTGGACCAGCTGTTCAGACAGTTGATGTACGGCCATGGCGTACATCACGCTGCGGTTATAACGCGTGATTGCGTAAAAATTCGTCAGACCCATCCAGTATTCAGGGCCATTGTCACCTTCCAGGCGGAAAGCCGTGACCGGCATATCATCACGCAGCGCATCATGACTCGACCAGCCCAGCGCCCGCAACTCCCCGACAGTTTTCGTCGGCTCGATACCTGCGGTCAAACCTTCATCTACCTGATCGCCGCGCACATCGGCGCGGCTGACCACAGGTTCGCCGGCGACCCAGCCGTGACGCTTGAAATAACTGGCGACGCTGCCGATGGCATCATCCGGGTTAGTCCAGATATTAATGTGGCCGTCGCCGTCGAAATCCACCGCATAGGCGCGAAAACTGCTTGGCATGAATTGCGGCAAACCCATGGCCCCGGCGTAGGAGCCTTTGAGGGTCAACGGATCGACCTGCTCTTCACGGGCCAGTAGCAGGAATTCACGCAACTCCTTGCGGAAGAATTCGGCACGGGGAGGATAGTCGAAACCCAAGGTGGACAAGGCATCGATCACCCGGAAATTGCCGGTATTTCGACCAAAGAAGGTCTCCACGCCGATGATCGAGACGATGACCTGCGCCGGCACACCGTATTCCTGCTCGGCACGAGCCAGGATCGCTTCGTGCTGACGCCAGAAGTCCACGCCACGGGCGATGCGCGCATCGGTGATGAACATCGGGCGATATTCTTTCCACTGTTTAACCCGTTCGGCGGGCTTGGAGATCGCGTCCAGAATCGACTGTTTGCGCTCGGCTTCGCGGAACACGCCCATCAGCTGTTCACCGGCAAAGCCATAGTCGCGGGTCATTTCACCGACGAACTCGGCCACCTGCGGTGAGCCTTCGTAATCGCCGGCCCACGCTTGCTGCGCGGTACCAAGGATGCTTACCAGGCCGACCCACGGTGCGTATCGAGTCGCCCAGCCACGCATTACTTGCATTGAAATCTTCACCTTATTCAAACCTGTGCGATCCACTTGCGATGGGTATGGATCGACATCAAAACCCCAAACGCTGACAGTAGCGTCACCAGCGAAGTTCCTCCGTAGCTAATGAACGGCAACGGTACCCCCACAACCGGCAACAGGCCACTGACCATACCGATGTTGACGAAAACGTAAACAAAAAACGTCATGGTCAGGCTGCCCGCGAGCAATTTGCCGAACAATGTCTGCGCCTGGGCGGTAATCACCAGCCCGCGACCGATCAACAACAGGTAAATCAGCAACAATGCGCAGATGCCCACCAGGCCGAACTCTTCGCCCATCACCGCAATAATGAAGTCGGTGTGGCTTTCCGGCAGGAAGTCCAGGTGCGACTGGGTGCCAAGCAACCAGCCTTTGCCGAACACGCCACCGGAACCGATGGCTGCTTTCGACTGAATGATGTTCCAGCCCGTGCCCAACGGATCGCTCTCTGGGTCGAGGAAGGTCAGGATTCGCTGCTTCTGGTAGTCGTGCATGATGAAGTACCACATGCCGATCGCCACCGGCACAGCCGCGGCAATCACGCTGAGAATCCAGCGCCAGCGCAGGCCACCCATGAACAGCACGAACGCGCCACCGGCGAGAATCAACAGCGAAGTGCCGAGGTCGGGTTGACGCACGATCAGAATGAACGGCAACCCGATCAGAAACAGACTGACGCCCACATGCTTGAGTTGCGGCGGCAAGGTGCGCTTGGACAGGTACCAGGCGATGGTTGCCGGCATCAGGATCTTCATGAATTCCGAGGGCTGGAAGCGGATCACCCCGGGAATGTTGATCCAGCGCGTGGCACCCATGGCGTTGTGGCCCATGACATCCACCACCACCAGCAACAGCACGCCGATCACATAACCGACCGGCACCCAACGGGCCATGAAGCGCGGCTCGAACTGGGCGATGACGATCATCGACACCAGGCCGATGCCGAAGGAGGTGGCTTGCTTGGCCAGCAGATCCCAGCTTTTGCCGCTGGCCGAATACAGCACGAACAGGCTGCCGGCCGCCAGGGTCAACAGCAGGATCAGCAACGGGCCGTCGATGTGCATGCGTTGCAACAGCGTCGCACGGCGACGCATCACATCCTCGCTGGAGAGGATGCGATCGAAATTACTCTTCACGGGCCGTAGCCTCCGCACTGATAGGGCTGGCGTATTCGGCTTTCAGTCGGCCGTCCTGGTCCAGGAGCCAGGCGTCCATGACTTGACGCACCACAGGCGCGGCGACGCCGGAGCCGGACTCGCCGTTCTCGACCATCACCGACACCACGATTTGCGGGTTGTCGGCCGGCGCGAAGCCGACAAACAAGGCGTGGTCGCGGTGACGCTCCTGAACCTTGGAGCGGTCGTACTTTTCGCCCTGCTTGATCGCGACCACCTGGGCCGTACCACTTTTGCCGGCAATCCGGTATTGAGCACCGATGGATGCCTTGCGCGCCGTACCGCGGGCACCGTGCATCACCTGCTGCATGCCGTGGTTGACCTTGGTCCAGTCCGACGGGTCGCGCAGAATGATGTCCGGCATCGGATTTTCGTCCACCGGCTTCGCACCTTCGAGGGTCTTGGCCAAATGAGGACGATTCCACACACCCTTGTTGGCCACCAGCGCCGTGGCCTGCGCCAACTGCAACGGAGTGGACTGCATGTAGCCCTGACCGATCCCGAGAATCAGCGTTTCGCCCGGGTACCAGGCCTGACGACGGGTCGCGCGCTTCCATTCCCGGGTCGGCATCAACCCCGGCGACTCTTCGAACATGTCGAGGGAGACCTTCTGACCAATACCGAATTTGCTCATGTAAGCCGACAACCGATCAATCCCCAGCTTGTGTGCCAGGTCATAGAAGTAGGTGTCGTTGGACCGCATGATCGCCGTGTCCAGATCCACGTAACCGTCGCCGGTACGGTTCCAGTTACGGTATTTGTGATCGTAATTGGGCAGTTGGTAGTAACCGGGGTCGTAGACCCGGGTCGATGCGGTGACCACGCCCGCATCCAGGCCGGCAATCGCCACCGCCGGTTTAATCGTCGAGCCCGGCGGGTACAGACCGCGCAACACGCGGTTGAACAATGGCCGGTCGATGGAATCGCGCAACTCGGAATAGGCTTTGAAACTGATGCCGGTGACGAACAGGTTCGGGTCAAAACTCGGCTGACTGACCATCGCCAGGACTTCGCCGGTTTTCGGGTCCAGCGCCACTACCGCGCCACGACGACCGCCGAGCGCGGCTTCGGCGGCTTCCTGCAATTTGATGTCCAGGCTCAGGACAATGTCCTTGCCGGAAATCGGCTCGGTACGTTTGAGCACCCGCAACACGCGGCCACGGGCGTTGGTCTCGACTTCTTCGTAACCGACCTGACCGTGCAGCTCGGGCTCGTAAAACCGCTCGATGCCGGTTTTACCAATTTGATGGGTGCCGCTGTAACTCACCGGATCGAGCGTCTTGAGCTCTTTCTCGTTGATCCGCCCCATGTAACCCACTGAGTGCGCAAAGTGCGCGCCCTGCGGGTAATGACGCACCAGTTGCGCGACCACTTCCACACCGGGCAGACGGAACTGGTTCACCGCGATGCGGGCGATCTGCTCTTCGGTCAGCTCGAACAGGATGGGCACCGGCTCAAACGGTCGGCGTCCCTGACGCATGCGCTTCTCGAAAATCACCCGGTCCTCGGGCGTCAGCTCCAGCACTTCAACGATCACGTCGAGCACTTGCTGCCAGTCACCGGAGCGTTCGCGGGTCATGCTCAGGCTGAAGCTGGGCCGGTTATCGGCCACCACCACGCCATTGCGGTCGAAGATCAATCCGCGAGTCGGCGGAATCGGCTGCACATGGACGCGGTTGTTTTCCGACAGTGTCGAGTGGTACTCGTACTGGATCACCTGAAGGAAATACAGCCGCGCAATCAGCACGCCAATCAGCGCCACCACTGCAATGGCCCCGAACACGACGCGGCCACGCACCAGACGGGCGTCTTTTTCGTGGTCCTTGATGCGGATCGGCTGGGGCATGAGGGCAGAACTACTTGTGGTAAGGGTGGCCGGACAGGACTGTCCAGGCACGATACAGCTGTTCGCCGATCAGAATCCGCACCAATGGGTGCGGCAGCGTCAACGGCGACAACGACCAGCGTTGATCCGCCCGGGCACAGACTTCCGGCGCCAGCCCCTCGGGGCCGCCGACCATGAAATTCACCGTGCGCGAGTCCAGCCGCCAGCGATCGAGTTCGACCGCCAGTTGCTCGGTGCTCCAGGGCTTGCCGTGGACTTCGAGGGTGACAATGCGCTCGTTCGGCCCGACCTTGGCCAGCATGGCCTCGCCTTCCTGACGGATAAAGCGCGCCACGTCGGCGTTCTTGCCGCGGGTGTTGAGCGGAATTTCCACCAGTTCCAGCGCCAGCTCGGACGGAAGACGCTTGGCATATTCATGCCAGCCTTCTTCCACCCATTTGGGCATGCGTGAACCGACGGCGATCAGTCGCAGTCGCACAGCGGTCCCTTATTGCTGGTCTTTGTTGAGCTTGATGAAATGCTCATGGGTGTTTTCCGGGCTGTGGTGCGCGGCGCTGCCGGCACGGCTCTGCTCGGCACCCTGCCACAAACGCTCCAGGTCATAGAACTGGCGAGCGCTGGCAGTCATCATGTGCACGATGACGTCGTCCATATCCAGCAGCACCCAGTCGCTGTCGCCCTTGCCTTCTTCACCCAACGGCTTGACGCCCTGGGCCTTGACCGCCTCGCGGACCTTATCCAGCATCGCGCCGATCTGGCGGTTGGAAGTACCGGTAGCGATGATCATGAAATCAGTGATGCTCTGCTTTTCACGAACGTCGATCACCAGAACATCCTGGGCCTTGACGTCTTCCAGGGCCGCTACGGCCACCTTGACCAGCTCTTCGCCGCGCAGTTCCGGGCCGGTATTGGCCACTACTGGCAGCGGAGCGCTCTTGAACGTGCCCTTGCGCTTTACTTTGTTTACGTCTTTGTCAGTCATATAAAACTCGTTTTGCTCGTGTGTTCGGGCGCTTCGATACACGCATTCACGTGCCTTGAAGCGCGCCCTTTTTCAGTTCGACGCACGGTAAAGCCCGTGCGCATCGATGTAGGCCAGGACCGCGTCGGGCACCAGGAAACGTACCGACTTACCGCTGGCCAGCAGTTGACGGATCTGGGTGGCGGATACCGCGAGCGGCGTCTGCCAGACGAATGCAATCTGTCCGCTCGGCCCTTTGAGGGCAGCGGGTCGCTCACCGAGCGCGCTGCCAGCAGGTTGCGCAAGGCATCCGGCGGTTCGCTGTCGGCATCCGGGCGTTGCAGCACCAGGATGTGGCAATGCTGGAGCAACTCTTCCCAGCGGTGCCAAGTGGGCAGGCCGCAAAATGCGTCCCAGCCCAAAAGTAGAAAAACCTGGTCCGGGGCGGCCAGTTCGGCGCGCATCAGTTCCAGGGTGTCGATGGTGTAGGACGGTTTGTCCCGCTGCAATTCGCGGGCGTCCACTACCAACGGTGGCACACCGGCCACCGCGCACTTGACCATCGCCAGACGGTCCTTCGCCGACACCTGCGGCGTACCGCGATGAGGTGGCCTGGCACTGGGTGTCAGACGCAACTCATCGAGCGCCAGCGATTCGGCGACTTCCAGCGCACCGCGCAAATGGCCGATGTGCACCGGGTCGAAGGTCCCGCCCAGTACGCCAATGCGTCGAGGCTGGGGCTCGCTGGCGATCACCAGGGCTGACGGGTCGAGGTCGCCCAAGTCAGAGCGACTCCTGGCCGCGCAACTGACCGTCACCGACCACGATGTACTTCTCGCAGGTCAGCCCTTCGAGGCCCACCGGGCCGCGGGCGTGCAGCTTATCAGTAGAAATGCCAATCTCGGCACCCAATCCGTATTCGAAGCCATCGGCAAAGCACGTCGGCGTATTGATCATCACCGAAGACGAATCGACTTCAGCCACGAAACGCCGGGTATCGGCCAGGTTTTCGCTGACGATCGAATCGGTGTGATGGGAGCCGTACTTATTAATATGCTCAATGGCCTGATCCAGACCGTCGACCACACGGATCGAGAGGATCGGCGCCAGATATTCGGTGTGCCAGTCTTCTTCAGTGGCCGCAACGGCCTCGATGATCGCCCGTGTACGCTCGCAACCGCGCAGCTCGACGCCTTTTTCGCAGAACTGGGCAGCCATCGATGGCAGGAAATCCTTGGCGACCGCTTGATCCACCAGCAGGGTTTCCATGGCGCCACAGATGCCATAACGGTAAGTCTTGGCGTTGAACGCGATGCGCTGGGCTTTCGGCAGATCGGCGTGGGCGCTGACGTAGACATGACAAATGCCGTCCAGGTGCTTGATCACGGGCACGCGGGCATCGCGACTGACCCGTTCGATCAGGCCACGACCGCCACGGGGCACGATGACGTCGACGTATTCGGGCATGGTGATCAGCGCGCCAACGGCGGCACGGTCGGTGGTTTCGACCACTTGCACCACGGCGGCCGGCAGCTCGGCCTCGGCCAGGCCGCGCTGGATGCAGGCGGCAATGGCACGGTTGGAATGAATCGCCTCGGAGCCGCCACGCAGGATGGTCGCATTGCCGGACTTCAGGCACAGGCTGGCGGCATCGATGGTCACGTTCGGCCGTGATTCGTAGATGATCCCGATCACGCCCAATGGCACGCGCATCTTGCCGACCTGGATGCCAGACGGGCGATAACTCATGTCGCGGATCGCACCCACCGGGTCGGGCAATGCCGCGACCTGACGCAAACCGACGATCATGCCGTCGATGCGCTCCGGGGTCAGTGCCAGACGTTCCAGCAAAGCAGGTTCCAGACCATTGGCGCGGCCGGCCGCCAGATCCAGTTCATTGGCTGCGGTCAGCTCGGCGCGTGCAGCGTCCAGCGCATTGGCAGCCGCCTGCAAGGCGCGGTTTTTCTGCGCGGTGCTGGCACGGCCGATCACGCGGGAAGCTTCGCGGGCGGCGCGACCCAAACGGGTCATGTAGTCAAGAACGGACTCAGTCATGGTCTGCAATGGTCTTTGCTAAGGTCTTGGTAAAGAGTAAAGCGGCAGATTATAGCTGTCGCGTCCCGGGACTAACAGCGGTGACGGGCGGATGGTCGAAATGGAGGGCAATTTGCCGACGTTCAGCCGTGATTAAGCCGCATATTGTTATCATCACGACTCCATCAGCCCTGATAAACGCTGTTCATCATGACTAACCTGCCTGTTTCTGCATCCACTACGCGCCAGCCCACGGGGTTGCCGGATGCATTTTTCGACCGCGATGCCCAAACGCTGGCCCGGCATTTACTGGGCAAGATCATCCGCCATAAGGTCGGCGACCTGTGGCTCAGTGCCCGGATCATCGAGACCGAAGCCTATTACTGCGAAGAAAAAGGCAGCCACGCCTCCCTTGGCTACACAGAAAAGCGTAAGGCTTTGTTTCTGGATGGCGGCCACATCTATATGTATTACGCCCGCGGCGGCGATTCGTTGAATTTCAGCGCTCAGGGTCCGGGTAATGCGGTATTGATCAAATCCGCCTATCCGTGGGTCGATGAACTGAGCGGGCCAGCGAGTCTGGCGCAGATGCTATTGAACAATCCCGATGCTCAGGGCCGCCCTCGCCCCTCACAAAAGCTGTGTGCCGGGCAGACGCTGCTTTGCAAGGCGCTGGGGCTGAAGGTGCCGGTCTGGGACGCCAAGCGCTTCGACCATGAAGTACTGCTGGTGGAAGATGTCGGGCCAGCGCCCGGCCACATTATCCAGACCACACGCCTGGGCATTCCCCACGGACGTGACGAACACTTGATGTTCCGTTTTGTTGATGCGGCTTACGCACTTTATTGCACGCGCAACCCGCTGCGCCGGGGGCAGGTCGAAGGGCGCGATTATTTTTTGCTGACGTGAACGATGAAAATCCAGTGTGGGAGCGGGCTTGCTCGCGAAGGGGCCCTTTCAGTCGATATTAGTGCCGCCTGACACTCCGCCTTCGCGAGCAAGCCCGCTCCCACATGAAATCTGTGGTGTTGTGAAGATTGCGTTTGTCCCTTGAGGCCAATTGATTATTCAATGGAGTTGTTTTTATGGGCCCATGGCTCGATAGCGTGACCGGTTGGTTGACGGTCAATCCGCAGTGGTTGGCCGCGGCAGTGTTCATCGTGGCTTGCGTTGAATGTCTGGCGATTGCCGGGCTGATCGTGCCCGGCACAGTATTGCTGTTTGCCGTGGCGGTGCTGGCCGGCAGTGGCGCGTTGTCATTGGGTGAAACGCTGCTGCTGGGTTTGCTCGGTGGTGTGTTGGGTGACATTGTTTCGTACTTTTTGGGGCGCCATTTCCACCAGAACATCCGGCGTCTGCCGGGGTTGCGCCATCATCCGGAATGGATGGCCGGGGCCGAGGCGTATTTCCAGCGTTATGGCATTGCCAGTCTGTTGGTTGGACGTTTTATCGGCCCGCTACGACCGATGCTGCCGATGGTCGCCGGGATGTTCGACATGCCATTCCCGCGCTTCGCCGTCGTCAGCTTGCTGGCCGCCGCAGGCTGGAGCGTTGCGTATCTGCTGCCCGGCTGGGCCACGGGAGCGGCGATTCGATTGCCGTTGCCGGAAGGTTTCTGGCCCGAGGCCGCAATTGTCGCGGGCAGCATTGCACTGATGGTGGGGCTGAGTGCCACCAGCAGCCTGCGCCGGCATCGCAAAGCCACGATGTACATCACCGGCATGAGCCTGCTGATTCTGGCGGGGCTGTTTATTGGCTATCCGCACCTGAGCGCTCTTGATCAAGGCGTGATGACGCTGGTGCAGGAACACCGCAGCCCGATGCTCGATGAAGTGGCCGTGGTGTTCACGCTGATCGGTGAATTGCGCAACATGTTTATGCTCAGCGCGCTGCTGACCGTCTTGCTGTTGCTGACACGACAATGGCGACACGCGCTCTTCGCCGGCGGCACTCTGCTGTTCACCGCGCTGGGCAACACCGCGACCAAGCACTTTTTCGCCCGCGTGCGCCCGGAAGTGCTGAGCGACCCACTGACCAGCTACAGCATGCCCAGCGGCCATGCCTCGGGCTCTTTCGCACTGTTCTTGACGCTCGCAGTGCTGGCCGGTCGCGGACAACCGCCGCGCATGCGCCTGACCTGGTTATTGGTGGGCTGCTTGCCGGCGCTGATGATTGCCTTGTCACGGGTGTACCTGGGCGCGCACTGGCCGACCGATGTGCTGGCCGGGGCGATGCTGGCGGCATGCGTGTGCGCGGCCAGCCTTTGGCTGACTCAACGCCAGACTTCGCTCACCGCCATGCCGCCGAAAATCTGGTGGCTGGTGTTGCCTTCATTGGTGGCGTTGTTCGGTTTCTTTGTGTTGAGGCATATGCCGCATGCGATGTTGCGGTATGCGTATTGATGCCGTAACCCTGTAGCAGCTGCCGAGCCTGCGAGGCTGCGTTCGAGGACGAAGTCCTCGCAAATCCTGCTTATGCGGTTTGCCTGAAAGACCGCGTTGTCTGGTTTTACGACGGCTTCGCCGCCGAACGCAGCCTCGCAGGCTCGGCAGCTGCTACAGGTGCGATCTTTTAGCGGACGTCAGGCAAACAAGTCACCCTGCAACTTATCCAGCAACGCCTGAATCGCATCCAGACGTTGCTGCGGATCATCGAGTTGCAGCAGGTCAATCTTGTCCGTTTCGGCAAACGGCAACAGGTACGCCAACTGATTGGCCAGCGACTGCTGCCCCGTCGCTTCGGTGCCCATGTTCAGCGCTTCGACCATCGGATGTTCCGCCAAGGCCTTGAGCAGCGCGACCAGGTCGGCGTCTTCATCCTGTAGCGGTTGTTCGGGCTCGTCTTCCAGCCATTCGACTTCGGCGACGATCAACTGGTCGCGCTGCACCTCGGTGCGCACAACGTGGAAACGCCGCCCGCCTTTCACCCGAATGCCCAGCAGGCCATTGTCTTGCTGATGGAAATCGGTGATCAGCGCCTCGCACCCCACCCGTGCGTAGCCTTCGGGGGCGATGCCGACTTCTTCGCCGTCGAGGATGCACACCACGCCGAAGCCGCCACCCTGTTTCATGCAGCGACCGATCATGTCCAGGTAGCGCGCCTCGAAGATCTGCAAGTCGAGGATGCAGTCCGGAAACAGCACCGTGTTCAGCGGAAAAAGCGGCAGACTCATAGACATTTCCTTACACCACCATCGACACCGCCAACGGCAGGAATACCGCCGTGGCTACGCCCATCAGACTCATCGCCAGCGCCGCAAAGGCACCGCATTCTTCACTCTCCTGCAAGGCCACCGAGGTGCCGACCGCATGAGCGGTCATGCCCAGGGCCATGCCTCGAGCCTCTGGGCTGTGGACACCGAGACGAGTCAAAAGACCCGGCCCGAAGATCGCCCCGATTACCCCGGTAATCAACACGAACACCGCCGCCAGCGCCGCGACGCCACCAATCTGCTCTGCCACCAGCATGGCAATCGGCGAGGTGACCGATTTGGGTGCCATGGTCATCAGGATCATGTGTTCGGCGCCGAAGCCCCAACCCAGCAACACACCCATGCCCGTGGCGACCACGCCGCCTATCACCAGCGTAGTAAATATCGGCCAGAACAACTGCCGGATCCGCCGCAGATTGAGGTACAGCGGTACCGCCAGCGCAACAGTGGCCGGCCCGAGCAAGATGCTGAGGATCTCGGTGCTCTTGCGATATTCGGCGTAGCTCAGGCCGCAACCCACCAGGACAACAATGACCAGCAACATGGAGACCAGTACCGGTTGCAGAAAAATCCAGCGGGTTTTCTCGTAGGCCGCCAGCACCAATTGATACGCGCCCAGCGTAATGCCAATACCGAACAATGGATGATGAATCACCGACGCCCAGGCGCCCTGCCAATCGAAAATCATTGGTCGTCCTCGCGATGAGCGTGACGCCTGACCAGGCGCTGCATCAATACGCCGGCGAAGGCCATCGATAGCAGCAGCGACAACACCAGCGCACCGGTGATCGCCCAGAAATCCGCGGCGATATCGGCGGCGTAAACCATCACGCCCACCGCTGGCGGCACCAGCAGCAACGGCAGATAACGCAGCAGGCTGCTGGCCGCGAGGTTCAGCGGCTCGCCGACTTGACCGCGAATAATCAGATATCCCAGTAGCAACAGCAGGCCAATGATCGGCCCCGGTAGTACCGACAAAAACAAATGGTTGAGGGCGGTGCCGAGCAATTGAAAAAGCACCAGCCAGGTCAGGCCACGTAACAACATCCATTCTCTCCCACGCGTGCTCCCCACAAAGAAGGGGCCCGGCATTATAAGCACGCCAACGCTATGAATCGGCATTCGCCAAAAGCATGGATAGTTGACCGGAGCAATTTGCCATGTTGATCTAAAGTGGTTCGCAGGGAGGTCAAATCCCCCCACTCGAAAACTATAAAACCGATGACCCAAGGAGAGTCTCAATGCCCTATGTTCCAGTTGCAGAGCTCAAAGATTATGTCGGCAAGGAACTCGGACGTTCCGAATGGCTCACCATCGACCAGGAACGCATCAACCTGTTCGCAGAAGCCACAGGTGATTATCAGTTCATCCATGTCGACCCGGTCAAAGCCGCGCAAACACCTTTTGGCAGCACCATCGCCCATGGTTTCCTGTCGTTGTCGCTGATCCCCAAACTGATGGAAGACATCCTCATCCTGCCCGAAGGCGCAAAGATGGTAGTCAACTATGGTCTGGACAGCGTGCGTTTCATCCAGCCTGTGAAGGTCAATTCCAGGGTTCGACTCAAGGTTGACATGAACGACGTCATCGAGAAGAAACCCGGCCAATGGTTGCTCAAGGCAACCGCCACGCTTGAAATTGAAGGGTCGGACAAACCGGCATATATCGCCGAGCCACTGTCCCTCTGCTTCGTGTAAAGCATCCCGGATGCGAAGCAGCTCACGCTGTTTCGCGCCGTGTCTGTGCCGTGTCTCTATAAATGCGACACATAGCTGCGGCATACTCGGTCGCCTAATTGCCCGGATCCCGCTATGCGCTCACTTGCACTCCTTGCTTTGACCCTGTTGCTCACCGCTTGCGGCGATGGCGAATCGCTGTTGCCCCCTGATGCCCGCCTGCCGGACGGCGGACGCTATCGCGGTGATCTGGTCAATGGTTTGCTGCAAGGTGAAGGCCGCATCGATTACCCGAACGGCAGCTGGTACGCCGGCCAGTTCGACAAAGGCCAATGGCATGGCCAGGGCGAATGGCATGGCAGCAACGGCGAGGTCTATCGCGGGCAATTCCAGCAAGGGCTATTCGACGGTCAAGGCACGCTGACCACCACTGGCAGCAGCTACACCGGCGGTTTCAAGGCGGGTCGACGCGACGGTGAAGGCACCCTCAAAGAAAACGCCATGACCTACCGCGGCGAATTCAAGGCCGATCAATATTCAGGGCTCGGTCGTCTGGAACTCGCAGACGGCAGCCAGTACCAGGGTCAATTCGCCCACGGTAAACCCAACGGCGAAGGCCAGCGCAGCGATGCCAGCGGCAATCAGTTCACCGGGCATTTCGCCGACGGTCAGCTGGAAGGCAATGGCACCTTCAACAGCGCCGATGGCGATATCTATGTCGGCGGTTTCAAGAACAATCAACTGCACGGCAAGGGCCGCTACGAGAACGCCGATGGCGATGTCTGGCTCGGTCAGTTCAAGGAAGGCGTGCTCAGCGGCAAGGGCGAGTTGATCGGCGCCGATGGCAGTCACTACATCGGTCACTTCAGCGACTGGCGTTTCACCGGTCAGGGTCGCTTGAACCTGGCCGATGGCAGTTTCTATATCGGCCAGTTCGACGGCGACAACTATCAGGGCCGAGGTACTTTGGTGCTGACCGATGGCACGGTGCAGAGCGGCACCTGGGTCAACAGTCAGCGCGTGCGCGACGCCGACGGCAAGCTGCTGCCCGACCCTCTCGAACTCGGCTTGTTGGCCCAGGGGCGCTTGCTCGACGATTCGCTGGCCAACGTCCCGGCCTCGACCCCGGCGGTCGAACTGTACACCTTGACCCTCGGCGGCGATGGCAAGCAGAGCGTGTTCCTGCGCGAGTCAGACTACGTCGCCAACATGCTCGCCAGCCGTTTCGGCGCCTTCGGCCAGATCCGCCTGGTCAACCATCGCGATCACCTCGGCGATCGGCCGATGGCCACCCGGGAAAACCTGCGCCGCGCCGCCCAGACCCTGGCCGAACGCAGCGGCCCGGAAGACCTGCTGTTCATTTACCTGACCAGCCACGGCAACAGCGAACACGAACTGGTGCTCGACCAGCCACGCATGGAACTGGCCGACCTGCCCGCCGACGAACTCGCCGCCGTCCTCGCGCCCCTGAAAAAGCGCGACAAAATTATCGTGATTTCATCGTGCTATTCCGGTGGCTTCATTCCCGCCCTCAAGGACGAACGCACCCTGATCATGACCGCCTCGCGCGCCGATCGAGTGTCCTTTGGGTGTTCGGAAGAAGCCAACTTCACGTACTTCGGCGACGCGCTGTTCGCCCAGGCGCTGAACCAGACCGACGACCTGGAGCAAGCCTTCAAACTGGCCAGTGCCACCGTGGCCGAGCGTGAACTGGCCGACAGCTTCGAAGCTTCCGAGCCACAGATCTGGGCGCCGAAAACCGTTCTCAGCCACTGGCAGCTGTTGCGCAAACAACAGGCACGAAAGGCACTGCAAAGTGTCTCTATCAGCAAGGATGAAAAGAGCAACTAAGCTGAATAGTATCAAGGGGGAATGACTATGTACTTGACGCCTCAGCATGTATTGCTTGCCGGAGCTACCGGGTTAACCGGTGAACATTTGCTTGACCGTCTACTCAACGAGCCAACGATTACACGGGTATTAGCCCCCTCACGCCGGCCACTGGCCGAGCATCCTCACCTGGAAAACCCAGTCGGCGACCCGACGGTGTTTTTGCCGCAATTGAACGGTCGCGTCGACATTGCCTATTGCTGCCTGGGCACTACGATCAAGCAGGCCGGCTCCGAGGAAGCGTTTCGCGCGGTGGACCTGGACATGGTCGTGGCTTTCGCCAAACGTGCGCGAGAAATGGGCGCACGGCACTTGATCGTGATCAGCGCCTTGGGTGCCGATCGCAGGTCCTCGATTTTCTACAACCGGGTCAAAGGCGAGATGGAACACGCATTGCGCGCGCAGAATTGGCCGCAGCTGACCATTTGCCGGCCTTCGCTGTTGTTGGGCGATCGCGTCGAGCCGCGACTGGCCGAGCGGGTTGCCGGCCCATTGTCGAAATTGATTCCGGGCAAATACCACGGCATCGAAGCCTGCCAACTGGCCCGCGCCATGTGGCGCCTGGCGCTGGAAGAGCAGGATGGCGTGCGGATTGTCGAGTCGGATGAGTTGCGCAAGTTGGGAAAATAATTCAGCGGCGCCCAAACGGACGCCTTCGCGAGCAAGCCCGCTCCCACATTGGATTTGTGAATGACACAGATCAAATGTGGGAGCGGGCTTGCTCGCGAAGGGCGCAACATCGATTCAACGCCGAGCGCTACAAACCACCGGTCGCTTGAAAACTCACGCCAATCACCGTCAACAACGACAGCGGCAACAGCAGTGTGTCGAGCAACGCACTGGCCGGCAGGTCAACAGCCGGATAACTCGGCGCTTCGGCGCCAAATCGGTCCATGGCGCAGCACCCGCCGTTCATCGCATACAAATCCAGACGCGTCCCCGAATACACCACCGGCGCTCCAGGCTTGGCGGCATCGAGGGTGCGCGCGGTGGCGCAGCCCGCCAATTGCAAAGCCAACAGGATGATCAGCAGCTTATTCATCGCTGCTCAAATGGTGTTCGCCCCAACGCGGCAGCATGTCTTGCGGGATATTCAAACAGTTGAGAATTCGCGCCACGACGAAGTCGATCAAGTCATCGATAGTCTGCGGCTGGTGATAGAAGCCCGGTGACGCCGGCAAAATCGTCACGCCCATGTTCGACAGCTTGAGCATGTTCTCCAGATGAATGCTCGAATACGGCGCCTCGCGGGGCACCAGAATCAGCTGGCGGCGCTCCTTCAAGGTCACGTCGGCAGCCCGTTCGATCAAGTTGTTGCAGGCCCCGGTCGCGATAGCCGACAAGGTCCCGGTGGAACACGGCACCACCACCATCGCCGCTGGCGAGCCAGAGCCCGAAGCCACCGGCGACATCCAGTCTTCCTTGCCGTACACCCGAATCTGCCCGGCGGCGGCGCCGGTATATTCCGTGAGGAAGGCTTGCATCATCTGTGGTTTGGACGGCAGCGAGACATCGGTCTCGGTGGCCATCACCAGTTGCGCAGCCTTGGAAATCAGGAAGTGTACCTCGCGGTCTTCACGCACCAGGCAGTCGAGCAGGCGCAAGCCGTACTGGGCGCCCGAAGCGCCGGTCATCGCCAGCGTGATGCGTTCCGGACCGTTGTTCATTGCAGCGCCTCGGCCAGTTTGCCGTGCAGGCCGCCGAAGCCGCCGTTGCTCATGATCACCACATGAGTGCCGGGCTGAGCCTGGCTCTTCACGCGCTCGATGATGCCTTCCAGCGAATCGCTGACGATCGACGGCACAGTGCACAACGCCGCAGTGGCGCCCAGATCCCAACCGAGGTTGGCCGGGGAATACCAGATCACCTGATCGGCATCGACCACACTTTCCGGCAAGCCATCACGGTGCGCGCCAAGCTTCATGGAGTTGGAGCGCGGCTCGATGATCGCGATCAGCGGCGCATCGCCAATGCGTTTGCGCAGACCGTCGAGGGTGGTGGCGATGGCGGTCGGGTGGTGAGCAAAGTCGTCGTAAATGGTGATGCCACGCACTTCCGCGACCTTTTCCATCCGCCGCTTCACGCTTTTGAACGCGCTCAGTGCAGCGATACCCATCGACGGCACGACGCCGACATGACGTGCGGCGGCCAAGGTGGCCAAGGCGTTGGCGACGTTGTGCTGACCGGTCATGTCCCACTCGACCACGCCTTGAACGGCGCCTTCGAACATCACTTCGAATTTCGAGCCGTCTTCACTGAGCAGTTTGACTTGCCACTGACCGCCGGCACCGGTGGTTTGCACCGGGGTCCAGCAGCCCATTTCGATAACCCGCAGCAATGCCGGTTCGGTGGTCGGATGGATCACCAGGCCTTCGCTTGGAATGGTCCGCACCAAATGGTGGAACTGCCGCTCGATGGCCGGCAGATCGGGGAAGATGTCAGCGTGATCAAACTCAAGATTGTTCAAGATCGCCGTGCGCGGACGGTAGTGAACGAATTTCGAACGCTTGTCGAAGAATGCACTGTCGTATTCGTCGGCTTCGATCACGAAGAACGGCGTATCACCCAGACGCGCCGACACCGAGAAATTCTGCGGCACGCCGCCGATCAGGAAACCCGGGCTCATGCCGGCGTGCTCCAGGACCCAGGCAAGCATGCTGCTGGTGGTGGTTTTGCCGTGAGTGCCGGCAACCGCCAGCACCCAGCGGCCTTGCAACACGTGATCGGCCAGCCATTGCGGGCCGGAGACGTACGGCAGGCCTTTGTTCAGCACGTATTCGACGGCCGGGTTGCCGCGGGACATGGCATTGCCGATCACCACCAGGTCCGGGGCCGGATCGAGCTGCGCCGGGTCGTAACCTTGGGTCAACTCAATGCCCTGGGCTTGCAGCTGAGTGCTCATCGGTGGATAGACGTTGGCATCGGAGCCGGTCACGTGATGGCCCAGCTCTTTGGCCAGAACCGCCATCGAACCCATGAAAGTGCCACAAATACCAAGAATATGAATGTGCATAGTCGACCTCGTAAAACATGGCCGCAGGTTAGCGTAGGGTGGGAAAATTCGCACTCAGAGTTTGAAATCACCGCAGAACCTGTAGGAGCGAGGCTTGCCCGCGAAGGCGCCCTCTAGTACGCCAAAAGCTTCGCGGGCAAGCCTCGCTCCTACAAAGTCAGGATCCGGTGTATCTAGCGGGCGATACCGTGTTTGCGCAGCTTTCTGTAGAGGGTATTGCGGCTCACGCCCAGCTGTTCGGCGGTGTGCGTCATATGCCAGCGCTGCTGTTCCAGCACCGTCAGCAATGCCAACCGCTCGGCATCGTCCAGCGGATACTCGGAAGGTTCTTCAACCGCCGACGCCGTCACCGGTCGGGCCTGGCGAATCGTCGCCGGCAAATCCTCCAGCCCGATCCGCCCGCCGTCACACAGCGCCGCCAGGGTCCGCAGCACATTGCGCAGCTGCCGCACATTGCCCGGCCAGGCAAAATCCAGCAAGGCCTGCCGCGCCGGAGCATCAATCAGCACCGTCTCTCCGCCCGCCTCTTCGGCCAGCAAAAAGTCGAGCAACTGCGATTTGTCAGCGCGCTCCCGCAGCGCCGGCAACGCAACCTCCAGCCCATTGAGCCGGTAATACAAATCCTCGCGGAAACTGCCGTCCTGCACCCGTTCAAGCAGATTGCGGTGGGTGGCGCTGATGATCCGCACATTGACCGATTCCGGCTCACCGCCAATCGGCACCACCTGACGGTCTTCCAGCACCCTTAATAGACGGGTCTGCATGCTCAGCGGCATGTCACCGATTTCATCGAGGAACAACGTCCCGCCATCGGCCTGCTGCAGCTTGCCGCGCATGCCTTCCTTGCGAGCGCCGGTGAAACTGCCGCCGCGATAGCCGAACAGTTCGCTCTCGATCAGGCTTTCGGGAATCGCCGCGCAATTGAGGGCAACGAACGATTTTGCTGCCCGTTGACTGGCCTGATGCACGGCTTTGGCGAAGGCCTCCTTGCCTGAGCCGGTTTCGCCATTGATCAGCAACGGCACGTCCCGTTCAAACACGCGCAAGGCCTTGCGGAAATCCTCCTGCAACGCGGCATCGCCCAGGCAAATGCCTGACAAGCGCGGACGCTCGGCAACCATCGGGCTTTGCACCACCGGCACCGGAATGCTGCGCGGCTGCCCGCGCAATACGGCGAACAACCGCCGCCCGTCACGGGTGCGCAATGGCCAACTGGCGCTGGCATTGGCGCTCGCGCGGCCGAGCAATTCATCCAGCGAGCAGTCGAAAAACGCCTCCACCGGTTTGCCCAACAGCCCGCCACGAATATGCCCCAGCAAATTCAGCGCACTCTGGTTGACCGCACTGATCCGCCCTTCCCCATCGAACGCCAGCAACCCTTCGCTGAACAGCCCGACAGATTCGGCCTGCAGGTGAAAACGCAGCAACCATTGATTGTCGAAGTAACGCAGGAAATAGCAGCTCTCGATCATCTTCGCCGACAGATTGACCAAGGCCATGGTGTGGAATTGGCTCTGCCGCGAAACCTCGTGACGCGCCGAAGACACGTCGAGTACCGCCAGCAGCTCGCCGTGAGGATCAAACACCGGGCTCGCCGAGCAAGTCAGGCCGGTATGTCGGCCACGAAAATGTTCGTCTTGATGGATGGTCAGGGACTGACGCTCCACCAGGCAGGTGCCGATGCCGTTGGTGCCTTCGCAGGCTTCGCTCCAGTCAGCGCCGAGCCAAAGGCCGGCGCGCTCGAAAATCTTCCGTTCGGTAGGCGCAGTGACACAGTTGAGGATCACCCCGCGGGCGTCGGTCAGCAGCACCGCGTGGCCGGCACCGGAAAGTTGCTGGTGGAGGCTGGTCATTTCGGTGCCGGCGATCTGCAGCACTTGCTGCAAACGTTCGCGGCTTTCCAGCACACGACCATGCTCCAGCACCGTCGGCGCCATGGTCAGGGCCGGGTCGAGGTGATAATCCTCAAGACAACGCAGCCAGGAACGGGCAATGGACGGATCGCTGCCGGGACCGTGCAGGTGGGATTTGCCTTGGGTCACGGTCAGCACTTGCTGGGCATGGCGACTCAAATGGTTATCGTGCATTTCTTATTATTCTCCCCGAGCGGTTTGCATCCCCGTGTAGGAGCGAGGCTTGCCCGCGAAGAACGATAACGCGGCGCATCAGGCAAACCGAATCATGGCCTTCGCGGGCAAGCCTCGCTCCTACAAGGAGGGAGGTTCGAGCATCCTCCAGCCTGGCCAGCATTGCAATGCTGGCAAGACCCGCCAGTCACAGCCTGCGCCACAAACGGTACAAAGTGTCACAGGGGCTGTACCGCAAGCGTCACAAACGCTGCCCATTCGTCCGACAAAAAACACGCAAGGCCTTGATTTACCTGACCTGCAAGGCGCTGGCCCGACCTTTGCTCTACGCTTAATGCAGCGCTTTAGCGCGTCCTCCCTTATAAGCACAAAAGCCAAGGAGAAATCACCATGCGTTACGCTCACCCCGGTACTGAAGGCGCTATCGTTTCGTTCAAAAGCAAATACGGTAACTACATCGGCGGCGAGTTCGTCGCGCCTGTCAAAGGTCAGTACTTCACCAATACATCGCCGGTCAACGGCCAACCTATTGCCGAATTCCCGCGTTCCACAGCCGAAGACATCGAAAAGGCCCTGGACGCTGCCCATGCCGCCGCCGATGCCTGGGGCGCCACGTCCGCCCAGGCACGCTCGCTGGTCCTGCTGAAAATCGCCGATCGCATCGAACAGAACCTGGAAGTGCTGGCGATCACCGAATCCTGGGACAACGGCAAGGCCGTTCGCGAAACCCTCAACGCCGACATCCCGCTGGCCGCCGACCATTTCCGCTACTTCGCCGGTTGCATCCGCGCCCAGGAAGGCAGCGCCGCCGAGATCGACGGCAACACCGTGGCCTATCACATCCATGAACCTCTGGGCGTGGTCGGGCAGATCATTCCGTGGAACTTCCCGATCCTGATGGCCGCCTGGAAACTTGCCCCGGCCCTCGCCGCCGGTAACTGCGTGGTCCTTAAACCGGCTGAGCAAACCCCGCTGGGCATCACCGTGCTGATGGAACTGATCGGCGACCTGCTGCCACCCGGCGTGCTCAACGTGGTGCAAGGCTTCGGCAAAGAAGCCGGGGAAGCCCTGGCCACCAGCAAGCGCATCGCCAAGATCGCTTTCACCGGTTCGACCCCGGTCGGCTCGCACATCATGAAATGCGCCGCCGAAAACATCATTCCGTCCACCGTGGAGCTGGGTGGCAAGTCGCCGAACATCTTCTTCGAAGACATCATGAGAGCTGAGCCAAGCTTCATCGAAAAAGCTGCCGAAGGCCTGGTGCTGGCATTCTTCAACCAAGGCGAAGTCTGCACCTGCCCGTCCCGCGCCTTGGTGCAAGAGTCGATCTACGACGAGTTCATGAAAGTGGTCATGAACAAAGTCCTGCAAATCAAACGTGGCGACCCGCTGGACACCGACACCATGGTCGGCGCCCAGGCATCCGAGCAGCAATTCGACAAAATCCTTTCGTACCTGGAAATCGCCAAGGGCGAAGGCGCCGAGTTGTTGACCGGCGGCAAAGTGGAAAAACTCGAGGGCAGCCTGGCGACCGGGTATTACATCCAGCCGACCCTGCTCAAGGGCACCAACAAAATGCGCGTGTTCCAGGAAGAAATCTTTGGCCCGGTGGTGAGCATCACCACCTTCAAGGACGAAGCCGAAGCCCTGGCCATCGCCAACGACACCGAGTTCGGCCTGGGCGCCGGCCTCTGGACCCGCGACATCAACCGCGCCTACCGCATGGGCCGTGCCATCAAGGCCGGTCGCGTATGGACCAACTGCTACCACCTGTACCCGGCTCACGCCGCGTTCGGTGGTTACAAAAAGTCCGGCGTTGGCCGTGAAACCCACAAGATGATGCTCGACCACTATCAGCAGACCAAAAACCTGCTGGTGAGCTACGACATCAATCCGTTGGGCTTCTTCTAAAAACCGGAGGCGATACAGGTAGTTCTGTATCGCCCTTCGAACCGCCTTCGCGAGCAAGCCCGCTCCCACATAGGATTTCCGGCGTGCCCACTATCAGGCACACCACCCCCCCAATGTGGGAGCGGGCTTGCTCGCGAAGGCGCCCTCAATGACACACCAATTATCGCCCTGATGCTCTGGCACGGGCTTTGCGTGCCCGAATTACACGAAAACGCCATACCCGAAAGTCCAACAGATCAAACAATAAAAAAGACAGAGAGGACTTATGACTTCTACTACACAGCTCAAACCCACACTCGGCACCCTGCACCTATGGGGCATTGCCGTCGGCCTGGTGATTTCCGGCGAGTACTTCGGCTGGAGTTACGGCTGGGGCACCGCAGGGACCCTGGGTTTTCTCGTCACCGCCCTGATGGTGGCGACGATGTACACCTGCTTTATCTTCAGTTTCACCGAATTGACCACCGCCATTCCCCACGCTGGCGGGCCGTTTGCCTATAGCCGCCGGGCCTTCGGCGAAAAAGGCGGACTGATCGCCGGCATTGCGACCCTGATCGAATTCGTCTTTGCGCCACCGGCAATTGCCATGGCTATCGGCGCCTACCTCAACGTGCAATACCCGGAACTGGACCCGAAGATCGCCGCTGTTGGTGCCTATTTCGTGTTCATGGGCTTGAATATCCTCGGTGTGAGCATCGCTGCCACGTTCGAATTGGTGGTCACCGTGCTGGCGGTCGCCGAGTTGCTGGTGTTCATGGGCGTGGTCGCACCGGGCTTCAGCTTCAGCAATTTCGTGCTCAATGGTTGGTCGGGTTCCAACGAATTCACCATGGCCTCGATTCCCGGCATCTTTGCGGCAATTCCTTTCGCGATCTGGTTCTTTCTCGCCATCGAAGGCGCCGCCATGGCCGCCGAGGAAGCCAAGGACCCGAAACGCACGATTCCCAGGGCTTACGTCAGTGGCATTCTGACCCTGGTGTTCCTGGCCATCGGCGTCATGGTGATGGCTGGCGGCGTCGGCGACTGGCGCCAACTGTCGAACATCAACGATCCGCTGCCTCAGGCGATGAAAGCCGTGGTCGGCAACAATTCGACCTGGATGCACATGCTGGTCTGGATCGGCCTGTTCGGCCTGGTGGCGAGTTTCCACGGGATCATTCTTGGCTACTCGCGACAGTTCTTCGCCCTGGCTCGCGCCGGTTACCTGCCCAAAGGGCTGGCCAAACTCTCGCGCTTCCAGACGCCGCACAGGGCGATTCTGGCGGGCGGCGTGATCGGTATCGCGGCAATCTACAGCGACGGCCTGGTCAACCTGCAGGGCATGACGCTGACGGCGGCAATGATCACCATGTCGGTATTCGGCGCCATCGTGATGTACATCATCAGTATGCTGAGCCTGTTCAAATTGCGTAAAACCGAGCCGAACCTGGAACGCACCTTCCGCGCACCGGGCTACCCGATCGTACCGGGCATCGCGCTGTTTCTGGCCGTGGTGTGCCTGGTTGCGATGGCGTGGTTCAACACCTTGATCGGGTGTGTGTTCCTCGGGTTCATGGCGGCCGGCTACCTGTATTTCCAACTGACGGCCAAGCAGCGTTCCGATGCACCGGCGGATGCAATGCTCGAAGGTATCTAATTGCACCGGCGCCGGGCGCACGCCCTATTTGGGAGCGCCCCATTCCTGTAGGAGCGAGGCTTGCCCGCGAAGGGCATGATGCGGTCTGACTGATACACCGCGTTATCGTTTTTCGCGGGCAAGCCTCGCTCCTACAGGTCATCAATTAACCAGGAGGACACCATGGCCGTATTTGCCCATACCGTCGGCGCCCAGACCTACCGCTTCGACAGTCTCAAAGACGTCATGGCCAAGGCCAGCCCCGCGCGCTCGGGGGACTTTCTGGCCGGCGTTGCCGCCCTCAACGATGGTGAGCGGGTGGCCGCGCAGATGGCCCTGGCTGACATCCCGCTGACTCACTTCCTGCAGGAAGTACTGATTCCTTACGAGGCCGATGAAGTCACCCGGCTGATCATCGACACTCACGATAAACAGGCTTTTAAAGCGGTCAGCCACCTCACTGTCGGTGGCTTTCGCGATTGGCTGCTCAGCGACGCCGCCGACGAACAGAGCTTGCGTGCCCTCGCCCCGGGCCTGACCCCGGAAATGGCCGCCGCCGTGTCGAAGATCATGCGCGTGCAAGACCTGGTGCTGGTGGCGCAGAAAATCCGCGTGGTCACGAAATTCCGCGGCACTCTGGGCTTGCGCGGCCGGCTCTCGACACGCCTGCAACCCAATCACCCCACCGACGAACCGGCCGGCATCGCCGCGAGCATTCTCGACGGACTGCTGTACGGCAACGGTGACGCGATGATCGGCATCAACCCGGCCACTGACAGCATCGCTTCGATCTGCGCCATGCTGGAAATGCTCGATGCGATCATCCAGCGCTACGAAATTCCTACACAGGCCTGCGTGCTGACCCACGTCACCACCTCCATCGAGGCGGTGAATCGCGGCATTCCGCTGGACCTGGTGTTCCAGTCGATCGCCGGCACTGAAGCGGCCAACGCCAGTTTCGGTATCAACCTAAACGTCTTGCAGGAAGGCTATGACGCGGGCTTGAGCCTGAATCGCGGCACGCTGGGCCAAAATCTGATGTATTTCGAGACCGGCCAGGGCAGCGCCTTGTCAGCCAACGCTCACCACGGCATCGATCAACAGACCTGCGAAACCCGCGCCTACGCCGTGGCACGCCATTTCAAACCGTTTCTGGTGAACACCGTCGTAGGCTTCATCGGCCCCGAATACCTCTACAACGGCAAACAGATCATCCGCGCCGGTCTCGAAGACCACTTCTGCGGCAAGCTGCTGGGCGTGCCCATGGGTTGCGACATCTGTTACACCAATCACGCCGAAGCCGATCAGGACGACATGGACACCCTGCTGACCCTGCTGGGCGTGGCTGGGATCAACTTCATCATGGGCATCCCCGGCTCTGACGACATCATGCTCAATTACCAGACCACGTCGTTCCACGACGCCCTCTACGCCCGCAAAACCCTGGGCCTGAAACCGGCGCCGGAGTTTGAACAGTGGCTGGCGAACATGGGCATCTTTACCCAGGCAGACGGCCAAATTCACTTCGGCGACAACCTGCCGCCGGCCTTCCGCCAAGCCATGGCGCAACTGGGATGAGTATTGAGATGGATAAACCACCTGTCGATCCGCAAAACCCATTGCTGGAACTGCGTCGCCTGACCCCGGCACGTATTGCCCTCGGTCGTACAGGCACCAGTATGCCGACCAGCGCGCAGCTGGATTTTCAGTACGCCCATGCACAGGCCCGGGATGCGGTGCACCTGCCGTTCGACCACAGGGGGCTGAATTCGCAACTGGCCGAGCGTGGGCGTGAGAGTTTGCTGTTGCACAGCGCCGCCACGGACCGGAACAGCTATCTGCAGCGCCCCGATTTGGGGCGCAAGTTGAGTGATGAGTCGGCGCAGACCCTGCGCGACTATGCTCGGAATCATCCTGGCGGGGTGGACTTGGCGGTCGTGGTGGCCGATGGCCTCTCGGCATTGGCCGTTCATCGCCACACCTTACCGTTTCTGGCGCGCATGGAAGAACAGACAGCCGCTGAGGGTTGGTCCCTGTCGCCGGTGATTCTGGTGGAACAGGGCCGAGTTGCAGTGGCCGACGAGATTGGCGAGCTATTAGGCGCGAAAATGGTGGTCATTTTGATCGGCGAACGCCCCGGCTTGAGCTCGCCAGACAGCCTGGGGTTGTATTTCACCTATAATCCCAAAGTCGGACTGACAGACGCCTATCGCAACTGCATCTCGAATGTCCGGCTCGAAGGCTTGAGTTACGGCATGGCGGCACACCGCTTGCTGTATTTAATGCGCGAAGCCTGTCGGCGGCAGTTATCGGGGGTCAGTCTGAAGGACGAAGCCCAGGTTCAGACGCTGGAGTCGGACATTGGTGCAGATATGAAAGGTAATTTCCTACTGAGCCCGTCGGATACCTGAACCGTTTCCGCATTGCGTTTCTATTCAGGTTTCAGGCAGGATCGATGCACGGCCGCCAGGGTTTCCCGTCGCCGTCACCACGTAAGACAGCCACTTGAAGACGAGACCTACCATGCGGATTATTCAAGCGACCCTCGAACACCTCGACCTGCTGACCCCGTTGTTCGTCAAATATCGTGAGTTTTACGGTTCCCTGCCGTATCCGGACTCGTCCCGGGCGTTCCTCGAGAAACGCCTGCGCCGCAAGGAGTCGGTGATCTACCTGGCCCTGGCCGATGACGACAACAACAAACTGATGGGTTTTTGTCAGTTGTACCCCAGCTTTTCGTCTCTTTCGCTTAAACGCGTGTGGATCCTCAACGACATCTACGTCGCCGAAGACGCCCGCCGCCAGTTGGTGGCCGACAACCTGATCCGTACCGCGAAAAAAATGGCCAAGGAAACCAATGCCGTGCGCATGCGCGTTTCCACCAGCAGCAACAACGAAGTCGCGCAGAAAACCTACGAATCCATCGGGTTCAGGGAAGACACCGAGTTCAAGAACTACGTGTTGCCGATCAGTGAGGAGCTGTAAGCACTGGGGCCTTTGTGGCGAGGGGGCTTGCCCCCGTTCGGCGGCGCAGCCGTCGTAAAACCTGAGCATGCGGTGTATCTGAAAAACCGTGACTACCTGGTTTAGGGGTCGCTTCGCAACCCAACGGGGGCAAGCCCCCTCGCCACAAAGATTGTGCAATGCCAACAGACCTATGATCGTTCCATCGACATCCCCCGCTACAAACTCGAGGCGTTTTTCACTTCTCTCCCCGTATAATGCCCATTCTTCCGGCTCGTAAGAAAAATCACACTTAGCTGTAGTCTTACGCTAAGCCATCCGCACAGGCCTGCAGAGTCGGGCCATCACCACAGGTGCTTTCCATGGATTTCAACCCGATCGACCTTATCCTGCATCTCGATGTTTACCTCGACCTGCTGGTAACTAACTACGGGGCATGGATTTACGCCATTCTGTTTCTGGTGATCTTCTGCGAAACCGGTCTGGTGGTGATGCCATTCCTGCCGGGCGATTCCCTGTTGTTCATCGCCGGCGCCGTGGCGGCCGGTGGCGGCATGGACCCGGTGCTGCTGGGCGGCCTGCTGATGCTGGCGGCGATTCTCGGCGACAGCACCAACTACATAATCGGTCGCACCGCCGGCGAAAAGCTGTTCAGCAACCCGAACTCGAAAATATTCCGCCGCGACTATCTGCAACAAACCCACGACTTCTACGACAAGCACGGCGGCAAAACCGTGACCCTGGCGCGTTTCATGCCAATCATCCGCACCTTTGCCCCGTTCGTCGCCGGTGTCGGCAAAATGCCTTACCCGCGTTTCCTTGCCTTCAGTGTTCTCGGAACCATTCTCTGGGTGGGCGGCCTGGTCACCCTCGGTTACTTCTTCGGCAACGTACCGTTCATCAAGAAAAACCTGTCGCTGCTGGTAGTGGGCATCATCCTGCTGTCGCTGCTGCCGATGATCATCAGCGTGATCCGCAGCCGCCTCGGGAATGCCGCGTCCAAAGCCGAACCCCGCTGACTCACGATGTGGTCCCTTAGCGCCTGGCGACGCCGGCGCACCTTGGCCAGGCATCCGATTGCCGACGACATGTGGCAACGGGTGCGCCATCACCTGAGGTTTCTCGATGGCCTCAGCGCAGCCGAAGGCCAGTGGCTGCGGGAAGCCTGCGTGCTGTTCCTGCAAGACAAACACCTGACCGCCCTGCCCGGCGTCGAGCTTCACCAGGAGCAACGCCTGCTGCTCGCCGCCCAGGCCCAATTGCCGCTGCTGCATCTGGGCGATCTGAACTGGTATCAGGGCTTTCACGAAATCATCCTCTACCCCGACGATTTCCTCAGCCCCCAGCGCCATCGCGATGCCAGCGGCGTCGAACACGAATGGGACGGCGAACACAGCGGTGAAGCCTGGCAGCAAGGCCCGATCATCCTCGCCTGGCCCGGCGTAATGGCCAGCGGTGGCTGGGAAGGCTACAACCTGGTGATCCACGAACTCGCGCACAAACTCGACATGCTCAACGGCGACGCCAATGGCCTGCCCCCGCTGCATACCGATATGCGCGTCAGCGACTGGGCCAGAATCATGCAAGAAGCCTATGACGACCTCGACCGGCAACTGGACCGCAACCCGGACACCGAAACCGCCATCGACCCCTACGCAGCGGAAAACCCCGCCGAGTTCTTCGCCGTCACCAGCGAATACTTCTTCAGCGCACCGGACTTGCTGCATGAAGCATATCCACAGGTTTATGAGCAGCTGAAGTTGTTTTATCGGCAGGATCCGCTGGCCCGTCTACGGCAACTTCTGGCTGAAAACCCGGTCTATCAGGCACACGACTAAGGTCTACACGACCTCTGGCGCATGGCAACGGTGGCAGAATATGCCTATAATCGCCGCCACTTTTTGGTCAATCCGGCCAAGTTTTTTTGGTCAACTAACGGGGGCACCGCCCAATGAGCTACAGCAAGATTCCGGCTGGCAAAGACCTGCCGAACGACATCTACGTCGCGATCGAGATACAGGCCAACCACGCGCCGATCAAATACGTACTCGACAAAGAGAGCGATTGCATGTTCGTTGACCGTTTCATGGCCACCCCGATGTTCTACCCGGCCAACTACGGTTACATCCCCAACACCCTGGCCGACGACGGTGACCCCCTCGACGTGCTGGTCGTGACCCCTTACCCGGTTGCCCCAGGCTCGGTAATCCGCGCGCGTCCAGTTGGCATCCTGAACATGACCGACGACGGCGGCGGCGATGCCAAAGTGATCGCGGTTCCACACGACAAGCTGTCCCAGCTGTACGTCGACGTGAAGGAATACACCGATCTGCCTCCGCTGCTGATTCAGCAGATCGAGCACTTCTTCGCGAACTACAAAGATCTCGAAAAAGGCAAATGGGTCAAGATCGAAGGCTGGGCCGGCGCAGATGCCGCCCGCGACGCGATCACCAAGTCGGTTGCTGCCTATAAAGGCTGAGAAGCCGCGGTAAGCTTCTAGCTGCGACGTTTGAAGAAGAACCCCGGTTGATCCGGGGTTTTTTGTGCGCGCTTGCAAAGCCTCTTTTAAACCGGTCGCTTAACGCTTGGGTGCATTGGTTTTTTCTCGTTTAATTTCCACTAAAAGCGCCTTACATCCAGTCTTAAATTTCCCTCGAAATTTGAACGGATCGTTTATTCAAACCCCCGTCCTGCGCCAGTAGACTCGTGTTTATGAAAAAGAACACTAGCGGCCCACGGTTTAAAGCACTCCTTGAAGCAGCGAAAATCACAACCACTGGATTTGCCGCTTTCTTCGACACGGAAGCGCAAAATATCCACAACTGGTACACCCGAGGTGTGCCCGCCTACCGCATGGAAGAGGTCGCCAGACTACTGTCTGTAAACAGCGACTGGCTGAAAACCGGCGAAGGCCCGAAAGAGTCCTCACGCCTGCGCGTACTCGACGAATCCGGCAATACCTTCGACGCCCAGGCCATCCGCGGCATCTACACGGTGATCGAGCCCATCGACGTCGAATTGCCCTTCTATATAGAAACAGCCACCGCCCCGGGCTCCAACAAAACCCACGTCGTCAAAGACCCCAGCCAATCCATCCGCCTGCCTCGCAGCCACCTCGACTCTCTGGAAATCAAGCACGCTGACGCTATCTGTACCCACATGATCGGCAACAGCATGGGCGAAAAGATTGAAGATGGCTCGACGCTTGCGATCGACCGTGGGCTGACGCAGGTTATTGATGGGGAAATTTATGCGATCGAGCATGACGGGATGCTGCGGATCAAATACCTGCACCGGATGCCGGGGAATGCGTTGCGATTGCGCAGCTATAACAAAGCCGAGTATCCAGACGAGATCTTCAGTGCCGAGCAGATCGATAAGCAAAACATCAGGGTATTGGGGTGGGTATTCTGGTGGTCGACGCTCAACAAACGCCGGCCGTCGGTGCCCTTTCTGTAAAGACGCAACCCTGTAGCAGCTGGCGAAGCCTGCGTCCGGCTGCGCAGCGGCCGTATAACTCTTCACCGCGGTGTTTCAGCCATACCGTGAATAATGGATTTACGACTGCTTCGCAGCCGAACGCAGCCTTCGGCAGCTGCTACACCTCTCCGCAATCGCCCTACCCCACACGCCAAGCTGGGAATTCCTCAAAAAAATCAGTATGCTGCGCCCCACATTTGCGCATCGACCCTTCTTCAGGCTCAGATCGCACCGACAAGGCAGATCACTTTCTCGCCAAGTCCCACAGCCGGACGCAAGATCCGGGTGTACGTTTTGAAGGCTGGCGCGGTTTACCAAAAATAAACCAAGCCAGTCCCCGAGAAGCCGGCCACAAGCCGGCTTTTTAATGTCTGAAAATTAATCCCGAATTCACTATGACCGCATTGAACTGCGGCCAACCCACATGTTGCACGATTCAGTCGCAGCCGCACGTGAGGCGACAAGCTGTCCGACAACTGGACGGTGAGCCGAATAGGCGTCATATTCGGCTCACTATATGAGCCGAATAGCATTTTTAATCGGCTCACTCATTCCAAGAGCACCGATTCCATGGCACCTCACTGGATCTGGCAGCAACCTGATTGGCCAAATTTCCAATGGCAAGCCGAGCGTTTGGCGCCACTGTTGCGCGACTGCGTTCAGGCCCAGGGTCGGTTGATGGGGATGGCCAGTTCGGTAGGCAGTTCGTTGAGCGCGCAAAACGAACTGGATGCGTTGTTGCAGAACATCGTGACCTCGTCCGCTATCGAGGGTGAACAGCTTAATGTTGGCTCCGTACGCTCCTCTCTGGCGCGACGGTTGGGGTTGGACCTGGTCAATGGCGATAAGGTGAGCCAGCGCAGTGAGGGCCTTGCGCAATTGATGCTCGATGCCACCCGGCATTTCGCTGAACCACTGACATTGGTTCGATTGCTGGATTGGCATAAATGGCTGTTTCCTGAGCAAGACACTGATCTTGCGGCCCGATCGATCCGTGTCGGAGCCTTGCGCGGCGACGAGCCGATGCAAGTGGTGTCCGGGCGCCTCGACGGGCCGACCGTTCACTTCGAAGCGCCGCCTCGCCTTGGTCTTGAACGACAACTCGAAACCTTCCTGACCTGGTTTGAAGCCAGCCGAAATCAAGTCGGACTCGACCCTTTGCTGAGGGCCGGCGTCGCACATTTCTGGTTTGTGACGTTGCATCCTTTCGACGATGGCAACGGTCGCCTGACGCGAACGATCACTGATCTGGCCCTGGCTCAGGGTGAGGCTCAGGCCATCCGTTTCTACGCCATGTCGGCGAGCATTCTGGATGATCGTTCTGGCTATTACCGAGTGCTGGAAACCAGTCAGAAAGCCACGATGGATATCACCGAATGGCTGGAGTGGTTTCTTCAGACTTTGCTGCGTAGCTTGCAGCAGGCCATGACGCGGATTGAGTCGGTACTGGGCAAGGTGCGTTTCTGGCAGGCACATCGGGAATCCGGACTGTCGACCGAGCAGACCAAAGTACTGAATCGCTTGCTCGATGGTGGGGAACGAGGTTTCGATAACGGCATCAGCGCCGCTCAATATCAGGCAGTGGCAAAGGTTTCCAAAGCCACCGCAACCCGTCATCTGGCCGAACTGCTGGAGAAGGGCTGCCTGAAACGCCTGCCCGGCGGCGGGCGCAGTACTCGATATCAAATCAGCTATCCCGATGACTCTACAGATTAATCATGATCGATACCGCGCAGTGGTGAGGGGCTTGTCGGAACGACGCATCGCCCCGTCCGGCTGCGTAGCAGTCGCAAATTGCTGGATGCGGTATGCCTGAAGAAACGCGGTGTCTGGTTTAGGGGCCGCTCCGCGCCCCAGCGGGAGCAAGCTCCCTCGCCACAGGGTGTGTTTTCACCCGGAAACTGTGGTGTCAAAGGCCCCGCTCATTTGCCCATAACCCCTATGTCTGCTAGTGTCGCGCCGGTTTAACGTCAACCGGAAATAGCCGCCATGGCCCGCAAAAAAGCTGCACTGGATTTCGAACAATCCCTCGCCGACCTGCAAACGCTGGTAGAGCGTCTGGAGAATGGCGAATTGTCGCTGGAAGATTCGCTGACCGCTTTCGAGCAGGGCATCGGGCTGACCCGCGATTGCCAGGCGGCGCTGGCTCAGGCCGAGCAGAAGGTTCAAGTGCTGCTTGAGCGTGATGGTGAGCTGGCCGAGGAACCCTTCGACGCGGATCAGCCAGAATGATTGCGGCATATTCGGCCACCAGCCAGGCTCGCGTTAACGCGGCACTGGAAACCCTGTTCAACGCGCCGAGCCCCGAGCTCGCCCGCCTCTACGAAGCCATGCGCTACAGCGTGATGAACGGTGGCAAGCGCGTGCGCCCATTGCTGGCTTACGCCGCGTGTGAGGCGTTGGGCGGTAAGGCCGAGCAAGCCAATGGCGCGGCCTGCGCGGTGGAGCTGATCCACGCCTATTCGCTGGTGCACGATGATTTACCGGCCATGGACGACGACGATCTGCGTCGCGGCCAGCCGACGACGCATAAAAAATTCGATGAAGCTTGTGCGATCCTCGCCGGTGACGGTTTGCAGAGTCTGGCCTTCAGCGCCCTGCTCGACCCACGCCTTAGCAGTTGCGACGCCGAAACCCGTCTGCAGATGGTCAGCGCCCTGGCGTTGGCAGCCGGTCCGGCGGGCATGGTCGGCGGGCAAGCTATCGATCTCGGTTCGGTGGGTCTGAAGCTCGATCAAAAAGCCCTTGAATACATGCACCGGCACAAGACCGGCGCGTTGATTGAAGTCAGCGTCAAGCTCGGTGCCCTGGCCAGCGGTCATGCCGCGAAGGACGAACTGAAGTCCCTGCAGAGTTATGCACAGGCCATTGGCCTGGCATTTCAGGTCCAGGACGACATTCTCGACGTCGAAAGTGACACCGAAACCCTCGGCAAACGCCAGGGCGCCGACATCGCCCGGGACAAGCCGACCTACCCGGCCCTGCTCGGTCTCGACGCGGCAAAGGCCTATGCCCTGGAACTGCGCGATCAGGCCCTGCACGCGCTGCGACCGTTTGACGCGGCGGCCGAGCCATTGCGCGATCTGGCCCGGTACATCGTCGATCGCCGCAGCTGACGGCGTATCCGCCAAAAAAAACCAACGCGTGGGCAGGGGGCGATGCATCAGGTAAACTGCCGCATCTTTTATACCTATAACGATTCGCCTGATGCCCACGACGTTTCATGAG